>JBDHZV010000012.1:0-39872 GCA_039812125.1 Candidatus Nanopelagicales bacterium
CGGGGCCGGAGCGGGGGCCGGAGCGGGAGCCGGGGCCGGAGCGGGAGCCGGAGCCGGAGCCGGAGCCGGAGCCGGAGCCGGAGCCGGAGCCGGAGCCGGAGCCGGAGCGGCGCTGGCCGGCGCCGGCGTGCCGATGACACCGAGCGTCTCCCCGACTGTGGCCGTCTCGTCCTCGCGCACGCGGATCTCGAGCAGCGTTCCGGCAGCGGGTGCAGGCAGCTCGGTGTCGACCTTGTCGGTCGAGACCTCGAGCAGCGGCTCGTCTGCGGCGACCGTGTCGCCCACGGCCTTGAGCCACCGGGTGACCGTCCCCTCCGTGACGCTCTCACCGAGTGCCGGCAGGACGATCGGTGTCTCGGAGCCCGGCACAGCGGCGTGCGCGCCCGGGGCCGGCGCCTCGATGTACTCGGGGGAGGGGTCGTGCGCGACCGGGCGGGACGCAGCCGCAGGTGGCGCCGGTGCCGGGGCCGGGGCCGGTGCCGGGGCCACCGCGGGCTGAGGCGCCGCCGGGGCGGCGGTGGGGGCCGGGGCCTCGCCGGCCTCACCGATGGTGCCCAACGCCGCGCCGACGGCCACGGTCTCGTCCTCGCCCACCGTGATGGCCAGCAGGACGCCGGACGCGGGGGCCGGGATCTCGGTGTCGACCTTGTCGGTCGAGACCTCGAGCAGCGGCTCGTCTGCGGCGACCGTGTCGCCCACGGCCTTGAGCCAGCGGGTGACCGTTCCCTCGGTGACGCTCTCGCCGAGCTGCGGCATGGTGACGGTGACCGACATCTCCGGTTGTGCTCCTATCGAATCAGGCGTGCAGGTCGTGGGGTCTCAGGCGTGGGCGTGCAGTGGCTTGCCCGCGAGGGCGAGGTGCGCCTCGCCCAGGGCCTCGTTCTGGGTCGGGTGGGCGTGCACCAGTGCTGCGACCTCGGCAGGGAACGCCTCCCAGTTGTAGATCAGCTGTGCCTCGCCGATCTGCTCGCCGATGCGCGCTCCGAGCATGTGCACGCCGACCACAGGGCCGTCCTTGCGCCGGACCAGCTTGATGAAGCCCGTGGTGGCCAGGATCTGGCTCTTGCCGTTGCCCCCGAGGTTGTACTCGTAGGACTCCACGGCCTCGGCGCCGAACTTCTCCTTCGCCTGGTTCTCCGTCAGGCCGATGGAACCGATCTCGGGCTCGCAGTAGGTGACACGAGGGATTCCGAGCTCGTCGATCGCCGGTGGGTTGAGCCCGGCGATCTCCTCGGCGACGAAGATGCCCTGCTGGAACCCGCGATGGGCCAGCTGCAGGCCCGGGACGATGTCGCCGACCGCGAACACCCCGGGGACGTTGGTCGCCAGGCGCTCGTTGGCGAGCACCCAGCCGCGCTCCATCGCGATGCCAACTTCCTCGTAGCCCAGGCCGGAGGCGTTGGGACCGCGGCCCACGGCCACCAGCATGATGTCCGCCGAGTAGGTCGACCCGTCCTCCAGCGTCGCGACCACACCGTTGTCGTCCTGGGTCACGCCCGAGAACCGGACCCCGGTCTTGAAGTTGATCTTGCGCTTGCGGAACGCCCGCTCCAGCGCCTTGGAGACTGACTCGTCCTCGTTGGGGACCAGCCGCGGCAATGCCTCGATGATCGTCACGTCCGCGCCGAAGGACTTCCAGACCGAGGCGAACTCCACGCCGATGACACCGCCGCCCAGCACGATGACGCTGGAGGGGATGTACTCCAGGTTCAGGGCCTGGTCGCTGGTCATGACCCGACCGCCGATGTCCAGGCCGGGCAGGCTGCGCGAGTACGACCCGGTTGCCAGCACCACGTTGCGCCCGGTGTAGGCCGTGCCCCCCACGTCAACGGTGGTGGCGGACACGAGCCGACCTGTACCCTCGACGTAGGTGATCGCCTTGGACTTGACCAGGCCCTGCAGACCCTTGTACAGCCGCCCGACCACCCCATCGCGGTAGGCGTTGACCTTGAGGATGTCGATCCCGTTCAGGGTGGTGCTGACACCGAACTGCTGGCTCTCGCGGGCGGTGTCGGCGACCTCGGCCGCGTGCAGCAGGGCCTTGGTCGGGATGCAGCCACGGTGCAGGCAGGTCCCGCCGAGCTTGTCCTTCTCGATCAGCGCGACTGACAGCCCCAGTTGCGACGCCCGAAGGGCGCAGGCGTACCCGCCGCTCCCGCCGCCGAGGATGACGATGTCGAACTGGTTGTCTGCCACGGGTGGTGACCTTCCTGCTGCGGGTTCCTGATTCCGGTCCGGCCTGGCCGCCGGCGCGCGAGGGCCATCCTGCCAGTAGGACGCGGATGATGGGAGTGGTAAGGCAGGCCCTGCTTCCTAGTGCTCGGCCATCCGCTCGGCGAGGGTCACCAGGGTCCGCACCCCGTAGCCGGTCGCGCCCTTGCCGTTGTAGGCCCAGGGCGTCGACTCGACGAACGACGGGCCGGCGATGTCGATGTGCGCCCACGGCACCCCCGCGGGGACGAACTCACGGAGGAACGCCGCGGCGGTCAGCATGCCGCCGTTGCGCTCCCCGATGTTGGCCAGATCCGCCACGGGGGAGTCCAACGAGGGCCGCATCTCCTCGGGGATCGGCATGGGCCATGCGAGCTCGCCGGCGGCGCTGGCCGCGTCGTGGACCTCCTCGCGCCACCCGTCGTCGTTGGCCATGATGCCCGCGATCCTGCTGCCCAGGGCCACGATCTGGGCCCCGGTGAGCGTCGCGACGTCGACGATCGCGTCCGGCGAGTCCTCGCTGCAGCGCACCAGCGCGTCCATCATCACCAGGCGGCCCTCGGCGTCGGTGTTGAGAACCTCGACGGTGGTCCCGCCATAGGCGGTGATGACGTCACCGGGTCGCTGCGCCGAGCCGCTGGGCATGTTCTCCGCGACCGCCAGGTAGGCGGTGACCTGCAGGGGGATCCCGAGCTCGGCGATGCAGCGCACGGCTGCCAGGACGGCGGCCGCCCCGGCCATGTCGGTCTTCATGTGCACCATCGACGCGGCCGGCTTCAACGACAGCCCACCGGAGTCGAACGTGATGCCCTTGCCGACCAGGCCCAGGTGCGCCGACGCTCCCTCCGGTCGGTGGGCCAGGCGGACCAGGCGCGGTGGGTTGGCCGAGCCCTGCCCCACGGCGAGGATGCCGCCGAACCCGCCGTCGGCCAGGTCGTCCTCGTCGAGCACGGCGACCTCGACGTCGGTGCCCGCCAGCGCCGCCACGGCCTCCTCGGCCAGCCGGGCCGGGTACAGGTGCCCGGGCGGCGTGTCGACCAGCCGGCGCGCCAGGCGCACGCCGCGCCCGAGGGAGATCGCGCGGGCCAGGGCGTCGGCGAGCGACTCCTGGTCGTTCACCACCACCTTGAGCTCCTGCGGAGACATCCGGGTCGGGTCGGGCGAGCGGAGCTCCGTGTACCGATAGGCGCCGATGAGCCCGCCGAGGGTGACGGCCTCCACAAGGGCGGGGTCGCTGCCGCACGGCAGCGCCACGGCGACACTGCGCACGGACGCTGCGCGCGTCGCCGCGCCCGCCGCCCGCCGCAGGGCCTGCGCGTCCACGGGGTCCTGCCCCAGGCCGGTCGTCATGAGCGGGGGCAGGCCGTACGGCTCGCCCGGCAGGCGCAGCACCTCGTCGGCGGTGCCCCGGGCGCCCACCGCCGCAAGGGCCGCGCCGAGGGCGGCCCGCTGCTCCGCAGGCAGTGCCAGGGCGCTGTCCGCGAGCACGGGTCCTTCAGCGGTGGCCCGCACGCCGAGCACGAGCAGGTCGACGGATCCCGGGGCGGCGACGAGGGAGGCGGAGGTCATGGGCCCCACCTTAGGACGGGTGGCGGACAACAGCCGCCGGGGCAGTGCTGGGCTACCCTGCCGGGGGTGAGCGCATCCCGAACGACGGCCCTGTTCGAGGCCCACCGCGCCCTCGGCGCGCGCATGGGCGACTTCGGCGGATGGCAGATGCCGCTGGAGTACCCGACGGGTGTGGTCGCGGAGCACACCGCGGTCCGGACCGCTGCGGGGGTGTTCGACGTCTCGCACATGGGCACGCTGCTGGTGCGGGGGCCGGGCGCGGTCGAGAGCCTGAACCTGGTCCTGGCCAACGACCTCGCGCGCATCCGCGTGGGCCGGGCGCAGTACACGATGCTGTGCGCCCCGGACGGCGGCGTGATCGATGACCTGATCGGCTACTGGCTGGCCGGCGACGAGCTGCTGCTGGTGCCCAACGCAGCCAATGCCGCCACGGTGCGCGAGACCCTGCGGGCAGCCCTCCCAGCCGGGGTGGAGCTGGTGGATCGGCACGGTGAGCTCGGCATCCTGGCGATCCAGGGGCCGGAGAGCACCGCGGTCGTCACCGACCTGGGCCTGCTGAGCGCCCCGCTGGACTACATGGCGGTGGCTCCCACGACCGTCGGAGGGCGCCCGGCCCTGCTGTGCCGCACCGGCTACACCGGCGAGCTCGGCTACGAGGTCATCGCCGAGGCTGCCGCGCTGCCGTCGCTGTGGGACCGCGCCACGGCCCGCGCGACCCCGTGCGGGCTGGGGGCGCGCGACACCCTGCGCACCGAGATGGGCTACCCGCTGCACGGTCAGGACATCTCCCGGACCATCAGCCCCGTCGAGGCCGGGCTGTCGTGGGCCGTCGGTTGGTCGAAGCCCACCTTCACGGGACGCGAGGCCCTGCTCGCCCAGCGTGGCGCGGGCCGATCCCGGGCGCTGCGCGGCCTGCGGGTGTCCGGGCGGGGGATCCCCCGCCCGGGGATGGCCGTGCTGGCCACCGACGGCACGACCATGGGGGTGACCACCTCCGGCACGTTCTCGCCGACCCTGCGCACCGGGATCGCGCTGGCCCTGGTGGACCCGGCGCTCGAAGTGGGAGCTGAGGTGGCCATCGACGTCCGCGGCCGGTCGGTCCCTGCGTTCCTCGCCCAGGTCCCCTTCGTGGACCGCTCCCCGCGGCAGGGCGCAGGCCCGTCCTGACGCGGCTCAGCCCTGGGCTCAGTGCCAGGTGAGCAGGACCAGGACTGTCGCGGTGGCGATCTCGGTGGTGGCTCCGAGGACATCTCCGGTGGAACCACCGAGCCGCCGCGCGGCGACGACCGCGACCACGGCGGCCACAACCAGGCTGGCCACGGGCGCCCAGAGCAGAGCCACGGACCAGGGCACGTAGCCGCTGGCAGCCTGCACGCCCCCCACCACGACGGCGAGCACGGCGGCCAGGGCCAGGCGGGTTCGGGTCACCGCTCCGATCACCAGGGCGCCCAGACCATCAGGTCGGGCGGGGTGAACCCACTGGCTGGCGCCGGCCGCCAGGGCCAGACGTGCCGTCGCGAGGGTGAGGACCCACACGCCCAGGCTGGTCGTGCCGCTGGGGACCCGGGCCAGGCCCAGCACCTGCAGGCTCGCGGTCGTCAGCACGACCAGTACCCCGAACGGCCCGATGTCCGACCGGCGCATCACGTCCAGGGCCTCCGGGGCTGGTCGCCGGCTGCCCAGGCCGTCCGCGAGGTCAGCCAGCCCGTCCCAGTGCAGGGCCCGGGTCAGCCATGCGGCCAGGGCCACCACGACGGTGGCCGACATGAGCCGTCCGAGCGTGTCCGCCTGGCTGAACAGCAGCGGCAGCCCGCTGAGCAGTCCCACCGCGGCCCCCACGATCGGGGCCATGGCCAGCCCGCGACCCGCCACCGCACGGTCCAGCAGCGGGGGCGGCGGGACCGGGACGCGGGTCAGCGTCCCCACGGCGTAGCTGACCTCGTTGCGCCACGCGGTCACCGCTGGTCCCCCCGGCTGACGCCCGCGGACTCGAATGTCGCCATCTCCCGGAGCAGGTCGCCGGCCGCGGTCACCAGGGGCAGTGCCACCAGGGCACCGCTGCCCTCTCCGAGGCGCATCCCGAGGTCGACCAGGGGTTCCAGCGACAGCCGAGCCAGGGCCTCCTGCGCCGCAGGCTCGGTGCTGCGGTGCGTGGCCAGCCACCACTCCCGGGCCCGGAACGCGATCCGGTGGGCGACCAGCGCACAGGCGCACGACACGATCCCGTCGAGCAGCACGGGACGGCGGCGCAGGGCCGCCTGGAGCAGGAACCCGGTGGTGGCTGCGAAGTCCGCGCCTCCCACGGCTGCCAGCAGCGCGACCGGGTCACCTCGCAGCGGCCGGCCGCGGCGCATCGCGTCGCGCACGGCGGCGGTCTTGCGCATCCAGGTCAGGTCGTCGATCCCCGTCCCGCGCCCCACGACCCGTGCGGCGTCGACGTCGGCCAGCAGTCCCACGAGGGCCGCCGCCGGCGTCGTGTTGCCGATCCCCATGTCGCCGACGACCAGCAGGTCCGCTCCCTCGTCCACGAGCTCGTCGACGATGTGCGCCCCCAGCTCGAGGCCGGCACGGGCCTGGGCCGGGGTGATGGCGTCCTCGCGGTCGATGGAGCCGCTGCCCCGGACGATGCGGCGACTGGTCACCGCCGCGGGCAGGTCCGCGTCGATCGTCGACCAGTCGACATCCACGCTGACGTCGACGACGCTGACCTGGACCCCGCGGCTGCGCGCCAGCACCGTCGCGGCCGCACCGCCGGCGACGAACGTCGCGACCATCTGGGCCGTCACCTCCGGCGGGTAGGCGCTCGTCGCCGCGGTCCGGGCGATGCCGTGATCGCCGGCCAGGATCGCCAGGGCAGGGCGGGTGATCGGTGGCGGCGGGCAGTGCCCGGTCACCGCGGAGAGCCACTCCGAGAGCTCCTCGAGCCGACCCAGGGCCCCGGCCGGCTTGGTCAGCACCGCCTGGCGTGCGCCCGCCCGGGCGCGGGCGCCAGCGTCCGGGGTGGCGATCCCGGCCGCCCACCTGCTCAGGTCGAAGTCGTCCATTGCCGTCCCTTCATCGCGCTGGGGATTCCGGCCACCACCAGCTCCACGTCGTCACAGGCCCGCGCCAGCGCCGCGTTCGCCCGGCCCATCAGGTCGCGGAACAACCTCCCGGATGCGCTGGCCGGGACGATGCCCGATCCGACCTCGTTGGTCACCAGGATCACGTCGGCCGCGCTGGTCGCCAGGGCCCGCACGACGTCGGCGACGGCGCTGTCCACGGAGGCCGTAGCCAGGTCGGGGCGCTCCCACGCTTCAGCGGCGTCGACGACGCCGGTCAACCACAGCGTCAGGCAGTCGACCAGGACCAGGGATCCCGGTGTGGCCGCGGCGAGGACACCAGCGAGGTCTCCGGTCTCCACGACCTGCCAGCCGGGCGGGCGGCGTGCCCGGTGGGCGGCGATGCGCAGCTGCCACTCGGCGTCGTCGGGTCGGTTCGGCGCCGTGGCGACGTAGCGGACCCGGTCATGGTTGCGGGCCAGTGCCTCGGCCCGGTGGCTCTTGCCGCTGCGGGCACCGCCGGTGATGAGCAGCCGTCGGGGAGGCCTGGGGTAGGTGGGGGAGGGCAGGCCCGGGCCGGCTGGGTCGGACTGGGGGAGCACGAGCACGGTGCCGTCCCGTGGCGCAAGGGCGCCCATCGCGGCCAGGCGCTCGGCCAGGTCGGTCGGGTTGTGGTGCGACAGGTGCACGGCCACGACCCGGCCACCGGCGGCGAGCCGGCGCTCCATCCGGAGGCGGGCCACCTCGCGGCCGAACCCCGGCAGGTCCAGGTGGGCGGTGCCATGGTCGGTACGGGTCCCGAAGGTGAGCTCCAGCAGGACCAGGTCGTAGGGCCCGGCCAGGTCCTCGTGGGGCAGGTGGGCAGTGTCGGTGGCGTACAGGATCCGGGCGTCCCCGGTCACCTCGTAGAGCACGGCCGTGCCGTCGTGGCGCAGCCCGCCCGTGGTCGAGTGCGCGGCGGGCAGCACCCGCACCCCGAGCCCTCCCTCGGCGGCCAGGACGTCCCCGGGCGCCACCGCGACGAACCGGACCGGTGCCGCCGGACCGACCCACGGCCTGCACCGCTGCAGGGCGGGACCCGGCCCGGCGACCACCAGTGCGGGGCCCGACGCCCAGGCCCACGCCAGCAGGAACGCCGGGTCGAGGTGGTCCGGGTGGTCGTGTGTGATCAGGACCGTCCGCACGCCGGACAGGTCCGTCCCGGTGCTGCCGATGTCCGGGCCGGGGTCGATGAGCAGCGATCCGTCCACCAGGACGCTGGTGCGGCGGCGCACGATCCCGACCTCGCGCGCCCACGTGCACCGGGGGCATGAGCAGAACGGGTTGGGCCAGCCGTCGGCGCTGCCGGTGCCCAGCAGCTCGACGCGCATCAGCGGGTCCCGGGTGGGGCGGGGGCCACTGGGGGAGCGGCCGCGGTGTCGGGCGGGTCGGGCCGGAAGGTCGCGGCGGTGTCGAAGGCGGCGGTGCGGGAGGCCCGGCGCAGGGATTCCAGCACCCGACGGCCCACGAGCAGGACAGCGGCGCACGTCAGGCCCGCCCGGGGGATGTCGTAGCCCAGGCTGGTCACCAGGTTGAACCGGATCCAGTGGCCGACGTTCTCCCCAGGTGGCGCCCCGGGGACGAACCCGATCGGGTCGGGCAGGCTGGTCAGGGTCGGCCAGAACCACAGGTTCATCAGCCAGCCGTACGCGAGTGCGGCCACGGTGGCGTATCCGGCGAGCAGCACCATCTCGCCGCGGCGGGGCAGCCGCCCTGCCAGCAGCCCGGCTCCGAGCCCGACCCAGGCTGCAGTCACCATCTGGAACGGCAACCACGGCCCGACCCCCCCGGTGAGCAGCGCCGAGGCGAGCAGGCACACCGCGCCCAGCACGAAGCCGAAGCCCGCGCCCAGGGCGTAGCCCCC
This sequence comes from Candidatus Nanopelagicales bacterium, assembly GCA_039812125.1. Taxonomy (GTDB): domain Bacteria; phylum Actinomycetota; class Actinomycetes; order S36-B12; family CAIYMF01; genus Prado023. The sequence continues at coordinate 8,725 of JBDHZV010000012.1, forward strand.
CAGCACGATCACGATCCAGATCGGCTCCAGCCCGGCGATGCCCGCCCCGAGCGCCCGCAGCCCCGCCGCGCAGGCGGCCAGGACCCCGAGCAGCGCCACGGCCTTCGCGCTCATGGCCCCGTCGGTCACCAGGGCCAGGGCGACGGCCATGACGAGGGGGACGAGCAGCCCGAAGACCAGGGGAGCATCCCCGGCATGGGCCAGCAGCTGCGAGCCCGGTGTGGCCAGCATCGGCCAGGTGAACGCCAGCACGCCGACGACGGTGGCCGCCCCGATGGCAAGGGCCGCCCGGCGGGACAGGGGGACCGCGTGCCCGCTCACCCCGGCACCGCCAGGGCCGTGGCCACCTGGCCGACCGTCAACCACGGTCCGGGGGTGAGGATCTTGGCCACCTGCGGGGCGAACAGCGGCGACGAGCGCACGACGCGCCCCGTCGCCCCGTCCGCGACGACATCGCCGTCGGCCAGCACGACCACCCGCGTCGCCACCTCGGCGACCAGCTCGACGTCGTGGGTGGCCAGGACAACGCAGTGCTGCTGGGTGCGCAGGGCCCGCAGCAGCTCGACGAGCCGACGCTTGGCTCCGTAGTCCAAGCCGCGGGTTGGCTCGTCGAGCAGCAGGACCGGTGGGCGGGCGGCCAGCACCACGGCCAGCGCCAGGGCGAGCCGCTGCCCCTCGGACAGCTCCCGGGGGTGGGCCTGCGGGGCGATCCCCGGGGAGAGCACCTCCAGGATGGCGGCGGCAGCGCCCCCGGGCGCGTGCGCGCTGCGGTCGGCGTCCGCGCACTCGGCGCGCACGCTGGTCGCGTAGAGCAGGTCGGCGGGCTCCTGGGGGACCAGGCCGACCGTGGACACGAGTCGGGGCCCCGTGAGCTCTGCGGGATCCAGGCCGGCGACGCGGACCGTCCCGGCGGCGGGCCGGCGCATGCCTGCCAGCGTCGAGAGCAGGGTGGACTTGCCCGCGCCGTTTCGGCCCATCAGCGCCACCACCTCACCGGGGCCGGCGTCCACATCGACCGCCCGCAGCACGGTGCGCCGGCCGTATCCGGCACGCAGGCCGCGGGCGTGGACTCCGGGGTCGTCCAACGTGCCGGCTCGGACGGCGGGATCGGCTTCCTCGGGGGCGGGCAGCGCTCGCAGGCGCGCCCGCAACGTGCCGGCGGCACGGCGTGCGTCCCGGACGGAGAGGGGCAGCGGGGACCATCCCGCCAGGCGGCCCAGCTCGACCACGGGGGGTGCGACCGGGGCGTCGGCCATCATGAGGCTGGGGTCGCCGTCGCGGACCCGACCGTCATCGACGACCAGGACGCGATCGGCGTACTGGACGACCCGCTCCAGGCGGTGCTCGGCCAGCACCACGGTCATGCCGAGGTCGTGGACCAGGCGCTGCAGGGCGGCCAGGACCTCCTCGGCAGCTCCGGGGTCCAGCGCCGAGGTGGGCTCGTCGAGCACGAGGACGCGCGGATGGCAGGTGAGCGACGCGCCGATGGCGACGCGTTGGCGCTGCCCCCCGGACAGGGTCGCCAGGGAGCGCTGGCGCAGGTCGGACAGCCCGAGCAGGTCCAGGGTCTCCTCCACGCGCCTGCGCATCGTGTCCGCGGGGATGCCGAGGCACTCCATCCCGTAGGCGAGCTCGTCCTCCACGATCTCGGCGACGAACCCGGCCTGTGGGTCCTGCCCGACCATGCCCACGACGTCGGCCAGCTCGCGAGGCGGGGAGGTTCGGGTGTCCCTGCCGTCGACCATCACCCGTCCGGCCAGGAGCCCGCCGGTGAAGTGCGGCACGAGGCCGTTCACGCACTTGAGGAGGGTCGACTTGCCGCTGCCGGTGCGCCCGACCACGAGCACGAGCTCTCCCTCGCCGATGGTCAGGTCGACGTCGCGCAGGGTCGGCCGGGTGGCCCCGGGGTAGGTGACCGACACCGACTCGAAGCGGATCAGGCTGTCGTCGTTCATGCGACCCCCCCGGTTGCGGGAACGGGCGGGGTCCACCAGGCCGGTCCGGTGCTGAGCAGCAGGCAGGCCAGGATCACCGGGGTCACGACCGGCACGCCGAGGGGGACGGTGGGCATGGCCAGGTGCTCGGGGGCCGCGACGGCCACGAAGCAGCCGGCGACCAGCACGCCGGCCAGGCTGGTCAGCCACTCCGGCGCGCGCCAGGGATCGGGGCGGTAGGCGGTGCGGACGCTGCGCCGGCCGGCCGCACGCATCCCGAGGGCGGCTGCGGCCGAGCCCGCGGCGAGGAGCGGCCAGCCCAGCCAGCGTGGCGCCGCCGAGTCGAAAAGGCCGTACAGGCCGACGAGCATCCCGACGAGTCCGCCGAGGAGCAGCGCAGCCTGCTGGGCCCGCTGCGCAGGGCTCAGGTCCCCGGACCGGCCGTACCCCCGGCTGTCCATCGCGGCGGCCAGCTGGATCGAGCGCTCCAGCCCGCCGTCGAGCACGGGACCGGCCGCGCGGGCGAACCCGGCGATCCGGCCGTCCTGGTGCCCGCGCAGGCGTCGGGCGGCCCGGATCCGGCGGGCGTCCTGCAGCAGGTGGGGGGCGAACGTGAGGGCGACGACGACGGCCACCCCCACCTCGTAGAGCGCGGCGGGGACGGAGCGAAGCAGCCGGCTGGGTGCAGCCAGTGAGTTGGCCGCGCCCACGCAGGCGATGATCGTCGCCAGGCGCAGCCCCTCGCACAGGCCGATGACGACAGACTCCCAGGTCACCAGGCCACCCACCCGGATGCCCGCCATCCACGTCGGCAGGGGCAGCTCGGGCAGTCGCACCGCGGTGGTGATGCCGACGGGGGCGCCGAGCACCACCTGCAGCACGGTGCGGGCGATCAGGACGACCAGTCCCAGGCGCAGGGCAGCCGTGTACGCCCCCGCCCAGGGCGCGAGGGGTCGCCGCGCTGCCACGACCAGGGACAGGCAGCCCAGGATCAGGCCGAGGATGACCGGGTTGGTCGTGCGGGTGGCGGCCACCATGAGGCCCAGGGCCCACGCCCACCAGGCCAGCGGATGCAGGTACCGGGCGGCCCGCGCGCGCGTGGCCGGGACCGGGGCAGGAACCCCGGTCCCGGCCACAGCGGGGGCGGCCATCGCTGCTACTCGGACTCCGGCCGGCGCCGGGACCGGACCACGGCGACGGTGGCGACGACCAGGGCGGCCACCGCGGCGATGCCGGCGACGGGAGCCCAGGCGCCCAGCGGGTTTCCGGCGGATTCGGTCGCGGCGCTGGTCTGGCTCGCGCCGGGCGTCGCGGGGTTGGCCGACTCCTGCTTGGCCGCCTGTGCGGCGGCCGCGGCATCGGCGTCGGCGACCTCGGACGTGCACTCACCCTGCGGGTATCCGCCGATCGAGCAGACCAGGCCCTGCTCGTCGGTCACCGAGACTGCGGCGGCCAGTGCCTGGTTCCCCGAGGCGCCCTCCGGGACGGTCACACAGGAGATCGAGTCGGCCGGGGGCACCTGGCCCGACGGCGCGTCCGCGACGAACCCGGCGTCGACCACGACGGCGACCCGCACAGCACCGGCCGGCGGTGTGTCGGCGGCCAGCTGCGGGCACAGCGTGGCGAAGTCGGGCGAGTTGTCCGGGGGGACCGAGGGCAGGTCGGCGGTGATGCCGAAGCGCCACCCCTGCACGTCCCGGTCGACGACCGAGTAGTCGCCCGGACCGGTCATGGCCGCGACCCACGTCCCGGTCGAGCCCTGCCAGTAGGACCAGTAGCGGTAGGCCGAGGCCTGCGCGGTGCCGGAGACGGCGACGACGGCCAGCAGCGCCAGGGCTGCGGCCAGGAGCGGGGAGATGAGGCGGCGCGTGCCGCTGTGGATGGTCACCAGTGTGCCCTTCGATCAGGCCCAGGTGAGGTGGATCCGCCGGGGTGACCCGGACGGGCTCCACCGTCTGCCTCGGACGGTGTATGGAGCCGCAGTCCGCCAGGTGCTCCGACTTGCCCGGGAGGGCTCACGGTTGCGGGACAGCGCCGGAATCGCACCGGCTTCCCCTGGACTCGGACTGCTTGTCGTGCAGGCACAGGCTACCGCACGGGCGGCCGACCTCGGCTGCGTCCCTCGCCTGCCGCCACCCCTGACGGCGGGCGACGGACGTGCCGGGGTTCAGGCGCTGGGGTGCAGGCTCATCGGGCCGTAGACCCGCCGGCCCTCCTCGTGGAGCAGGACGGCGTCCACCCCGTCTGCGAGCAGCTCGCGCCACACCTCACCGATCCAGGTCTCGGCCTCGGCCTGGTTGGGGAATCCGGCGGCAGGCGGGGTCACCGAGCGCACGTCAGCCGGTGTGCCGTCGGCGTGCTGCATCTGCCAGGTCCAGGACATCGTTCGCTCCTGCGTCAGGGCCGGGTGGCCGGGGAGGTGGTCAGGGACGGGTCGCGCGACACCACATCGCCGAGGACCTCGTCGATCCGTGCGCGCAGGTCGTCGGGCAGCGTGACCCCGCTGGCGCGGACGGTGTCCGACACCTGCTCGGGCCGGGACGCCCCGATGATCGCCGCCGAGACGTTGGCATTGCCGAGCACCCAGGCGACGGCGAGCTGGGCCATCGTCAGGCCGGCGTCCTGCGCCATCGGTCGCAGCGCCTGGACCCGCTCCAGCACGTCGTCGCGCAGCCAGCGGGAGATGAAGCCGGAACCGTGCGGATCGGTCGCCCGCGAACCCTCCGGGGGCGCCGCCCCGGGCAGGTACTTGCCGGTGAGCACGCCCTGGGCCATCGGGGACCACACCACCTGTCCGATCCCGGCCGCCTCACAGGTCGGCACGACCTCGGCCTCGATGACCCGCCAGAGCATCGAGTACTGGGGCTGGTTGGACACGATGCGGTCGAACCCCATCTGCTCGGCGATCCCCAGCGCGGCGCGGATCTCGTCGGACCGCCACTCCGACACCCCGACGTAGAGCACCTTGCCGGCCCGCACGAGGTCGTCGAACGCCCGCAGGGTCTCCTCCAGCGGGGTGTGATGGTCGAAGCGGTGAGCCTGGTAGACATCGATGTAGTCGGTCTGCAGGCGCTGCAGCGACGCGTCGCAGCTCTCCCTGATGTGCTTGCGGGACAGCCCCCGGTCGTTCGGCCCGGGCCCTGTGGGCCAGTACACCTTGGTCAGGATCTCCAGCCCCGCACGGCGCTGGCCGCGAAGGGCCCGTCCGAGCACGGACTCGGCACCGGTCTGGGCGTACACGTCGGCCGTGTCGAAGGTGGTGATCCCGGCGTCCAGCGCGGCGTGCACGCAGGCCGTCGCGGTCTCCTCCGCCACCTGCGAGGCGTGGGTGAGCCAGTTGCCGAAGGCGATCTCGCTGACCCACAGGCCGCTGCCGCCGAGCCGTCGGTGCTGCATGCCCCAGACCCTAGGTCAGGCCACCGACAGCGGCTAGCCTCGCGGCTGCTTCGGCGCGATGGGCTTGCCGGTCCAGGTGACCCGCGGCGGGGGCAGCCGCAGCTTGCGCAGCTGCAGGACCCGGATGAGGGCGTACCACGTGGTGCCCTTGCGGTCGGCCGGGTCGGGCCACCGGCGGCGCAGCTGGCGGTTGAGCCGCCCCATCAGGATGGTCGTGTCGACGATGATGGCCAGCATCGACAGCATCCACAGGAACGACACCAGAGCCTGGATGTTCTGCATCTTGAGCAGGCCGACGACGAGCACCACCACGGCGATCGGCAGGAACAGCTCCGCGATGGCGAAGCGCCCGTCGATGAAGTCGCGCACGAACCCGCGCACCGGGCCCTTGTCCCGCGGGGGCAGGGCGGACTCGTCGCCGGCCATCATCGCCGCGCGTGCCGACACGCGCTCCTGGGCGGCCCGCTCCCGGGCGGCCTTGCGGGCCTCCTTCGGGTCGCTGGGAACGCGCAGGGTGCTCTTGCGCGCGGCCTCGGCCTCACGGCGGGTGGGTGTCGGCCGACCCTTGCCCCCGGCGCCCGAAGGTGCCTCCGGGGTCTCGGGCACGGACTCGGATGCGCGCTGACGTCTCCACAGGCTCACGGTGCAAGGGTACGTGGTGGGCGGTCGGGGGCTACGCTGGTGGGGATCGGCGGGTGTGCCGCCACGCGAAGAAAGTGATCCGGTCCCATGGCGGGGTTGTGGCAGCGGTTCAAGTTGATCTTCAAGTCGAAGGCCAATGCGGCCATGGATCGCGCGGAGAACCCCGCGCAGACCCTCGACTACTCCTATGAGAAGCAGCTGGAGATGCTGCAGAAGGTGCGCCGCGGCGTGGCCGACGTGGCCACCAGCCGCAAGCGGGTCGAGCTGCAGATCGCCGGGCTGGACAAGCAGCTGTCCAAGCTCGACGACCAGGCGCGCGCCGCGCTCGCCGGGGGACGTGAGGACCTGGCCCGGGAGGCGCTGACCCGCAAGGCGGGGATCGCCCAGCAGATCGCTGACCTGCACGCGCAGCTCGAGCAGCTCAGCGCCCAGGAGCAGAAGCTCACGGTCGCCTCGCAGCAGCTGCAGGCCAAGGTGGAGTCCTTCCGCACCCAGAAGGAGACCATCAAGGCCACCTACTCCGCTGCCGAGGCCCAGGTGCGCATCAACGAGGCGTTCACCGGGATCTCCAACGAGCTCGGCGACGTCGGGCTGGCCATCCAGCGTGCCGAGGACCGCACGGCGCAGATGCAGGCCCGCGCCGGTGCGATCGACGAGCTCATCGCCACCGGGGGGCTCGAGGTCCAGGGCGGCAAGGACTCCCTGACCGCGGAGCTGGAGCGGATGGCGGCGGACAGCCAGGTGGAGAACGAGCTCGCGGCCATGCGCGCCCAGCTGGGCGGTGCGGCCGCCACCCCCGCCGTCGCAGGCGGGACGACCCCCGCCGTCGGCGCCGCCCCGGCGGCAGCCGACGAGGTGGTCGACGCCGTCGTCGCCGAGGATCCTGCGACGCCGGCCAAGCCCGCCGGCGAGGCAGGGGCCTGACGCCTCGGTGCTCCCCCTGATCCCGGCAAGGACGTTGTGATGGCACGAAACCGGTACGCACCGGATCCCGGCCTGACCGCGCGCATGGGCGGCACGATGTTCGTGCTCGGCCTGCTGTACGTCGTGCTCATGGCCGTGCTGATCTACGTCGGGCTGAACTCCTTCTTCGTCCTGGCCATCGCGGCGGGGTCGGCGTGGGGGCAGTGGTACTTCTCCGACCGCGTGGCGCTGTTCTCGATGGGCGCCCGGACCGTGGTGCCGGAGCAGGCGCCGCAGCTGCACGCGATCGTGGACCGGCTGTGCGCCATGGCGGACATGCCCAAGCCCACGGTGGCGATCGCCGACACGGACATGCCCAACGCGTTCGCCACGGGGCGCAGCTCCAATCGCGCCGTGGTGTGCGTGACGACCGGGCTGCTGCGCCGTCTCGACGCCGAGGAGCTCGAGGGCGTCCTGGCCCACGAGCTTGCCCACGTGGCCCACCGCGACGTCCTGGTGATGACCGTGGCCTCGTTCGTGGGTGTCCTCGCCGGATTCCTCACCCGCTCCTGGCTGTGGGGCGGGATGGTCCGCAGGCGGGACAGCGACTCGAACGGGGCGCTGGCGTTCCTGCTGATCATGGTCGTGTCCGTGGTCGTCTATGCGATCTCGTTCCTGCTCACCCGGATGCTCTCGCGCTACCGGGAGCTGTCCGCGGACCGCACCGGCGCGCTGCTGACCGGCCGGCCCGGCGCCCTCGGCCGGGCGCTGCAGAAGATCACCGGTGAGATGGGCCGCATCCCGACGCGTGACCTGCGTGAGAAGGAGGCCATGAACGCCTTCTTCATCGCGCCGGCGTTCGGGGGCGACCAGTCGCTGGCCGAGCTGCTGTCGACGCACCCGCCGCTCGACAAGCGTCTCGAGCAGCTGGCGCGGATCGCCACCCAGCTGGGGCAGTGATGGGCTTCCTGGACTCCCTCCTCGGACGCAGCAAGCCCGTGCGGCCCAACCTCGACACCATCTTCGGGTTGCCGTCGGGGGCGGTCGCCCTGTCGGCCACGCTGGGTTTCGAGCCCACAGGTGCCGGGGCCGTGGCGTTCCGGGTGCCGGAGGGTCGCGCGTTCAGTGAGGTCCAGGCCGACATCGAGGCGCTCCTGGCTGCATCGGGGAACCCCGCCGTCGAGGTGACCTCCGACGGCTACGGCTACACCTGGCTCGTGGTGCGCACCTCGCCCCCGGACGTGGCTGGCCTCGTCACGCACCTGCACGCGGTGAACACGTCGCTGCAGGAGACCGGCTGGGGACCCCAGCTGCTGTGCGCCATGGTGACCTTCGCCGGACCCAACGACCGGCCGCTGGCGATGGTCTACCTGTTCAAGCAGGGCAGCTTCTACCCGTTCGCCCCCATGCCCGGCCAGGCGCGCGACACCACCCTGGAGCTGCAGGTGCGCGACCTGCTGCGCGACGAGCTGACCGTCGAGCGCGACCTGTCGCGGTGGTTCCCCATCTGGGGCGCGCCAGGCCTGTGAGCGCCGCTGGCTCGGGTCCGGCGACCCGGGCCACGCGTCCAGCCGGCCCAGCAGCCGGACGGGCTCGTCGCGCCCGTCCCGTCGGTCAGTCGGGCAGCTTCGTGGCGCCGACACCGGGCAGTGCCAGCATCCGGTCGAGCGCCACCCGCGCCCAGTGAGCGGTGTCCTCGTCGACCACGATGCGGTTGACGACGGTGCCGGCGGCCAGGCTCTCCAGCGCCCACACCAGGTGGGGCAGGTCGATCCGGTTCATCGTGGAGCAGTAGCACACCGATCGATCCAGGAAGCTGACCTGCTTGTCCGCGTGGGCATTGGCCAGCCGCCGGACCAGGTTCAGCTCGGTCCCGATCGCCCAGGACGACCCGGGCTCCGCCTCGTCGAGCACCCGGATGATGTACTCGGTGGACCCCACGTAGTCGGCCTTGCGCACGACCTCGTGGCGGCACTCCGGGTGGACGAGGATGTTGACGCCTGGGATGCGGGCCCGGGCCTCGTCGACAACCTCCTCGGAGAACCGGCCGTGCACGGAGCAGTGACCGCGCCACAGCACCATCCTGGCCTCGCGCAGCTGCTGGTCGGTCAACCCGCCGCCGGCCTTGTGCGGGTCGTAGACCACGCAGTCCTCGAGGGTCAGGCCGAGCTGGAGGACTGCCGTGTTGCGTCCCAGGTGCTGGTCGGGGAGGAAGAAGATGCGCTCGCCGTGCTGGAAGCCCCACTCCAGCGATTGCTGGGCGTTGCTCGACGTGCAGATGGTGCCCCGGTTGCGGCCGGTGAACGCCTTGATGGCCGCTGTCGAGTTCATGTACGTGATCGGGATCGTCGACTCCGCGATGCCCAGCTCGACGAAGCGGTCCCAGGCGTCCTCGACCTGGCCGATCTCGGCCATGTCGGCCATGGAGCAGCCGGCGGCGAGGTCGGGCAGGATGACCTGCTGGTCGGGGGTGGTCAGGATGTCGGCGCTCTCGGCCATGAAGTGCACGCCGCAGAAGACGATGAACTCCGCCTCGGGATGCGCCGCCGCCTGCTGGGCGAGCTTGAACGAGTCGCCGGTGACGTCGGCGAACTGGATCACCTCGTCGCGCTGGTAGTGATGGCCCAGGACGTACACCCGGCTGCCCAGCGCCTGCCGGGCGCGCAGGGCGCGCTCCACGAGCGCGGGGTCTGAGGCGGCCGGCAGTGCACCAGGGCACTCGACGCCCGCCTCCGTGGCCAGATCGGACTCGTGGCCGAGCAGGAGCAGCGCCAGCGGGGTCGGCTGCGGCTCGGTCCAGGTCGCCGTGTCGGTCATCGGTCCTCCAGTCATACGAGGCATCCATGGTCCCACACAGGGTGGCCCGGGGCGCACTGTCGAGCACGCCGGGACCCGGCGTGAGCTCGGCCGGGGGCTGGGCCGTGGGCTCAGCAGGCACACCCGCCGGCGCCGGGGCGGCACGGTCCCCGGCCCGGGAGCGGCGTCGGACGGCGGGTGCTGCCACACTGCCGGGCGTGCGCATCCTGGTGTGCCCGGACTCCTTCACCGGGACGATGACGGCGGCCGAGGCCGCCGCGGCGATCGGCCGCGGCTGGTCGCAGGCGGCTCCCGGTGACCAGGTCGTCGAGCGGCCCCTGTCCGACGGCGGACCCGGATTCCTCGATGCCATCCGCGCCGGTCGGGGCGGGACACGGCACCCCCTGACGGTGACCGGCCCGCTGGGGGAGCCGGTCACCGCGGATCTGCTGGTCGACGACGCGGCGACCGCGTGGGTCGAGAGCGCCCTCGCGGCAGGGCTGCACCTGGTTGCCCCGCAACAGCGCGATCCGGGCCTGACCACCAGCCGGGGGGTGGGCGAGCTGATGGGCGGTGCCCTCGACCTCGGGGCCCGGCGCATCGTCGTCGGGGTCGGCGGGACCGGCACCTGCGACGGTGGCGCGGGCCTGTTGGCGGGTCTCGGGGCGCGCGGCACGCCCGACGGGCTGCTCGACGGTGGCGGGGCCGGGCTGGTCGACCTGGCCGCACTGGACCTCGCCCCCGCCCTCGCGCGCACCGGCGGTGTCGTCCTCGAGGTCGCGACCGACGTCGACGTCCCCCTGCTCGGGGCCCGGGGCGCTGCCCGCGGCTTCGCGCCGCAGAAGGGGGCGTCGGCCTCGCAGGTCGACCAGCTGGAGTCGGCGATGGCCCACTGGGCGGTGCGGCTGGGCCGGACTGCGGCCGGACGGTCGCCGGCCGTGGCGCTGGGAGCCGGGGCGGGGGGCGGGATGGGTGCGGCCCTCATCCGCCTCGGGGCACGCCGGGTGCCGGGGATCGAGACCGTGCTCGACGCGGTGGCGCTGGGCGAGCAGGTGGCCCGGTGCGAACTGGTCATCACAGGCGAGGGGTCCCTGGACTGGCAGTCGCTGCGCGGCAAGGTCGTCTCCGGCGTGGCGGCTGCGGCCCTGGAGGTCGGTGTGCCCGTCCTGGTGATCGCCGGCAGGGTCGAGCTCAGCCGGCGCGACTGGGTGGCGGCCGGGATCGCGGGGGCCTTCGCGGCCCCCGCGCAGCCCGGGGAGCCCGCCACAGCAGCCCTGGAGCGGGTGGCGGCCAGGCTCGCCGGGACGTGGTCGCGCCGGTGACCCAGGTGCTCTGGTCAGGCTGACCTTGCCTGGTCCCGTGTTCACGGTTGGTCGTTCGGGCTGAGGCGTGCGAGCATGGTCGTGACGCCGGGAATGCCCGGCCGGGCAACGGCGTTGCCCACGGCACACCCCCACCGAACATCAGGAGGCTCAGATGACCGCCGACGTGACGAGCACCGCCACCGACGGGATCATCCTCACCACCGCGGCCGCCGACAAGGTGCGCGCGCTGCTGGACTCCGAGGGCCGCGACGACCTGTCGCTGCGGGTCGCGGTGCAGCCGGGTGGCTGCTCCGGCCTGCGCTACCAGCTCTTCTTCGACGAGCGCTCACTCGACGGTGACGTGGTGACCGACTTCGACGGCGTCGACGTCGTCGTCGACCGGATGAGCGCGCCCTACCTCGTGGGGGCGACGATCGACTTCGTGGACACCATCGAGAAGCAGGGCTTCACGATCGACAACCCGAACGCCAGCGGTTCCTGCGCCTGCGGCGACTCGTTCCACTGACACCACGCCCAGTAGGGTCGGTCCCGACGCCGAGCTGGGGGTTGCAGACAATGCGGGTTGCGGTCACGGGGTCCATCGCGACGGACCACCTCATGACGTTCCCCGGGCGGTTCGCCGACTCGCTGGTCGCCGACAAGCTGGACCGGATCTCGTTGTCGTTCCTCGTCGACGAGCTCGAGGTCCGTCGCGGGGGAGTGGCGGCCAACATCGCCTTCGGGATGGGCGTGCTCGGGCTGACCCCGGTGCTGGTGGGTGCCGTCGGGGCGGACTTCGCCGATTACCGGTCGTGGCTGCAGCGCCATGGTGTGGACACCGACTCGGTGCACGTGTCCTCGGAACGGCACACCGCGCGGTTCGTCTGCACCACCGACGAGGACGCCAACCAGATCGCGTCGTTCTACGCCGGGGCGATGCACGACGCGCGTGACATCGAACTGGGACCGATCCAGGAGCGGGTCGGCCCGCTGGACCTGGTCGTGGTGGGGGCCAACGACCCGGTGGCGATGGTCCGCCACACGCAGGAGTGCCGGTTCCGCGGGCTGCCCTTCGCAGCCGACCCCTCGCAGCAGCTGGCGCGGATGCACGGCGACGAGATCCGCACCCTCATCGACGGCGCCGCGTACCTGCTCACCAACGAGTACGAGGCCGCGCTGACCGAGCAGAAGACCGGGTGGACATCCGGGGAGGTGCTCCGCCGGGTCGGGGTGCGGGTGACCACGCTGGGGCCCGACGGGGTCCGGATCGAGCAGGAGGGGGCCGACCCGATCGTCGTGCCGGCTCCGCGCGAGTCGGTGCGGGCCGACCCGACCGGGGTGGGCGACGCCTTCCGGGCCGGGTTCCTGGCCGGGCTGTCGTGGGGTGTCCCGCTGCAGCGCTGCGGCCAGGTCGGGTGCCTGATGGCCACCTATGCCATCGAGAGCGTGGGCACCCAGGAGTACGCGTTCACCCGGGAGTCCTTCGTGGCCAGGATGGCCGATTCCTACGGGCGCGCCGCAGCTGCCGACATCGCCGAGCACGCCCGCCTGGTCGGGGTCTGAGGTGCCGGTCGAGCCCCCTCCCGTCGGGTGGGTGCTCCCCGATCCGTCCCGCGTCGAGGCCGGCCGCGAGCTCATCGCGGTGGGCGCGGACCTGTCGCCGGGCAGCCTGCTCGCCGGGTACCGCTCCGGGCTGTTCGCGATGCCCGAGCGGGGCCTGATCATGTGGTGGTCGCCGGATCCCCGTGGGGTGCTGCGTCCGGGGGCCGTGCACGTCTCCCGGTCGCTGCGCCGGGCGCTTCCCGGGTTCACCGTCAGCGTGGACCGCGCCTTCGCCGACGTCGTGGCCGGCTGCGCCGACCCCCACCGTCCGGGTGGGTGGATCTCCCGGGCCTACCGCAGGTCCTACCAGCGACTCCACGAGCTCGGATGGGCCCATTCCGTCGAGGTGTGGGACGGCGCAGGGGTCCTGGCAGGGGGGCTGTTCGGCGTGGAGGTCGGTGGCCTGTTCGCAGCGGAGTCCAAGTTCCACCGGCGCCGGGATGCCTCGAAGGTCGCCGTGGTCGCCCTCGCTGATCGCCTCGCTGCCGACGGCGACCCGAGGCGGATCGTCGACGTCCAGTGGGCAACGCCGCACCTGTCCTCGTTGGGCGTCGTCGAGATCCCGCGGACCAGGTACCTGGCGGCCCTGGCTGAGGCCCTGGTGGTCCCACCGGCGCTGGCCGATCAGGCCCCCGGAGCGGGTCCCAGCCGGATCAGGTGGCGCACGACCTGACCGCCCGGGGTGCCGGGGACCGCGGGCTCCTGGACGGCGCGGCCCGGCGCGGCGTCGGGCCCGGGGGCTCGGATCGGGGCAGTCGCCCCGGGCGTGCTCTCGAGCAGGGTGTGGCCGCGCAACCGGCACCATGCGGGAACGTCGTGCTCGGCAGCGGGGTCGTCGGTCCACAGCTCCAGCAGTGCGCCCGGGGGGCCCTCAGCGGCGGCCCGGGCCAGCCGGATGATCGGCACCGGGCACAGCACCCCCAGCGCGTCCACCTGCCGCACGCCGGTCACGACGCACCATCGGCGGCGCTGCGGGCGCGCTGGATGGCGTCGGGAAGGGCCGCCAGCATGCGGGACACGTCGTCGTCGGTGGCGTCCGGCGGCAGCGACAGCCGCAGGTTGCCGTGGGTGATCGCGCCCATCGCAGCCAGGACGTGGCTCGGGCGGCGGGTGTCGGACGTGCAGGCCGACCCCGAGGAGACCGCGAACCCGGCCCGGTCCAGGGCGTGCACGAGGACCTCGCCGTCGGCGTAGAGCACCGTGAACGCGGCGATGTGCGGGGCCCGCGGGGTGCTCGGCCCCGGGCCGAGGACGAGGACCTCCGGCGCGGTCAGCGGAACCTCGACGACCAGCCGGTCCAGCAGGGAGCGTCGGTGCCGCTCGCTGTCAGACAGCCGCGAGGTCGCCAGCTCGAGGGCGGTCGCCGCGGCCACCGTGGCGGGCACGTCGGGGAACCCTGCCGGTCGGCCGGCGTCGTCGGGGGGCAGCGGGCTGCGCCACCGGACACCGGATCGCACCGCGAGCACGCCGACTCCGGCCGGTCCGCCCCACTTGTGGGCGCTGCCGATGAGGACGTCCCAGGACCGTGGCACAGGCAGGCTGCCCAGGGATGCGGCGGCGTCCACCACCAGGGGAACCCCGGCGGATCGGGCGGCCTCGTGCACCGGGGCCAGCGGTTGGACGGTGCCCACCTCATGGTTCACGTGCTGGACCGCTACGAGGCAGGCGTCGTGATCGTGGAGGGCTCGGACGGCAGCATCAACCTCAACTTCACCGTGAGGGTTGACGGGCAGGAGCACCGGTTCGCCGGTCGGGTCGGCCCAGTCGGCTGCCCGCAGCACCGCCGAGTGCTCCACCGCCGAGGCCACGACCCGCCCGCGGCCCCGCCCGGCCCGGGCCAGGCCGAGGACGGCCGCCTGGATCGCGTGGGTGCCGGACGGGGTGAAGCTCACCTCCTGGGGCAGCGCGCCGATGCTGGCGGCCACCGAGGCCCGGGCGGCGTCGAGGAGCTGGCGGGCCACCCGACCGTCCCGATGCAGTCGAGTCGGGTCGGCCCAGCCCCGGTCCAGGGCTGTGGCCAGTGCGCGGCGGGCCTCCGGGAGGAGGGGCAGTCCTGAGGCGGCGTCGAAGTAGCCGGACATGCCTCCCACCGTATCGGGATTGCCATGGCCGAACATGGCAATCCTGCGCTAACCTGCGTCGCGACCCATCCCTGTGCCCTGCTGCGCGCAGGGGCACCGATGACCTGAGGGGACACGACAGGTGGAGACAGCTCGCACGAGCCGCGCGGGGTCCACCCGGCGCCGGCTGGGTGTGGCGGGGGCCGCCGTGGCCGCCCTGCTCCTGACCGCGGGGTGCAGCGCGCAGGAGGCCCTGTCCTTCAACGCGCCCGACCCGGCGACCGAGGAGGGGCCCCGGATCGCGCACCTCTGGTACGGGGCGTGGGTGGCGGCGGCCGTGGTGGGCGTCCTCACGGCAGGGCTGATCATCTACGCGGCCATCCGGTTCCGGCGCCGCGACGGCGATCCGGCCCCCAAGCAGATGCGCTACAACGTGCCGCTCGAGGTCATGTACACCGTGATCCCGCTGGTGATGGTCCTGGGCCTGTTCGCATTCACGCTGCGCGACCAGGCGGTCCTGACCAAGGTATCGGCCGATGCGCAGAACACGGTGGGCGTCGTCGGGTTCCGATGGAGCTGGGCGTTCAACTACGTCGACGACGACGTCTACGACGTGGGAACGGCCGAGGTCGCCGACATGCCGACGCTCTACCTCCCGGTCGACGAGTCCGTCACCTTCAAGCTCCAGAGCCCCGACGTCATCCACTCGTTCTGGATCCCGGCCTTCCTCATGAAGATGGACGTCTTCCCGGACCGGATGAACCAGTTCCAGGTCACGCCGAACAAGGTGGGGGAGTACGCGGGCCGGTGTGCCGAGCTCTGCGGCGTGGACCATGCCCGGATGCTCTTCCGGGTGAAGGTCGTCCCGAGGGCCGAGTTCGAGCAGCACATCGCGTCGCTGCGGGCCAAGGGCCAGGTCGGCAGCATCGAGACGGATCGCATCTCGCGTGAGGGCGAGCGGTACTGGGAGTCGAACCGATACCCGGAGGGGACGCTATGACCCTGCTCAACGAGCCGCCGGTCGCGCCCATCGAGGCGCCGCGCCGCCAGCGGTCCCTCGGCCGGCGCATCGTGTCGGTCCTGTCGACGACCGACCACAAGACCATCGGTCGGCTCTACCTCGGCACATCGTTCACGTTCTTCCTGATCGGCGGGGTGATGGCGCTGCTGATCCGGGCCGAGCTGGCCCGGCCCGGCCTGCAGTTCCTGACCCTGGAGCAGTACAACCAGCTGTTCACGATGCACGGCTCGATCATGCTGCTGCTGTTCGCCACCGCCCTGTTCGTCGGGTTCGCGAACTTCCTGATGCCGCTGCAGATCGGCGCCCCGGACGTGGCCTTCCCGAGGCTGAACATGCTCGGGTACTGGATGTACCTGTTCGGCGGCATCATCGTGCTCACCGGGTTCGCGACCCCGGGCGGTGCCGCCGCCTTCGGCTGGTTCTTCTACACGCCGTTGTCCGGTCCCGAGTTCTCGCCGAACATCGGCGCCGACCTGTGGATCCTCGGGTTCGCGCTCGGCGGCGTCGGCACGATCCTGGGTGCGGTCAACTTCATCACGACCATCCTCACCATGCGGGCGCCCGGCATGGTGATGTTCCGGATGCCGATCTTCACCTGGAACGTCCTTCTCACCAGCGTGCTGATCATCATGGTGTTCCCCGTCCTGGCCGCGACGCTGATCGTCCTGGAGATCGATCGCAAGTTCGGGTCCGTGGTCTTCCTGCCGGAGAACGGCGGGGCGATCCTGTTCCAGCACCTGTTCTGGTTCTTCGGCCACCCCGAGGTGTACGTGCTGGCGCTGCCGTTCTTCGGGGTCATCTCCGAGGTCCTGCCGGTCTTCAGCCGCAAGCCGATCTTCGGCTACAAGGGCCTGGTCTTCGCCACGATCGCCATCGCGGCGCTGTCCATGGCGGTCTGGGCCCACCACATGTACGTCACCGGCGCGGTCAACCTGCCGTTCTTCTCGTTGATGACGATGCTCATCGCAGTGCCGACCGGCGTGAAGTTCTTCAACTGGATCGGCACCATGTGGGGCGGGTCCCTCACGTTCGAGACCCCGATGCTGTGGGCCCTGGGCTTCCTGCTGACGTTCCTGTTCGGTGGGCTGACCGGCGTCATCCTGGCGGCCCCGCCGCTGGACTTCCACGTGTCGGACTCCTACTTCGTGGTCGCCCACTTCCACTACACGGTCTTCGGCACCGTCGTGTTCGCCATGTTCGCCGGCTTCTACTTCTGGTGGCCCAAGTTCTTCGGGCGCATGCTGGACGAGACGCTGGGCAAGTGGCACTTCGCCCTGACCTTCATCGGGTTCAACGGGACGTTCCTGATCCAGCACTGGCTGGGCGTCGAGGGCATGCCCCGCCGCTACGGCGACTACCTGCCCGGCGATGGGTTCACGCTGGAGAACGAGATCTCGTCGGCGTTCGCGCTCGTCCTCGGCGTGTCGACGCTGTTCTTCCTGTGGAACGTCGTGAAGACCTACCGCACGGCGCCGCTGGTCACCGTCGACGACCCGTGGGGCTGGGGTGCCTCGCTGGAGTGGGCCACGTCCTGTCCGCCCCCGCGACACAACTTCGTCTCGTTGCCCCGCATCCGCTCCGAGCGCCCGGCGTTCGACCTGCATCATCCTGAGCTGGCGGACTGGGACTCCGCCGCCTACCTGGCGGCCCTCGAGGCCAAGCGCCCGAAGGGGGAGATCTCGTGAAGCTCGCCGGCAAGCTGTTCGTCGGGGGTTCGGTCTTCTACCTGCTCGTCGCCGGGATCTACTGGATCCTGTCCCACGACGAGGCCGGGACCACCGCGCTGGTGCTCACCGCCGGGCTGTCGGCCATGGTGGGCTTCTACCTGCTCGTCACTGCCCGGCGCATGAGCGTCCAGCCCGAGGACTCACCGAACGCTGAGATCTGGGACGCGGACCCGGACTACGGCTTCTACAGCCCGCACTCCTGGGCGCCGCTCATGGTGGGAGCCTCCGCCGCGATCACCTTCGCCGGTCTGGCCCTGGCGGCGTGGATCGTGATCGCCGGGCTGGTCCTCGTCGTCCTGAGCAGCGCGTTCTGGGTCTTCGAGTACTACCGGGAGCCCAACGCTCAGTTCTGAGCCGGGTCCACCCCTCAGTCGGGTCCCGGCCCGCGTCGAGGCGGCGGGACCGGACCCAGCCGATCGAGCGAGCTGTCAGCGGCGCTTCGGCTGGCCCACGGGGACCAGGCCGCCCCACGCGTGCCGCCACGTGCGCGTGCGCCAGCACCGCCTGCGATGCCCGGCGCGGCGCTGCACGACGGCACTGAAGGCCAGCCACAGTGCCGCGATCTCCAGGCCCAGCACGGCGTAGCGGCCCCTGGCCAGGAACGCGGCTCCCAGCAGGCACCAGATGACCAGGCCGAAGCCGATCCTGGTCATCTTGCGGCTGGGGACCTTGCCCAACCGCGCGGTGACCAGCTCGGCACCGCGCTCGTGACCGCGGACGCACCCGGTGCCCGCGACCAGGTAGTCCGGTTCCGCGGGGCTCGCGGCGGGAGTCCTCGTCGGGGCGCCCGTGGCACGGTGGGTCGCCGGGGTGCGACTCGCGGAGGTGGATCCCGGCGAGGGCGACCCTGGACCGCCCGGGCCTGCGCCCGGCTCTGGCGCCCGGCGGGGGTCCGGGGTGCTCGGGAGGGATCGGCTGCGGTTGCGTGCCATCGGGGCTACCTCAGCGCCTGGCTGGTCGTGACCCAACGCTCCAGCAGCGCCTGCGCGGAGCCGCTTCGCAGGGCGTGCCGGGCGGCGGGCAGCGCGGCCGCAAGGCGGTCCACGAGGGCGGTACCAGCGGCCGGGATGGCGAAGTCCAGGACGCCGCCGGCAGCGTCGTAGGCAACCAGGGCGGCGGCCGCGTTGAGGGCCACGGCATCGGCCAGCCCGCGCAGCTGCGCGGCGTCGGGCTGCGCGAGCAGCTGCCGGAAGATCTGGGCGTTGCGTGCCGCCGTCCCGCCGCGCAGGGCGTCGGGGGCCGGAGCGGCGATCCCGAGGTCCGCGGGGTCCAGGCGGACGCGACGCAGGCTGCCGTCGGTGAGGTCCCACACGGACGACGGGGCGAAGACGGTCAGCTCGTCCAGTCCGTCCTCCCCGTGGACGACCAGGGCACGGGTGCCGCGTGCCGCCAGGACGCCGGCCATCAGCTCGCCGATCCGGTCGTCCGGCACGCCCAGGACCTGGGCTGCGGGCCGAGCGGGGTTGGCCAGCGGGCCGAGCACGTTGAACACGGTGCGGATGCCCAGCTCGCGCCGGATCGGTCCGATGTGGCGCATCGCGGGGTGGAACACCGGGGCGAAGCAGAACGTGATCCCCAACTGCCGGCCAGCCTCGCCGGCAGCGGCCGCCGGCAGGTCGATGACGACCCCCAGCTCCTCGAGCATGTCGGCGGAGCCGCTCTGGGAGGACGCGGCCCGGTTGCCGTGCTTGGCGACCCGCGCCCCGGCGGCAGCGGCCACCACTGCGGCCATCGTCGAGATGTTCACCGTGTGGGAGCGGTCCCCACCGGTCCCACAGGTGTCCACGACCGGCCCCTCGACCTCCAGCGGGACGCTCGCGTTCATCATCCCGGCGACCAGCCCGCCGACCTCCGTCGCGGTCTCGCCCTTGGCCCGCAGGGCCACGAGGAACCCCGCGGTGCTGGACGCGGGGGCGCCGCCGGTGAGGATCTCGGCCATGACCCACTGGGTCGTGGGGGCGTTCAGGGACTGCCCGGCCAGCAGCGCCTCGAGGACGTCGACCCAGTCGGTCAGGGCGCGCTCGGTCATCGGGTGGCCACCGACGTGCGCCGGCGCAGCAGGGCCGAGACCGTCTCGGCCAGCTGGCCCGGGTCGAGCGGGTGGCCGACGACGGCGTCCGCCCGCGACCAGGTGGCCAGCCAGGCGTCCTGCGGCCGGCCGGTGAGCACGAGGATCGGGGGGCACCGGTAGATCTCGTCCTTGAGCTGGCGGGTCAGCCCGATGCCGCCGGTCGGGGTGGCCTCGCCGTCGAGGATCAACAGGTCCAGGCCACCGGCGTCCGCGGTGCGCACCACGACGGGCGCCGTGGCCACCTCGACGAGGTCGAGCTGCGGGAGATCAGGGTCCGGGCGGGTTCCCAGCGCAGTCACGACAGCCCTGCGGACGTTGCGATCGTCGCTGTACACGAGGACCCGCAGCGGACGGGGCGCCTTGTCGGCCATCGGAGGGGCTCCTTCGGGGGTTCTACGTCGATGCCCGCGATGCTACTGCGTGCTCGGACCACCCCGGTGCGGGCGGGGTCGGGACACCGCGGTACAACTTGTAGTTCTGGGGTGGGCAGTTGTGCGAATGTCTGACACACTGCCGCCCGTGGCCACGTCAACGGTTGTTACTCCCGCGCACCCTGGCGCCCATCCGGTCCACCCGAACAAGGTCGCCGTCGGCACGATCATCTGGCTGTCCAGCGAGCTCATGTTCTTCGCCGGGCTCTTCGCGATGTACTTCACGTTGCGGGCGACCAATCCGGAGCTGTGGGCCGAGCAGACCCAGCTGCTGAACATCCCGTTCGCCACGGCCAACACGCTCGTGCTGGTGTCGTCGTCGGTGACCTGCCAGCTCGGCGTGCTGGCGGCCGAGCGGGGCGACATCCGCGGCATGCGTCGCTGGTACACCATCACGTTCGCGATGGGCGCCTTCTTCATCGGTGGCCAGGTCTACGAGTACGCCCACCTGATCCAGGCCGAGGGGCTGACGCTGTCCAGCACGGCCTACGGCTCCGCCTTCTTCCTGACCACCGGCTTCCACGGCCTGCACGTGGCCGGCGGCCTGGTGGCCTTCCTGTTCGTGCTGGCCCGGTCCTACGTGGGGCGCCGGTACGGTCACGAGCAGGCGACCGCGGCCATCGTCACCAGCTACTACTGGCACTTCGTCGACGTCGTCTGGATCGCCCTGTTCTTCATGATCTACGTCCTGAAGTAGCCTGCGGCACTCCCGACCGAATCCCCTGACCCGCGCAGAGGAGACCCTGTGAACAGTCCCGTTGCCCGGAGGCGACACCCAGCAGCGTTCCTGCTGCTGCTGCTGGGTGCCCTCGCCGTGGTCGGCACGCTCTACGCGCTGGCCACGGCGGACTCCACCGCGCGTGCTGCCGGCAACCCGCACAGCGAGACCCAGGTGGCTGAGGGCAAGGCCCTCTACCTCGAGGGGTGCGCGTCGTGCCACGGGCTCAACGCCGAGGGCACGTCGGTGGCGCCGAGCCTGGTCGGGGTGGGCGCGGCCTCCGTGCACTTCCAGGTGGCCACCGGCCGGATGCCGCTGGCGGACCCGAGCGTGCAGGTGCTGCGCAAGGACCCCACGTACGACGCCGAGCAGATCGCCGCGCTGGCGGCCTACATCGCCACCACCGGTGCCGGTCCGGCGATCCCGACGGCGGAGCAGCTCGACACCACGAACGCGGACCTCGCCCGTGGCGGCGAGCTGTTCCGGACCAACTGCGCGCAGTGCCACAACTTCGCCGGATCCGGCGCGGCGCTGACCCAGGGCAAGGCGGCGCCCAGCCTGATGAAGGCCACCCCGCAGGAGATCTACGAGGCCATGCTCACCGGACCGCAGAACATGCCGGTCTTCGGTGATGGCACCCTCACCGTCGAGGACAAGCAGGACATCCTGGCCTACGTCGGGCACTTGCAGACCCAGACCCAGCCGGGCGGGTTCAGCCTCGGGTCCTTCGGTCCGGTGACCGAGGGCGCGTTCCTGTTCACCGTCGGCGTGGCGGTCATGGCCGCGGCCGCCATCTGGATCGGAGCGAAGCTGCGATGAGCGAGCACGACCTCCACGAGCCGGACTTCCTGCCGGCGACGGGGCACCACACCCCCCGGCGGACCGATGTCGACCCGCGGGCCGCCAAGCGGGCCGAGCGCCAGGTCGCCGTGCTGTTCCTGCTGGCGATGGCGATGGCGGTCCTGGCCGTCGTCGCCTACGTGATGATCCCCGTGGATGCCGGCATGGTGCTGCCGCTGGCGGGTCCCGTGGGCGCGCTGAACGTCGCGCTCGGCGTGACGATGGGCCTGGGGATCCTGCTCATCGGGCTGGGTGTCATCCACTGGGCCCGCAAGCTCATGTCCGGCCAGGAGGTCGTCGCGGATCGCCACCGGATGCGTTCCCCGGCCGAGGAGCGGCAGGCCGCCGTGGAAGCATTCGACCGCGGGCTGGCCGACTCCGGCTTCGCGCAGCGCCCGATCATCCGCCGCACGCTCATCGGGGCGCTGGTGCTGATGCCGCTGCCGCTGGTCGTGATGCTGCGTGACCTCTACGTGACCGCACCGAACGCCCCGAGCCCGGCCGAGCAGCTCTCGCGGACCATCTGGGGCCAGGGCGTGCGCATCGTGTCCGACGTGGCCGACCGGCCGATCCGCCCGGCAGACGTGCCGGTCGGGGGCCTGGTCGCAGCGAACCCGGAGAACCTGGAGGAGGTCGAGCACGCCACGGGCAACCTCAACGCCCGCGCGAAGGCCGCGATCATCCTCGTGCGGATGCCCCCCTCCGAGATCCAGTCCCAGCAGGGCGCCGGGTGGGACTACCAGGGGATCCTCGCCTTCTCGAAGATCTGCACGCACGTGGGCTGCCCGATCGCGCTGTACGAGCAGCGCACGCACCACCTGCTGTGCCCGTGCCACCAGTCGACCTTCGACCTGGCCGACTCGGGCAACGTCGTGTTCGGACCGGCGGCTCGTCGGATGCCCCAGCTTCCGATCACCGTCGACGACGAGGGGTACCTGGTCGCCGTGAGCGACTTCCAGGAACCCGTGGGACCTAGCTTCTGGGAGCGCGGATGAGCGGCGTGATGAAGGTGGGGGGCAAGGGCGCAGGTGCGCTCGACGACCGGCTGCACAACGCCAGCTTCCTGCGGCGGCAGATGAACAAGGTCTTCCCGGACCACTGGTCGTTCATGCTGGGTGAGATCGCGCTGTACTCGTTCATCGTCATCCTGCTCACCGGGGTGTACCTGACCCTGTGGTTCAAGCCCTCGATGGTCGAGGTGGTCTACGACGGCTCCTACGCCCCCCTCAAGGGCGTGAAGATGTCGGAGTCGTTCGCCTCGGCCCTGCAGATCTCGTTCGATGTGCGCGGCGGGTTGCTGATCCGGCAGATCCACCACATGGCGGCGCTGTTCTTCGTCGCCGCCATCGCGCTGCACCTGCTGCGGGTGTTCTTCACGGGTGCGTTCCGCAAGCCCCGCGAGATGAACTGGGTCATCGGCGTGGTGCTCTTCCTGCTCGCCGTCGCCGCGGGGTTCTCCGGCTACTCGCTGCCCGACGACCTGCTGTCCGGCACCGGGCTGCGGATCACGCAGGGGATCATGCAGGCGACTCCGGTCATCGGCACGTGGATGTCGTTCCTCGTCTTCGACGGGGAGTTCCCGGGCACGACGTTCCTGCCGCGGCTCTACGGCATGCACATCCTGCTGATCCCCGGCCTGATCCTGGCGCTGGTGACCGCACACCTCCTGATGGTCTGGTACCAGAAGCACACCCAGTACCCCGGCCCGGGCCGCACCAACGACAACGTCGTCGGCTACCCGTTCATGCCGATCTACCTGGCCAAGGCCGGCGGCTTCTTCTTCGTGGTCTTCGGGACCATCACCGCCCTGGCCGGACTGGTGCAGATCAACCCGGTCTGGGCCTACGGCCCCTACATGCCCGACCAGGTCACCGCCGGGTCCCAGCCCGACTGGTACGTGGGCTTCCTGGACGGGGCACTGCGGCTGATGCCGAACTGGGAGATCGTGCTGCCGACCGGGAACACCCTGTCGCTGAACCTGTTCGTCCCGGCGATGGTGATGCCACCGATCCTGCTCGGCCTGCTGATCGCCTACCCCTGGCTGGAGCGTCTCGCCACGCGCGACGACTCCGAGCACCACCTGCTCGACCGGCCTCGCGATGCCGCCACGCGCACTGCCCTGGGCGCCGCGCTGCTGGCCTTCTACATCCCGCTGATGATCGCCGGCGGCAACGACGTCCTGGCGTACAACTTCCACCTGAGCATCAACACGATGATCCGGGTGCTGCAGGTGTCGCTGTTCGTGCTGCCCGTCGTGGCGTTCCTGGTGACCAAGCGCATCTGCCTGTCGCTGCAGCGTCGGGATCGCGACCTGCTGCTGCACGGTCGTGAGACTGGGCGCGTGCTGCGGCTGCCGAGTGGGGAGTTCCTGGAGATCCACGAGCCAGTGGACGAGGAGACCCGCGCGGTCATCCTGTCCCGGGCCGACCGGCGGCCCCTGGAGATGCCCGAGCTGGTCGACGAGCACGGCGTGGCCAACCCGAAGGCCCGCCGGCGGCGGGTGCGTGCCTCGTGGTCGCGCTTCTTCTACCGCGACGACGTCCCCAGCCCCACGGCGCAGGAGCTTGCCGCTGCTGAGCACCACATCGAGCACGGGCTGCACGAGGCCGTCGAGGCCGGGTCGCAGGCCGCCGTGGAGATCTCCGCGCAGTCGTCCGGGCAGGCCCAGATCGCGGGCCATCCCAAGACCTGACGACTTCGGTCGTGGGGTTCGGTGCGGTGCGGTACCGACTCGTGCGGTGCCGGTTCGTCCGGGCCCCGGTGATCGTCCAGGACCCGGATCAGGCCATGAGGCCGGCCGGCACCGGGTCCTGGACGTCCACCTCGACGGCGGGGCGGTAGGCTCCGGCGCCCCGCAGGGGCAGGGCCAACGTCCCCCCCACCACATCGACCAGACGGACTCCCGGGGAGTACAGCCATCGCAGGATGATCTGGGTCTCCTCCGGGAGCGCTGCTGTCGCCGGGTGGGTCGGGGTCGCCACCTGCTCGGCGGCGGCCCGGACCGCCGCCAGGTGCCCGGCCGGGTCGGTGCGGGGCGGGATCACACCTGCCCCCGCCAGTCGGCCGTGGCGGATGACGTGCACCTCCCAGCCGAGCTCGGCGGTGGGGCTGGCCGCGACCACCTCCGGGATCCTGCCCAGCATGTCGGAGGCGGTGGCGATGTCGATCCCGCGCAGCAGCGCGGCGAGGCGATCACGCCACGCCGCCGCGTCCTCGTACCGCTCATGGGCGGCCAGCGCAGCCATCCGCCCCTCCAGGGCCCCGACAACCTCGCTGGGATCGGGGCCGAGGGCCTCGCGGGCTCGCGCGGCGATCAGGCCGTACGCCGCGGCGTCGATCTGGCCGGTGCACGGCGCCGGGCACCGGCCGAGGTCGGCCAGCACGCAGGCTGAGGACTTCGGTCGGCCGGTGAGCGGTTGGGTGCACGTCCGCAGCGGCAGGGCCTCCTCGATGGCCTCGGCGGCCTGGGTGGCGCTGCGTCGGCTGCCGAACGGCCCCACATAGCGCGCGCCCTGGTCGTGGTCCGGTCGGACGGCGCTCACGATGCTCATGCGCGGGAACCGCTCCGCGGTGAGCTTGAGCCAGACGGCACGCTCCGGGCGTACCGAGCGTCGGTTGTACCGGGGGGCCCGGGCAGCGATGGTGCGCAGCTCGCGGACCTGGGCCTCGAGGGTGGTCGCGCACGGCACGGCCACGACCCTCTCGGCAAGGCCGACCATCTCCGTCATCCTGCGGCGCTGCTCGGCCGCCGTGAAGTACGTCAGGACCCGTCGACGGATGGACCGTGAGGTCCCCACGTACAGGGCGACGCCGGCGCCGTCCTCGAAGACGTACACGCCCGGCCCGTCCGGCAGCCCGTCGGCCAGGCCGCGCTTGCGGCGGCGGGCATCGGGAACCCGACTGCTGTAGCCCTGGAGCTCGGTGAGGGAGTGCACCCCCAGGTTGCCGACGCGTGCGATCAGCCCGTGCAGCACGTCGACCGTGGCCTGGGCATCGGCCAGGGCTCGGTGGTTCGGGGTCACAGCGGCCCGGAAGTGCCGCGCCAGCGTGCCGAGCTTGCAGTTGGGCACCTCGTCGCGCACGAGCACGTGCCGGGCCAGGCGGGCGGTGTCCAGAACCGGCGGATCGGGCCACTCCAGGCCGAGCTGGGCGCAGGCACCCCGAAGGAAGCCGACGTCGTAGGGGGCGTTGTGGGCGACCAGCACGCATCCCCGCGCGAACTCCAGGAACGCCGGAACCACAGCCCCCAGGCCGGGCGCGTCGCGCAGCATCTCGTCGGTGATGCCCGTGAGTGCCCGGATGAACGGGGGGATCGGCCGGCCCAGGCGGACCAGCGACTGGAAGCTGCCGAGCACCTCGCCACCGCGGACCTTCACGGCACCCACCTCGGTGATGCCGGCCTGGTCGGGGCTGCCCCCGTCGGTCTCGAGGTCGACGACGACGAAGGTGACGGAGTGCAGCTGCGGGCCGAGATCGTCGAACGTCAGCTGGGTGACCGCGGTCATGGCCGACACGGTAGGGCGGGGGTCCGACATCGCCGTCGATCCCACGCCGGCAGGTCACTAGGCTTTCCCCTGCCCGATCCGACCGGCCGCGCGCCGGACATCCCAGGAGATCCCATGGCCGCTGCCACCTTCCCCGACGCCGTCAGCCGCTGGCGCTGCGCCCAGTGCGGCAACCTGACCCGTTTCGACGTGGTCCGCAGCCGGCGCACCCGCGAGTTCTGGCACCTGGACCTGTCGGGGGAGCCGACCGTGGAGTCCACCGAGGTGCTGGTCGACGACCTGGAGTCCGTCACCTGCCGGTGGTGCGGCAGCGGCGCGGCCATCGAGGTGATCGCCCGCCCCGAGTCCTGAGCGGCCCCGGCGCCGGCGGCTCCCCGTGATGTCAGACCCCGCCCGTAGCGTCCGGGACAGGTCGACAGGAGCGCGGAAGGGGAGCCGGAGATGGTCATCGACTGCGATGGGTGCGTCATGCGGGACGTCGCGTGCGGGGACTGCGTGGTGACGTTCCTGCTGGGGCCGCCGGCAGGGATCGGGCAGGCCGAGCAGACCGCTCTGGCGGTCCTGGCCGACGGCGGCCTGGTGCCGCCCCTGCGGATGGTCGGCCCCGGCCAGCAGCCGCATCGTGGCGCCGCGTCGGCCTGAACGGACCCCGGAGGGGTCCGGTGGGCGAAGATGGCCCCATGCGCGTGCTGTGCGTCACCAACGACTTCCCACCCCGGGCCGGCGGGATCCAGGCCTTCGTCCACGGCGTGCTCGTCCGCCAGCCGGCCGACTCCGTGGTCGTCTACGCCCCGGCGTGGAAGGGGGCGGACGCGTTCGACTCGGAGCAGCCGTTCCCTGTGGTACGCCACCCGCGCTCGTTGATGGTGCCGGAGCCATCAGTGCTGCGCCGGGCCCGGGAGATCGCCCGGGCCGAGGGGTGCGATCGCGTGGTCTTCGGTGCGGCGGCCCCGCTCGGGCTGCTCGCCCCACGCCTGGTGTCCAGCGGCGTGGTGACGTCGGTGGGCATCACGCACGGCCACGAGGCCGCGTGGGCAGGGACTCCCGGATCCCGTCACCTGCTGCGCCGGATCGGCGAGGGCCTGACCACGATGACCTACCTGGGCTCGTACACGCGCGGGCGCATCGCCTCGGCGCTGTCCGAGCCGGCTGCCTCGCGGATGCGCCAGCTGGTCCCCGGGGTGGACTCGGAGACGTTCCACCCGTCCCGAAGGACCGAGGGGGAACAGGTCCGGCAGCGCCACGGCCTGGTCGGACGACGGGTGATCGTGTGCGTGTCCCGGTTGATGCCGCGCAAGGGCCAGGACTCCCTGATCAGGGCGCTGCCGGCCGTCCGGGCGAGGGTCGGCGACGATGTCGCGCTGCTCATCGTCGGTGGTGGGCCCTACCGCAAGGACCTCGCCGAGCTGGTCGGCCAGGTGGGGGTCGGGGAGCACGTGGTCATCACGGGTGGCGTTGCCTGGGCGGAGCTGCCGGCGCACTACGCCGCGGGGGACGTGTTCGCGATGCCGTGCCGGACCCGGCAGCGCGGGTGGGACGTCGAGGGTCTGGGGATCGTCTACCTCGAGGCCTCGGCGACGGGGCTGCCCGTCGTGTCGGGTGACTCCGGTGGTGCCCCGGATGCGGTCCGGGAGGGGGAGACCGGATTCGTCGTCGGCGGCCGGGACCCGGCCGCCCTGGTCGACCGGCTGGTCCGGTTGCTCGAGGACCGCGAACTGGCCGATCGGATGGGTGCCGCAGGGCGTCAGTGGGTGGAGTCGTCCTGGGGGTGGGATCGCTCAGCGCTGCGCCTGCGCGCGATGCTGGACGGTGCCGACCCGGACGCCTGACCGTCCGGCTCGGCCCGGAGCAGCACCCCGGCAGCAGTCACGGTGGCCGCGAGAGTCAGGAGCACGCGCACGGACTGGACGAGCACGGCGACGGGGGACCCGTCGAGCAGCGCCGAGTAGAGCCACGGGTACACCACTTGGGTGGCCACCCCGACCGCGATCAGCAGCCGGATGGTGCGACGCATCCGGGTGCCCGGGTCGGACAGGGCGACTGCCGCCAGGCCCATCAGCCAGATGAGGTACTGACCGGAGAACACCCTGCTGGTCGCCACGCTGAACAGCACGGTGGCCAGAGCCACGTCCGCGGCGCCGAGGCGTTCCAGCCGCCCGGTCAGCCGAAGGAGGCCCACGACCGCGAGCAGGGCCAGGGTGAGCACCGGCAGTGCGGCGGCGACGGTCTCGGCGCCGGGTGCCTGCACCTCGTGCGCCCCGTAGCGGTACACGACCTCCACGTCGAGTCCGACGGCCCGGGCGACCAGGAACGGCAGTGCGGCGATGGACTCGATCTGCAGCCCGCGGTCGCGCTGGCCGCCCACGAACGACAGGGGGTCGGTGGTCGTGGCGACGAGGACGCCAGCGATGACCACGCTCGCGGCCACCACCCCCAGGGCAGCGCGGGGCAGGTCATGGCGACGCAGGCCGGCCACGACGAGGATCGGCCAGACCTTCACCCAGGCACCGACCGCGGCGACGGCTCCACTGGCGCCCGGACGGGCAGCGAGGGCGACCGCCGCCACGGCCAGCGCCGTCGGGACCACGTCGAACCGGGCCAGGAGCAGCGGCCCGACCACCAGGGGGGCCAGCGCCCACAGCCGCCGCCCGCTCGTGGCACCTCGGTGGCGTGCCTGGGCCGCGACCATGGCCATGATGCTCGCGTCGACGCCGAGCAGCAGCAGGACGTACCCGGCCGCATCGCCGGGCAGCACCGCTGCGAGCACCATCACGGGGGCGGCCAGCGGTGGGTACTGCCACATCTCGTCGTGCGGGAACCGGCCGTGGGACAGGGCCTCCTGGACCCAGCGCGCGTAGATCGCGAGGTCGTTGAACATCTCCGCCCAGGGAATGATCCGCAGCACGATCGCCACCAGCAGCAGCCGACCGATCGCCCAGACGGCCCAGTCCAGCGCCGCGCCCCCGCCGTCCCGGCCGGGCCGCCCGCTGGCCCGGCCAGGGCCCGGCGTCGCCCCGACCTGCTCGGGTGGCATCCCGGACGGCGGCTCGGTCACGGGGA
Organism: Candidatus Nanopelagicales bacterium; assembly: GCA_039812125.1. GTDB lineage: Bacteria > Actinomycetota > Actinomycetes > S36-B12 > CAIYMF01 > Prado023. The sequence goes on from JBDHZV010000012.1 coordinate 37,735, forward strand.
CAGGATCCCGTGGCGGGAGGCAGTGCGGACCGCCTGGGCCCGGGACGAGACGCCGAGCTTGCGGTAGATCCCCGCCAGGTGGGACTTGGTGGTTGCCTCCGACACGTACAGCCGCGACGAGATCTGGCGCACGGTCAGGCCCTCGCAGGCCAGTGCCAGGACCTCGGACTCCCGGGGGGTCAGGTGGGGGCCGGACGACCCCGCGGCCACGGACCGGGCGGCCAGGACGTCGTCGGCCAGGAACGCACCCGGGGCAGCAGCAGCCTGCACGACCGTCTCGACCAGGCGACCCGGGGCCACGTCCTGGGCGAGATGGGCCGACGCTCCCTCGTGCAGGGCCCGCCCGAGGTCGGCCCGGCTGTGCTCGGAGGACATCGCCACGACCGCAAGGCGCGGCCATCGCTCCCGCACCTGCAGCAGCAGGTGCCGAGTGCCCGACTCCAGCGTCATGCTCACGAGCAGGACGTCGGGTCGGTGCTCCACGAGGGCCTTCATCATGGCGTCGGCGGTCGCCACATCGGCGAGGACCCGCACGTCAGCGGCCACCAGCACGTCCACGATGCCGCGCCGGAGCAGGTGGTGGGGGTCGGCGACGACGGCGCGCAGGCCCGACGCGGTCAGGCCTCCTGACATCGTGCCTCCCTCCGGCAGCCTCGTCCACGGTACCAATCGGGCATCAGGCGACGGTAGCCTTGGTGACCGTGGCAGACACGACCCATTCGAGCATCGTCATCGCCGCCGAGCCGGCCCCCATCATGGAGGTGATCGCCGATGTCGAGCGCTATCCCGAGTGGATCGTGGGCCTGGAGTCCGTCGTGGTCAACGAGTCCGACGCCTCCGGGCGGCCGATGTCGGCGACCTTCCACGGCAACCTGGGCATGGTCCGGGACTCCTACACCGTCGCCTATGCCTGGGGCGACGAGGACGTCGAGTGGCACCTGACCCACGGTGAGAAGCTCACGGGCATGGACGGGCACTACATCTGCCGGGACCGGGGCGACGGCAGCACGGAGGTGGAGTACCGCCTCGCCGTCGAGCTGGCCATCCCGGTGGTCGGCATGCTGCGCCGCCGCGGCGAGAAGGTGATCGTGGACTCGGCGCTCAAGGGGCTCAAGCGACGGGTTGAAGGCTGACGTGGAGCCCTCCGCCCCGGCCTCGTTCTGGGACGCGATCCGTTCGTGGGCTGATGCGGCGGGCCTGCTCGCGCCGCAGCCGCTGGGACCGGACGGCCGTCCCCTGGCGCCGCACGTTCCCGAGGCGGTCTGTGCGGCCTGCCCCGTCTGCCAGGCAGCGGCAACCCTCGACCAGTTGAACCCCCAGGTGCTCGCTGACCTGGGGGTGGTCCTGCGCAGCGTCCTGGACGGCCTGGGAGCAGCCCTGGCGGCCGCCGCAGTCCAGCGCACCGGCGCGCGCGCTGCGGACCAGGCCGGGCCCACCCAGCCCGCCGAGCCGGCCGAGTCCACGCCGAGCGAGCGGGCCGCCCCCGCCGAGCCGGGCGAGTCCGAGTCCGCGCGGCCGACCGAGCCAGCCTGACGCAGCCCTGCGTGCTGGGGCCCCAGCGGGATGCCCGTGACCGCTCAGAGCCGGGCGCCGTCGTCCCACCCGTCGTCCCGGGAGTCCGGCAGCTGCCACACGAGGGTGACGAATCCGGCCAGGAATGCCAGGCCAGCGCCCACCATCACGACCCGGGGCGCGTCCCAGCCCAGCATCGCAGAACCCAGCATCACCGCGGGCCCACCGAGGGTGCCGGCCCAGGCCAGCCGGGTCACCGGTGTCCCCTCGGGCAGCTCCGGGGGAGGCGGCGGGACGAAATGACCCTCGTCGGACCACGTGTCGGGTCCCGCCGGCAGGTCGGGGTCGCCGCCCTGCCGGATCTGCTGATCCGCCGGACGCGGCTCGGGCCGGGCCGCCCGCAGCGGTTCGAACAGGGCGGCGAGGCGGTCATCGACGCCCGCGTCCTGACCCGGTGCCGGGGTGCCGGCTGCGGGCGCGCCCGGCGCCGAGCCCCCGGCAACCGGATCACCCCCAACCTGATCGTGGGAAACCGGATCACCGCCAACCGACGCACCTGCCCCGGAGCCGCTGGCCGACCCGTCGAGGCCGGTTCCGGACGCCGACCCGTCGGGCAGGCCGTCGGG
>JBDHZV010000013.1:0-39002 GCA_039812125.1 Candidatus Nanopelagicales bacterium
TGGCGACCCTGGGATGCGCCGCCGCGGCCCGGACCCCGCTGTCGGAGTCCGGGGTGCTGCTGGCCCTGGGGTGGGCGGCGTGGCTGGTGGTCCCCGCTGGGCCCGCGCTGTGGGCGGGTCTGGCCGGGCTGGGGGTCGCCTGGGTGCTGCTGGGGGCGCGATGGGCGCGGGGGCGGCGCACGTCCGGCGTGGCCGGCAGCCTGCTGTCGCTGGCTGCGGCCGTGCCACTGGCCTCGGGGGCCTGGGCGTGGCCCACCCGGGCCGCCCTGGCCACGGTGATGGTGGCCGGGCTGGTGCGCTTCCTGCGCGGGGGCGCCCCGCGCTGGCTGGCCCTGGCCGCGGGCTGTGCCCTGGCCGTGGCTGTGGCGGTGGCCGGCGAGCTGCTGGGCCCGGCGCTGGCGCTGCTGGTCGGGGGAGTGGCCACCATGGGCGTGTCCTGGCTGGCGCTGCGCTCCGCGGCGCGGACCTGACCGCCGCCCGCGCCGCGGCCCGGACATGCGCGAGGTCCCCGACCCTGGTGCGGATCGGGGACCTCAGCGAAGGTCTGTGTGGGACCTCAGAGGGGGCGGACCTGGTCGGCCTGCGGGCCCTTCTGGCCCTGCGTGACCTCGAACTCAACGCGCTGCTCCTCCTCGAGGGTCCGGTAACCACTCGTCTGGATGGCGCTGTAGTGAACGAAGACGTCTGCGGAGCCGTCGTCAGGGGCGATGAAGCCGTACCCCTTCTCGGCGTTGAACCACTTGACGGTGCCTTGTGCCATGGTGCGATGTACTCCTCGTACAGGTGTGAGATGAGCTGCTGCACGAACATCAACGTTCAACAGCGGACACACCGTACCCCACAACAGCGCAATCACCCACACCTCTGCGCCGGCGCGTCCAGCGGACGTCCGACCCGCCCCGGGGGCCGGTGACGGGCCGGTTCCGGGGCGGGTCGGGAGGGGGCCGCGCAGGGGTCCTGCAGGGGCGCGGTCAGGCCTTCGCGAGGCTGTACGTCAGCCAGCCGCCGTCGAGGTTCACGACGTCGTAGCCGAGCATCGTCAGCAGCCGGCTCGCGGTGTGGCCGCGCTGGCCGACCTGGCAGTAGACGGCGACCGGGACGGGCCGGCCGTCGGCATCCCGCGGGATCTCGGTGTGCCGGGTGCGCAGGTCGTCCACGCTGATGTTCACCGAGTCGGCCAGGTGCCCGCGACGGTGCTCGCCGGGGGAGCGCACGTCGATGAGGAACCGGTCGGTCGTGTCCACCTCGTCCCAGCCGATCGTGCGGGTGGTGCCGGTCATGATGTTCTCCGCGACGTAGCCCAGCTGGTTGACCGGGTCCTTCGCCGAGCCGAACGGCGGGGCGTAGGCCAGCTCCAGGTCGGCGAGCTGGTCGGCGGTGATGCCGCCGCGGATCGCGGTGGCGATCACGTCGATGCGCTTGTCCGTGCCGGAGCCGCCGACGCCCTGGGCGCCGAGCACCTGGCCGGTCTGCGGGTCGAACAGCAGCTTGAGGCTGATCCGCTCCGAGCCCGGGTAGTAGCCGGCGTGCGAGCCCGGATGCGTGTGGATGGCCTGGTGGGACCGCCCCGAGGCGCGCAGGCGCTTCTCGTTGGCGCCGGTGACCGCCACGGTCAGGTCGAACACCTTCACGATGGCCGTGCCCAGCACGCCGCCGAAGTGCGCCGGCCGCCCGGCGATGATGTCGGCGACCAGCCGGCCCTGCCGGTTGGCCGAGTTGGCCAGGGGCACCAGGGTGGGCTCGCCGGTGGTGGCATCGGTCTTGTCCACGGCGTCACCCACGGCGAAGATGTGCGGGTCCGAGGTGCGCATCTGCTCGTCGACGCGGATGCCCCCGCGGGGGCCCAGCTCCAGGCCGGCGGCCCGGGCCAGGGTGACGTCGGGGCGCACGCCGATGCTCATCAGGACCAGGTCGGCGTTGACCTCGCGACCGTCGGAGAGCACCGCCGTGGTGTCGGTGATCTCGCTGACCTGCACCCCCAGCGCCAGCTGCACGCCGTTGCGGCGCAGCTCGGTGGCCACGATCGCGGCCATCTCCGGGTCCAGCGGGGCCATCACCTGGGTGCCGAGCTCGACGACGGTCACGTCCATGCCGCGCTCGCGCAGGCTCTCGGCCATCTCCAGCCCGATGAACCCGCCGCCGATCACGACGGCGGACAGGCCCGGGGACCCGTCGGTCTCCTCGCCGCTGTGCCCGACGGCCAGCAGCGCGTCGACGTGCTCCTTGATCCGGTCGGTGTCCTCGACCGTGCGCAGCGTCATGGCGCGCGCGACGCCCGGGATCGGGGGCACGATCGGCGAGGCCCCGGGCGAGAGCACCAGGGTGTCGTAGCCCTCGACGTAGGTCCGGCCGGACTCCAGGTCGTGCACGGTGACGGTGCGGGCCGCCGGGTCGATGGCGACGACCTCGGACTTCACCCGCACGTCCAGGCCGAACCGGGCCTTGAGGCTGGTCGGGGTCTGCAGCAGCAGGGCGCGGCGCTCGGCGATGGTGCCGCCGATGTAGTACGGCAGCCCGCAGTTGGCGAACGAGACGTAGCCGCTGCGCTCGAGCACGACGATCTCGTGGCTCTCGTCGAGGCGGCGCAGGCGGGTCGCGGCTGAGGCACCGCCGGCGACGCCGCCGATGATGATGGTCTTCACTGAGGCTCCTCGGGAGGGATCCGGGTCGGGAGGGTCCGTGTCGGTGTCCATCCTATACCCCGGGGGGTATGGATTCACACCTGGGGGGGTGACCGCGCTGCTCGGTGTCCCACCGGCGGCCTAGGCTGCTGGCGTGCTGATCCGACACCTGGCCGTCGGCGGGCTGCGCTGCTACCGGCCCGAGCCGCAGAAGGTCGCGCTGGGACCGCTCACGCTGGTGTTCGGGCCGAACTCCGCGGGCAAGTCCTCGCTGCTGTCGGTCCTGCCGATGCTGGCCCAGACGGCGGCGCGACCCGACGTGCTCACGATGTCCGGGGACCTCGTCGAGGGGGGCACCTTCCGGATGGCGGTGCACCGCCACGACGCCGCGGTGCCGATGACGCTCGGGTTCGGCTGGACCTCGGCCAGCGGGGTCCCGCGCGAGGCGGCGATCTCCTTCACGTGGGACCCGGCCCGCCGCGCCGCGGTCCGCTCCCGCACGGTCCTGGTCGACGACGGTGACCGCGGCGAGATCATCGGGCCCCGGCCGTGGGGCGACCAGCCGGGGGTGGCCCTGCACGAGCGGGTGACCGAGGAGTTCTGGGGCACCCTGGAGCGGGTGCGGTTCGTCGGGCCGATGCGGGCCCGGGCCGAGCGCACCACGATGGTCGGCCAGGGCATCGAGGAGTACGTGGGCCCGGCCGGCGAGGAGATGGCGGCCATCCTGTACGCCCGTCCCGACCTCGTGGCCGACGTGAACGGCTGGTGCGACCGGCTGGGGCTGGGCTACCACGTGCGCATGCTCGACCCGGTCAGCTCCGAGATCGTGAGCACGGCCGGGGAGTTCGCGGTCCTGGCACTGGAGGACGTGCGCACCGACCCACCGGTGCTGGTGTCCTCGCGCGGCGTGGGCTACGGGATCGGCCAGCTGCTGCCCATCGTCGTGCAGTCCCTGCTCTCGCGCGGCGCGATGATCCTGGTGGAGCAGCCCGAGGTGCACCTGCACCCGCGGCTGCAGGCCGCCGTGGGCGACCTGTTCGTCGACACGGTCCGCTCCGGTCGGGCCCAGCTGCTGGTGGAGACCCACTCCGAGCACCTGGTGCTGCGGCTGCTGCGCCGGGTCCGGGAGGGCACCCTGGACCCCGACGACCTGGCCATCCTGTACGTCGACCTCGACGACGAGGGCGCCGCCTTCGTGCGCCGGCTGGAGGTGGACGCCGAGGGCGACCTGGTCGACGGCTGGCCCGGGGGCTTCTTCGACGAGCGGCTGGCCGAGGTGCTCGGCGGGCGGTCGCCGCGGTGACCACCTCCGTGCCCGCCACCGTCGCGACCGGTCCGGTGCGCCGCGCCGTCGTCGGCGTCGGGATCGCGGCCAGCGCCCTGGCGGAGCGCTCCGACGACCCGGCCCTGCGCCGGGCGCTGCACGAGGAGCTGATCGAGGACCTCGCGGTGCACGGCCGGCTGGTGTTCACCTCGCAGGCCCACCTGGACCGGTTCCTGGCCGCGGTGGCGGCGCTGCCCACGTCGCTGGCCAAGGCCTGGGAGGTGGTGCTGACCAGCCGGAAGGTGCGCATCGACTTCGCCCGGCCCCCGATGGACCAGGTGCTCGGCGACATCCTCGACGTCGACTACATCGACGCCGAGCTGTCCGACGACCTGGAGCTGGTGCTGCTCGAGGCCGACCAGGCCGAGCTCCTCGGCGTCGGTTCCGACCAGTTCTCGGCGACCACCCCGTCGGGCCGGGTCGAGATCGGCCGGATCGTGACCGCGACCCGCACCGCCGTGCTGCTGGCGGCGCGTCGGGTGCTCGACTCCCCGCTGCGTGAGGGCGTCAACCGGGAGGTCGAGTGGCAGCAGCGGTTCGGCCCGCTGTGCGAGGACAGCAAGCCGATCGTCGTGTACGACCGGTACGTCGGGCAGCAGACGGCGCGGCGCTACCTGTACGGCCAGGGCGGCAGCGACGGGCTGACCTGGTTCCTGGCCCGCGTCGGCATGCAGCCGGGCCGACGGGTGCGCATCATCACCGCGGTGACCGACCAGGCCGAGCGCGGCCAGCGCCTCGACGAGGAGGCGGTGGCCGTGGCGTTCCGCCGGCTGCGCGACTCGCTGGGCCAGCGGGACCTGCGCCTGGACCTCGTGCTGGTGCCGGAGCGCAGCCGCGCGGGCGAGGGCAAGCGGGTGGAGCGGTTCGGCCACGACCGGCACATCCGGTTCGGCGAGCGGGCGGCGCTGGCCCTCGGTGCCGGGATCCAGTCGTTCGCGGCCACGACGTTCCGGGAGACGGTCACCGTGGCCCGGCTGCCGGTGGTCGACGCGAAGGCGCGGGAGGAGCGGGCGGTGCGCAGCGCCGTCCACCCGCCCGAGGCCGGGTGGCTGGGGTAGGGGCGCGATGTCCGACACTGCCCGCCCCCCGGACGGCCCCGAGCCCGTCCGCCGCGACGAGCCCGACGGTCCCGAGTCCGTCCGCCGCGACCAGCCGGGCGGCCCCGAGGAGTCCGTCCGCCGGGACCAGCCCGACGGCCGCCACGGCCCCGAGGCCGGAGCCGAGGACCCGGAGGATCCCGGCCAGGACGACGCCGACGCGGCCACCGGGTCGCGCCGGCCCTCCCGCCGCGTCGTGCTGCTGGCCCTGTTCGGCGTCCTGCTGCTGGCCCTGGCCGGTGTCGGCGTGCTGTCGCACCAGCAGGTCATCAGCGGCGATCGCGGTCCGGCGGCCCCGGGCCGCTCGCTGGTCGTCTCGCAGGGTGCCGGCACCTCGCTGACCGGGATCGGCGCGCTCGACGGCCTGGCCGAGCCGTGCACCGCGTGGCTGCTGGACACCGGCGCGCCGGCGACCACGCAGGCCGTCGCGGTCACCACCGGACGGTGCGCGGGCATCCCGGACACCGGGACCGTGCTGGTCGGCGAGTCGGTGCACGGCGTCACGGTCGCCCTGCGCGCCCTCGCCCCGGACACCGACGCGGACACGGCCTCGCCCGTGCCGGTGCCGGTCGAGCAGGTGCTGTGGGCCTCGGGCCGGTGGCAGGACCGGGCACTGCTGCGACTGGGCGCCACGTACGGCGAGCTCGCGCAGGAGGGCGTCCGGGCCATCCCGGTCGGGTCGGCACAGCAGGGCGACCCGGTGCTGGTGGCCGGGGTCCCGGTGGCTGGGATCGCCCCGGAGCAGCAGGTGCTGCGGGGCAGCCGGTGCGAGATCGGGCCGGTCGTGGACGTCCTCGACGACGGCTGGTACTGGCAGGGCACCCACGCCTCGGACTGCACCGGGATCCTCGCCGGTTCGGCGGGCTCGCCGGTGCTGGACGCCGCCGGGCGTGCCGTCGGGATGGTCGTCGCCTCGACCGTGGGCGCGGCGGACGGGCACGACTGCGTGGCGGACCGGCCCTGCGAGGTCCGCGACGAGGCCGCGGTGGTGGCCGGGGACACCACCTACGTGACGGCGGTCGACGACCTCGCCGGCTGCCTGCCCCGCGGCGTGCTGGTGCTGGGCGGGTCCTGCCCGCTGGAGCTGCCCGACGACGCCGTGCCCGCGACCGCCGGGCGCCGGGCGGCCCAGCCCGGGGACCAGGTCGCGATCTCCGTGCGCGCACCGGGGCGGACCCGAGTCGCGGTGCGCACCGGTGCGGTCGGGACCGTGGACTGCACCGACCCGCTGGGGTGGTCGGCTCCCCAGGCCGCCCGGGACTGGGCGGCGGTCGTCACCCTGCCGGCCCGGCCGGGATGGACGCTGGCCTGCGTCGGGTCGGCCGAGCACGCCACCCCGGTGCTGGTCGAGGCCGATGCCACGCCGCCGGATCCCGGCCAGATCGTGCTGGACGAGCAGCCGGTGGCGGGCGGGGTCCGGGTCGCCCCCACCGCGGCGCCGCCCGACCTGGTCGACTTCCGCTGGGTGGTCGGCCCCGGGAGGGTCGACTGCGCCACCGCCGAGGGCTACGTCGCCTACGCGGACACTCCCGGCTTCGTGCAGGCCGACGACCTGCCGGCGACGGTGTGCGTCATCGGGGTGGACGACGCCGGCAACGCGTCGGACCCGGCGGCGTTCCTCCTGGAGTAGCCAGCCGCCACGTCGGGCCGTCCGGAGCCGGCGGGTGCCTGACAGGATGCCCCCATGGCCCCTCCCACGACCGACGACCTGCGCGCGGCGGTGGCCGCCGCGATGCCCGCCCTGCGTGCCGACCTCGAGGACCTCGTGCGCATCCCCAGCGTCAGCCGGGAGGGCTCGACGTCGCCGGACGTGGCCCGCAGCGCCGAGGCGGTGGCCACGCTGCTGGCCGACGCCGGGATGGCGGACGTGCAGGTGCTGTCCGTGCTGGACGGTGCCCCGGCGGTGGTGGGGCGCATCCCGGCGCCGGCCGGCGCCCCCACCGTCCTGCTGTACGCCCACCACGACGTGCAGCCGGCGGGGGATCCCGCCGCGTGGACGGCCGACGCCTTCGATCCCGTGGAGCGCGGCGGGCGGCTCTACGGCCGTGGCGCCGCCGACGACAAGGCCGGCGTGGTCGCCCACCTGGGGGCGTTGCGCGTGCTGGGGGAGGCGTTCCCGGACGGCCTGCCGGTGGGCGTGACCGTGCTGGTCGAGGGCGAGGAGGAGATCGGCTCGCCCACGATCACGCCGTTCCTGCAGGAGTACGCCGACCTGCTGCGTGCCGACGTGGTGGTCATCGCCGACTCGTCGAACTGGACGGCGGACGTGCCCGGGTTCACCACGACCCTGCGAGGGCTGGTCGAGGTGTACGTGGAGGTGCGCACCCACAGCGGTGCCCAGCACTCGGGGCTGTATGGCGGGCTGTTCCCCGACGCGCTCAGCGCGCTGTGCCGGACCCTGGCCGCCCTGCACGACGAGTCCGGCGCGGTGGCGGTCCCCGGGCTGGTGTCCGCCCCCGACCCGGCGCTGGAGGTCGACGAGGCCGCGATGCGCTCCGAGGCCGGGGTGCTGCCGGGGGTGGCCAGCATCGGCCACGGGTCCGCCGCGGCGCGGCTGTGGGCGCGGCCGGCGGTCTCGGTGCTCGGCATCGACGCCCCGGCGACCGCCGAGGCCGGCAACGTCCTGCTGCCCGCGGCCCGGGCCAAGGTCAGCCTGCGGATCGCCCCCGGGCAGGATCCGGCGGCCGCCCAGCAGGCCCTGGCCGACCACCTGGTGGCCAGCGCGCCGTGGGGGGTGACGGTTCGCTGCACCCCGGGGTCGGCGGGGCAGGCCGTGTCGGTCGTCCCGGCGGGGCCGGGCGCGGAGGTCGCGCGCGCGGCGTTCGCCGACGCCTGGGACGGCGTCTCGCCGGTCGAGATCGGCATCGGCGGGTCGATCCCGTTCATCGGCGACATCGCCGCGCAGTTCCCCGACGCCACCGTCCTGGTGGTCGGCCCCGGCGATCCCGCCAGCTGCTGGCACGGCCCCGACGAGAGCGTGGACCTCGAGGTGCTGCGACGGCTGACCCTGGCCGAGGTGCTGATGCTCGCGCGCCTCGGAGGCTGATCGCTCGCGGCTGAGTGCTCGCGCGGCTCGTGCTCGCGCAGCTGATGCGCTCGCGGCAGACTGCCCGCGCAGATGGGAGGTGATGGGTGCCCCCGGCAGGATTCGAACCTGCGCGCATGGCTCCGGAGGCCACTGCTCTATCCCCTGAGCTACGGGGGCCAGGGCGGTGCCCATCGTAGCGTCCGGCCGGGGTGCCCCCAAATCCCCGGGGGTCCGGGCACACCCGGCGGGGGGGTCGGGCTGCCCGACTACCATGGCGCCCATGACTCCTGACGCCCTGGCCGCCCTCGTCACGGCCGCCGTCACGGAGCTCGTGGGGTCCGGCCAGCTGGCGCTCCCCCCGGGCCACCGGGTGGCGGCGAAGGTCGAACGGCCCCGCAACCGCGAGCACGGCGACTACGCCACCACGGTTGCCCTCACCCTCGCCCGGGCGGCCGGTCGGCCCCCCGTCGAGATCGGCACCCTGCTGGCCGCCCAGCTCGAGCAGAGCCCGGCCATCGCCCGCGCCGAGGTCGCCGGGCCGGGCTTCGTCAACATCACGCTGGAGACCGCCACCCAGGGCGAGGTGGCCGCCCGGATCGTCGTCGAGGGCGACCACTACGGCCGGGGCACCACCCAGGCCGGCCGGTGGATCAACGTCGAGTTCATCTCCGCCAACCCGACGGGGCCCATCCACCTGGGGCACACCCGCTGGGCGGCGGTCGGCGACGCGATCGCCCGGGTGCTGGCGGCGCAGGGCGCCGACGTGACCCGCGAGTTCTACATCAACGACCGCGGCGTGCAGATGGACCGCTTCGGCGAGTCCCTCATGAACGCCGCGCACGGCCTGCCGGCACCGGAGAACGGCTACCACGGCGGCTACATCAAGGACATCGCCGCCGAGATCGTGGCCAACGACCCGCACATCGTGGACCTGCCGGTGGACCGGCAGCTGCCCACCTTCCGGGAGCTGGGCTACCGGCTGCAGCTGACGGCCCAGCAGGAGAGCCTGGAGCGGTTCGCGACCCACTTCGACGTGTGGTCCTCCGAGCGGGCGCTGCACGAGTCCGGGGCCGTGGAGCGGGCGTTCGAGCGGCTGCGCGAGCAGGGCCACGTGTACGAGGCCGACGGCGCGGTGTGGCTGCGCACGACCGACTTCGACGACGACAAGGACCGGGTCCTGGTCAAGGCCGACGGCGAGCTCACCTACTTCGCCTCCGACACCGCGTACTACGTCGACAAGCGGATGCGCGGCAACGACCTGTGCATCTACCTGCTCGGCGCCGACCACCACGGCTACGTCAACCGGCTGCGGGCGGTGGCCGCCTGCGCCGGGGACGACCCGGACTCGGCGATCGAGGTCCTGATCGGCCAGCTGGTCAAGATGGTCAAGGGCGGCGAGGAGGTCCGGCTGAGCAAGCGGGCCGGGCACATCATCACGATCGACGACCTGGTCGACGAGGTCGGTGTGGACGCGGCCCGGTACAGCCTGATCCGCTACCCGGTGGACTCCCCGCTCGTGCTCGACGTCGACCTGCTGCTGCGGCGCACCAACGACAACCCCGTGTTCTACGTGCAGTACGGGTCCGCGCGGATCGCCTCGGTGCTGCGCAACGCCGCGGACCTGGGCATCGACTGGCGCGGCGCCCCCTTCGAGCCGTCGCTGCTGGACCACGAGCGGGAGAACGACCTGCTCGGCGTCCTGGCGGAGTTCCCGCGGGTGGTCGCCTCGGCTGCCGAGCTGCGCGAGCCGCACCGGGTGGCGCGCTACCTCGAGGGCCTCGCGACGGCCTACCACCGGTTCTACGACGCCTGCCGGGTGCTCCCGATGGGCGAGGAGCCGGTCGGCGGCCTGCACGTGGCCCGGCTCTGGCTGTGCGCGGCCTCTCGCCAGGTCCTGGTCAACGGGCTGGACCTGCTCGGGGTGAGCGCGCCGGAGCGGATGTAGCCGCCCGGATGGCTGCCCGCACCCGCCCCGACCCGGTCGGGCGTGCCCGCGAGGAGGGGGCCTCGCCGTTCCTGGTCGCCGTGGTGCGACGGGTGCACGGGTGGTGGCCGCCGGGGGGTCGGGCCGTGGGCTTCTGGGTGGCCGTGTACGGCCGGTTCGTCCGGCACCGGGGCTCGGTGCTGGCCGGTGGCCTGGCCTTCTTCGGGCTGCTGTCGCTGGTGCCGTCGCTGGTCGTCCTGGGCGCCGTGGTGGCCCTCACGATCAACCCCGCGACGTTCGTCTCCGAGGTCCAGCAGGTGCTGGCCCAGCAGCCCGAGCTGCTGGCCGCGCTGCAGCCGGCGCTGACCGAGATCGCGGGCATGGGCAGCGTGCGGCTGTCGTCGGTGGGCGCAGCGGGGATCGCCAGCGTCCTGGTCGCGCTGTACGCCGCCAGCCGGTTCGTCTACGTCGGCCGGCAGGTCCTCGACGTGGCGTTCGAGCTCGAGCCGCGGGCCCCGACCCTGCTCAGCCGCGGCGTGGCGATCCTGATCACGCTGGCGGCCCAGCTGGCGGTCGTCCTCGGGGTCGTGGTGCTCACGGTGGTGCCCCGGGTGCTCGACGCCCTGGGCATCGGTGGCGCGTACGCCGAGAGCATCCGGCTGATCCGGGCCCCGGTCGCGACGGTCATCGTGTACCTGCTGCTCACCGCCTCGATGCGATTCGGCATCCACGTCCGCGGCCGGGTGCCGTGGCTGAACCTCGGGGGGCTGGCGGGCGCCCTGCTGGTGCTGGTGGGCACGTTCGGCCTGGGCTGGTACCTGACCAACTCGGCGACGTACAGCCAGATCGTGGCCGTGCTCGGCGGCGTCATCGCCCTGGAGATCTGGCTCTACGTGGTCGGGCTGGCCATCGTGGCGGCCGCCGAGGTCGAGGGCGTGCGGTGCGGGTTCCGGCGCCGGGACCTCCTCGACCCGGTGTCGGCGGGGGAGCCGTCCCAGCCTGCGTAGGCTTGCCCCCATGCGCGCCCATCCCGCCGGACCCCTGCACGGCGACGGCCTGACCGCCGCCCCGCAGGCCCCCGCCGCCCCGCAGCCCGCTGAGCTGGCCGCCCTCGACGCCCACGTGTGGCCGCGGACCGCGCGGCGCGACGACGACGGGGTGCTGGTGGTGGGCGGTGCCCGGGCCACCGACGTGGTGGCCGTGCACGGCACGCCGACGATGCTGCTCGACGAGTCCGACTTCCGGGCCCGCGCTGCGGCCTTCCGGACCGCGTACGCCGACCCGCAGGCACCCGGCGACGTGGCCTTCGCCGGCAAGGCGTTCCTGAGCGCGACGACCCTGCGATGGCTGGCCGAGGAGGGGCTGGGCCTGGACACCTGCTCCGGTGGCGAGCTCGCCCTGGCGCTGGCGGCCGGGTTCCCCGCGGAGCGGATCACCCTGCACGGCAACAACAAGTCCGACGCCGAGCTGCGGGCGGGCCTGGCCGCGGGGGTCGGCCGGTTCGTCGTGGACTCCCTCGAGGAGGTCGACCGCCTGGCCAACCTCGCCGGCGAGGCGGGGGTCCGGGCCGCGGTGCTGGTCCGCGTCACCGCCGGCGTCGAGGCGCACACCCACGAGTTCATCGCCACGGCCCACGAGGACCAGAAGTTCGGGCTGTCGCTGGCCTCCGGCGTGGCACGCACCGGGGTGCTGGCGGTCGCGGCCCGTCCTGAGCTGCAGCTGCGGGGCATCCACTCGCACATCGGCTCGCAGATCTTCGACACCGCCGGCTTCGAGGTCGCGGCCCACCGGGTGGTGGCCTTCATCGCCGACCTCGCGCAGGTCGACGGCGTGTCCGTCGAGGAGCTCAACCTGGGTGGCGGCATGGGCATCGCCTACCTGCCCACCGACGATCCCGTCAGCCCCGACCAGATGGCCACGGCGCTGCGGGGGATCGTGGCCACCGAGTGCCAGCGGCGCGGGATCGCGCTGCCGCGGCTGGCGGTCGAGCCCGGTCGCGCCATCGTCGGACCCAGCATGGTGACGCTCTACGAGGTCGGCACCATCAAGACGGTGGAGTACGCCAGCGCTGCGTACCGCACCTACGTGTCGGTCGACGGCGGCATGAGCGACAACATCCGCACGGCCCTGTACGACGCCGACTACACCGTCACCGTGGCCAACCGGGTGTCTGCGGCACCGCCGATGCGCGTCCGCGTCGTCGGCAGGCACTGCGAGTCCGGCGACGTCCTCGTGCGCGACACCTGGCTGCCCTCCGACCTGAGCCGCGGGGACCTGCTGGCGGTGGCCGCCACCGGGGCGTACTGCCGCTCGATGGCGTCCTGCTACAACTACGTGGGGCGCCCGCCGGTCGTGGCCGCACGCGACGGGGCGCTGGCGACGGTGCTGCGCCGCGAGCTCGTGAGCGACCTGTTCGCCCTCGACGCCGGACTCGCGGGCACCGATGCCGGCGGGGGCGCGTGAGAGAATCGCAGCCGTCCCGCGCACCAAGGAGTCCCGCCATGCCCCCGGCACCTGACCAGCTGTCCGTCGTCGTCCTCGGCGGCGGCACCGTCGGGGCGCAGGTGGTGCGGCTCATGGAGGAGCAGGCCCCCGACCTGGCCGCCCGGGCCGGCACCCGGCTGGTGGTCACCGGCGTCGGGGTGCGCGATGCGTCGCGGGCCCGGCCGGGCATCCGCCCGGAGCTGCTCTCGGCCGACGTCGACGCGCTGCTGGCCACCGGCCCCGACATCGTCGTCGAGCTGATCGGCGGGCTGTCCCCGGCCCGGGAGCTCGTGCTGCGGGCCCTGCGCTCCGGGGCCTCGGTGGTGACGGCGAACAAGGCCCTGATCGCCACCGACGGCGCCGAGCTGCACGCCGCGGCCCAGCAGGCCGGC
Organism: Candidatus Nanopelagicales bacterium; assembly: GCA_039812125.1. GTDB lineage: Bacteria > Actinomycetota > Actinomycetes > S36-B12 > CAIYMF01 > Prado023. The sequence continues at coordinate 12,871 of JBDHZV010000013.1, forward strand.
GTGGACCTGTCCTACGAGGCCGCCGTGGCCGGGGCGATCCCGTTGCTGCGCCCGCTGCGCGAGTCCCTGGCCGGCGACCGGATCCGGCGGGTCCTGGGCATCGTCAACGGGACGACCAACTACATCCTCACCCAGATGGAGACCTCGGGGGCCACGTTCGGCGACGCCCTGGCGCGCGCGCAGGCACTGGGCTACGCGGAGGCCGACCCGACCGCCGACGTCGAGGGCCATGACGCCGCGGCCAAGGCCGCCATCCTGGCGTCGCTGGCCTTCCACACCCGGGTGACCCTGCAGGACGTCACGGTCGAGGGGATCACGGCCGTCACGGCCGGGGACATGGCCGCGGCCCAGGAGCTCGGCTACGTCATCAAGCTGCTGGCCGTCGCCGAGCTCATCGAGGATGGCCCGGTTCCGGGGGTGTCGGTGCGGGTGCACCCGGCGATGGTGCCCGGCACCCATCCGCTGGCCGGGGTCCGCGATGCGTTCAACGCGGTCTTCGTGGAGGCCGACGCCGCGGGCCAGGTGATGTTCTACGGCCGGGGGGCGGGCGGCACCCCCACCGCCAGCGCGGTGCTCGGTGACCTGGTCGTGGCCGCGCGCAACCGCCTCGCGGGCACCACCGGGTCGGGGTACTCCTCCTATGCCGGGCTGCCGGTGCTGCCGCCCGGGGCCGCCACGACCGCGTACTCGCTGCACCTGCGCGTCGTCGACCAGCCCGGCGTGCTCGCCGCGGTCGCCGGGGTGTTCGCCGAGCGCGGGGTCAGCATCCAGAGCCTGTCGCAGACCGGGCGCGGCGCCGAGGCCGAGCTGCTGGTGCGCACCCACAACGCGCTCGAGTCCGACCTCGCGGCGACCGTGAGCCGGCTGCGCGCCGAGCCAGCGGTGCACGAGGTGCTCAGCGTGATGCGCGTGATCGGGGCATGACCGTCGACCAGGTGCCGTCGGCACCGGAAGGGACCACCATGGCGCAACCGTGGCGGGGAGTGATCCACGAGTACCGCGACCGGATGTCGCTGCCGGCGGACGCGCCCATCATCACCCTGGCCGAGGGGGGCACCCCGCTGGTGGAGTCCGGGTGGCTCTCGGAGCTGACCGGGTGCCGGGTGATGCTGAAGTTCGACGGCGCCAACCCGACCGGGTCCTTCAAGGACCGGGGCATGACGATGGCGATCTCGGTGGCAGCCCACGAGGGTGCCAGGGCGGTGATCTGCGCGTCCACCGGCAACACGTCGGCCTCGGCGGCCGCCTACGCCGCGCGGGCCGGGATGACGCCGGCAGTGCTGGTGCCCGACGGCAAGATCGCGATGGGCAAGCTCGCCCAGGCGATCGCGCACGGCGCCTCGCTGCTGCAGGTGGACGGCAACTTCGACGACTGCCTGCGGGTCGCCCGCGAGCTGTCCGACACCTACCCGGTGGCCCTGGTCAACTCGGTGAACCCGGCGCGGATCGAGGGGCAGAAGAGCGCGGCGTTCGAGGTCGTCGACATCCTCGGCGACGCCCCCGACATCCACGTGCTGCCGGTGGGCAACGCCGGCAACATCACCGCCTACTGGGCCGGCTACCGCGAGTACGCCGCCGACGGCCCGGCCACCCATGCCCCCCGGATGTGGGGGTTCCAGGCCGAGGGGGCCGCCCCCATCGTCCGCGGAGCTCCCGTCGAGCACCCGGAGACCATCGCAACGGCCATCCGGATCGGCAACCCGGCGTCCTGGGCGCAGGCGGTCGCCGCCCGCGACGACTCGGGCGGCGTGATCGACATGGTCAGCGACGAGCAGATCCTGGCCGCGCACCTGGCCCTGGCCGCGCGCGACGGCGTGTACTGCGAGCCGGCCTCCGCGGCTTCGGCGGCGGGCCTCGTGGCCGCGCACGCGGCCGGGCGGGTGGACCCCGGGCAGACCATCGTGTGCACGCTGACCGGCCATGGGCTGAAGGACACCCAGTGGGCCCTGGCCCGGGCGACGTCGCCGACCGTGATCCCCGTCGACGTGCGCGCAGCCGCGGTGGCCCTCGGGCTGGTCGACTGATGTCGCAGGCCGACGCTGTCGGCGTGCGGGTCCCGGCCACCAGCGCCAACCTCGGCCCCGGCTTCGACTGCCTGGGCCTTGCCCTCGAGCTCGACGACGAGATCGAGGCGTGGTTCTGCGAGGGCACTGACGTGCACGTCCAGGTCGAGGGGCACGGTGCAGGGCACGTCCCGACCGACGCGACCAACCTGGTGGCCCGCACGGTCCGCACCGGGCTGGCAGCCTTCGACGAGTCCGGCGAGCTCGCCGCGCGCGGGCTGCGACTGGTCTGCCGCAACGTGATCCCGCACGGGCGGGGGCTGGGGTCCTCGGCGTCGGCGATCGTCGGTGGCCTGGCGGTCGCGGCCCAGCTGGCCGGTGCCTGGGAGGCGCTGGGCGCAGCCGAGCTGGTCGCGCTGGCGACCCGGTTGGAGGGCCACCCGGACAACGTGGCGCCCGGCGTGCTCGGCGGCGCGACGATCGCATGGATGCAGGACGGCGCCGGGGTCGGCTGGGTCGGGCGCGCCACCCGGCTGTCGGTGCACCCGGCGATCGTGCCGGTCCTGGCCATCCCCCAGGTCCAGGCCTCCACCCATCACGCGCGCGGCGCCCTGCCCGAGTCCGTGCTGCACCGGGATGCGACGTTCAACGTCGCCCGCAGCGCCCTGCTCGTGCACGCGCTGACCGCTGACCCGAGCCTGCTGCTGGAGGCCACCGACGATCGGCTGCACCAGGTCCCGCGGCGCGCGGTGTACCCGGAGGCCCTCGGCCTGGTGGAGCGGCTGCGGGCACAGGGGATCCCGGCCGCGATCTCCGGTGCCGGACCGTCGGTGATCGCCTTCGCCGTCGATCGCGACCCGGCCGCGCTGGTCGCCACCGTGGCGGGCCTGGCGGTTGCCGACACCCAGGTGCTACCCATCCCGGTGGCGCCCCGAGGCGTGCGGGCGCTGTAGCCCGCGCGCTGGCCCGCCCCGCGTGCAACGGTGCGGTGCGCCGATCGGCCGGCCGCAGCGGCGGCACGTGCGGCGGGGGTGCGGCGAATTCGCGGGACGGGTGCTACCGTGGGACACGGATCCGCGCAGCACACCTGCCGTGGCCCGTGGCCCTGACTGCGACGCCACCTGCGTGACCTCAGCAGCTTGCCGGATCCTTTCCACGGATCACGCCGCCCAGGGCGCAGGTCGTCACCCTGCCCCGCGGCCACTCACCTCATAGGACCCACGTGACCGACACGATCAGCATCGCCCCGGACGCCGAGCAGGATGCCGGCCGCAGCCGCTCCGGAGGCGGCCTGTCCTCGATGCTCCTGCCCGACCTGAAGAAGCTCGCCCACGAGATGGGCCTGTCCGGTGTCTCGTCGATGAAGAAGGGCGACCTGGTCGCCGCCATCGCCGCCGCGCAGAACGGGGCCGTCCCGCCGCCGCGGGTCCAGGGTCGGGGGCGCCGCACGGCGACCGCCGCAGCCGACGGTGGTGCCGCAGAGGCACCGGCGACGCAGGAGGCCGGCCAGCCGGCCGCCGAGCAGCAGGCGGGCGAGTCGCAGTCCGGGTCCGCGGAGGGCTCGCGCGGGTCGGGCGACCAGCAGGGTCGTGGTGACCAGCAGGGCCGTGGCGACCAGCAGGGGGCTGACCAGCCGCGCGAGCAGCGCGAGGGCGGCCAGAACCGGGAGCCGCGCTCCCGGGAGCGCCAGCCGCGTGAGGGCGGCCAGCAGCGCGAGCAGGGGCAGCAGCGCGAGCAGGGCGGCCAGCGCGACGGTGGGCAGCAGGGCGGCCAGGACCAGGGCGGCCAGCGGTTCACCGAGGATGGCGGCAACCGCCGCCGCCGGGGTCGCGACCGCAACCGCAACCGCAGCACCACGGACAACAACCGCCGTCAGGGCCAGCAGGGCCGCGACGCCGAGCCGGAGGTGACCGAGGACGACGTGCTGGTGCCGGTCGCGGGCATCCTCGACATCCTCGACAACTACGCGTTCGTGCGCACCACCGGGTACCTCCCGGGCCCGACGGACGTGTACGTGTCGCTGTCCATGGTCAAGCGGTACGGCCTGCGCAAGGGTGACGCCGTCACCGGTCAGGTGCGCCAGCCCCGCGACAGCGACCGCCGTGAGAAGTTCAACCCGCTGGTGCGGGTCGACAGCATCAACGGGGCGGAGCCCGACAGCGCCCGCAACCGCCTGGAGTTCGGCAAGCTCACGCCGCTGTACCCGCAGCACCGCCTGCGCCTGGAGACCGATCCGGGCAACATGACCACGCGGATCATCGATCTCGTCGCGCCGATCGGCAAGGGCCAGCGGGGCCTGATCGTGTCGCCGCCCAAGGCCGGCAAGACGATGGTGCTGCAGGACATCGCCAACGCGATCACCGCGAACAACCCCGAGGTCCACCTCATGGTCGTGCTCGTCGACGAGCGGCCGGAGGAGGTGACCGACATGCAGCGCTCGGTCAAGGGCGAGGTCATCGCCTCCACCTTCGACCGTCCGGCCGACGACCACACCATGGTGGCCGAGCTGGCGATCGAGCGGGCCAAGCGCCTCGTCGAGCTCGGTCACGACGTCGTCGTGCTGCTGGACTCGATGACCCGGCTGGGTCGGGCCTACAACCTGTCGGCGCCGGCGTCCGGGCGGATCCTGTCCGGTGGCGTGGACTCCGCGGCGCTGTACCCGCCCAAGAAGTTCTTCGGCGCCGCCCGCAACATCGAGAACGGCGGCTCGTTGACCATCCTGGCCACCGCGCTGGTCGAGACCGGCTCGCGGATGGACGAGGTCATCTTCGAGGAGTTCAAGGGCACCGGGAACATGGAGCTCAAGCTGGACCGGCGACTGGCCGACAAGCGGATCTTCCCCGCCGTCGACGTGGATGCCTCCGGCACCCGCAAGGAGGAGCTGCTGATGAGCTCCGAGGAGCTCAAGATCGTCTGGAAGCTGCGGCGCGTGCTGCACGCCCTGGAGGCCCAGCAGGCTGTCGAGCTGCTCCAGAGCAAGCTGCGCGAGACCAAGAGCAACTACGAGTTCCTGCTGCAGGTGCAGAAGACCACCCCGACGGCCTCCGGGATGCGCGACGACGACTGACCCCGGGGCCCTGCCCCAGGGCACCTTCTCCGCGCTGCAGGTGGCCAACTTCCGCCTGTACTTCGTCGGCCAGGCGGTGTCGCTGGTCGGCACGTGGATGCAGCTGGTGGCCCAGTCGTGGCTGGTTCTGGTGCTCACCGGCTCGGCCACCTGGGTCGGGGCCGTGGTCGCGGTGCAGACGCTGCCGATCCTGCTGCTCGGGCCCTACGGCGGGGTGGTGGCCGACCGAGCCGACAAGCGCCGGCTGCTCGTGGTCCTGCAGGTCGTCATGGGCGCGCTCGCGCTCCTGCTGGCGGTGCTCACCCTCACCGGGGCGGTGCGGGTCTGGCAGGTGCTGGTCCTGGCTGGGCTGCTCGGCTGCGCCGACGCGTTCGAGAAGCCGGCGCGGCAGGCGTTCGTCATCGAGATCGTCGGCCCGGAGCACCTGCGCAACGCCGTCAGCCTGAACTCGGTGATGGTCAACGCCGCCCGGATCCTCGGCCCGGCCGCGGCGGGGCTGATCATCGCCGCGGGCGGGATCGGGCTGTGCTTCCTGGTCAACGCCGCCAGCTACCTGCCGGTGGCCGTGCTGCTGGTGCTGATGGATCGCGCCGCCCTGCACCCGTCGGTGCCGCAGGCCCGCGAGCCGGGGCAGGTGCGCGCGGGGCTGGCCCACGTGCGGCGGCACCCCCAGCTGGCCGTGCCCCTGGTCATGATGGCGATCATCGGCTGCTTCACGTACGAGTTCCAGGTGTCGCTGCCCGCGATGGCCCACACGGCGCTGTCCGGCGACGCCCGGACCTACGGGTTCATGACGGCTGCCATGGGCGTGGGGGCGGTGCTCGGCGGGCTGCACACCGCGGCGCGGGGGCGGACCGGCATCGCCACGATGGTCCGCTCGGCCACCGGGTTCGGCGTCGTGGTCCTGGCCGCCGCGGCGGCCCCCAGCGTGACCACCGAGCTGCTCGCGCTTGTGATGGTCGGGGCGGCCAGCGTGTCGCTGATGGCCCGCGGCAACTCCACGCTGCAGCTCTGCGCGGACCCCGGCATGCGTGGGCGGGTGATGGCGCTGTGGCTCGTGGCCTTCCAGGGAACCACCCCGATCGGTGGGCCGATCGTGGGCTGGGTGGCGCAGCAGGCGGGCCCGCGGTGGGCGCTGGTGCTCGGTGCCGCGGCCTGCTTCGTGGCGGCGGGCCTCGGCGGTGCAGCGCTGCGCCGGATCGGGGAGGGTTTGGGAGTCGCCGCGCCCCGTGGGATACTGCCGTGACCGCATCCGGTTCACGTCGTGCGCTGCCCTGCCGCCGACGACCCGGAGCACGAAGGAGCCATCCATGAAGCCGGGTATCCACCCCACCTACACCGCGACGACCGTGACCTGCACCTGCGGGAACACCTTCGTCACCCGCAGCACCGCGAAGAACGGCGTGATCCACGCCGAGGTCTGCTCCGCGTGCCACCCGTTCTACACGGGCAAGCAGAAGATCCTCGACACCGGCGGCCGCGTCGCCAAGTTCGAGGCCCGCTTCGGCAAGAGGGCCGCCAAGAAGTAGCTGGTCCCCGGGGCCACCTGTCATGTTCGAGTCCTGTGCCGTGCTCCTCGCGGAGTACGACCACCTGGAGCAGCAGCTTGCGGACCCGACGCTGCACGCGGATCCTGCGGCCGCGCGCCGGGTCGGCAAGCGGCATGCCCAGATCCGGCCCATCGTGGAGGCGTACCGGACCTGGCTGCTGCTCACCGAGGACGAGCAGGCGGCCCAGGAGCTGGCCCAGGAGGACCCCTCGTTCGCCGAGGAGGCCGCAGCCGTGGCCGCCGAGCGCGCGGCCCTGGCTGAACGGCTGACCGTGCTGCTGGTCCCGCGCGACCCGCTCGACGACAAGGACGTCATCCTCGAGGTGAAGGCCGGCGAGGGCGGGCAGGAGTCGGCGCTGTTCGCCGGGGACCTGCTGCGCATGTACCTGCGCTACGCGGAGCGCCGCGGCTGGCGCACCGAGATCCTCGACGCCGAGGAGTCCGACCTCGGCGGGTACAAGGACGTCCAGGTCGCCGTGAAGGCGCGGGGGACCGTCGAGCCCGGGGCCGCGCCGTACGCCCGGCTGAAGTTCGAGGGCGGCGTGCACCGGGTCCAGCGGGTCCCGGTGACCGAGTCCCAGGGCCGGATCCACACCTCCGCCGCCGGCGTCCTGGTGCTGCCCGAGGCCGAGGAGGTCGACGTCCAGGTCGACCCGAACGACCTGCGCATCGACGTGTACCGCTCCAGCGGCCCCGGCGGGCAGAGCGTGAACACCACCGACTCCGCGGTGCGGATCACCCACCTGCCGACGGGCATCGTGGTGTCCTGCCAGAACGAGAAGAGCCAGCTGCAGAACAAGGAGTCCGCGCTGCGGATCCTGCGCGCCCGGCTGCTGGCCGCGGCGCAGGAGGCCGCCGACGCGCAGGCCTCGGACGCCCGGCGCTCCCAGGTGCGCACCGTGGACCGCTCGGAGCGGATCCGCACCTACAACTTCCCGGAGAACCGCATCGCCGACCACCGCGTCGGGTACAAGGCCCACAACCTGGACGGGGTGCTCGACGGCGACCTCGACGCCGTCGTCGAGGCGCTCACCGAGGCCGACCTCGCGGCTCGGCTGGCGGGGTCCTGAACCAGCGGGCACGCGCCTGCGGACCTGTCGCCGGCAGGGGCGCCGCTGCAGCCGGGCGTACGGTTGCGCCCATGCCCTCCGCTCGTGACGCGCTCGCCGCCGCTGGTACGGCGCTGGCCGCGGCGGGGGTGCCGACCCCCGGGCTGGACGCCGAGCTCCTGCTGGCCCACCTCACCGGCCAGCCGCGGCTGATGCTGCGCCTGGGCCCGGACCTCGACAGCGACCAGGCCCATGCCTACGCCGGCCTGGTGGCGCGCCGCGCAGCCCGCGAACCCCTCCAGCACATCGTGGGCACCGCCGCGTTCCGCCACCTGGAGCTCGGCGTCGGACCCGGCACGTTCGTGCCGCGCCCGGAGACCGAGCTGCTCGTCGACGAGGCCCTCGCGGCGCTGGCAGGACGGCCCGGCCGACCCACGGTCGTCGACCTGTGCACGGGCAGCGGTGCGCTGGCCCTGGCCATCGCGACGGAACGACCGGGGACCGACGTCGTCGCCGTCGAGCTGTCCGAGGCGGCGCTGGGCCAGGCGCGCGCCAACGCGGCGGCCCTGACCGACGCCCTCGAGCGGGTGGGCAGCACGGTCGACGTGGTCGCCGGCGACGCCACCGTCGTCGCGGCCCCCGACGCGCCGCTGGCTCGGTTGCGCGGACACGTCGACGTGGTCGTGTCGAACCCGCCCTACATCCCCGACGGGATGGTGCCGCGCGACCCGGAGGTCCGCGAACACGACCCGCACGCGGCGCTGTTCGGCGGCCCGGACGGGCTGGCCGTGGTGCGCCCCCTGGTCGCCCAGGCGGCACTGCTGCTGCGCCCCGGCGGACTGCTGGTCGTCGAGCACGCCGACGTCCAGGGCGAGCAGGCCGGCGCTGCCGGGGTGCCCGGGGTGCTGCGAGCGCACCTCGTCCCGGGCAGCCAGGGCGCCGAGCCGGCCTGGCAGGACGTGGCCGACCACCTCGACCTGGCCCAGCGGCCGCGCTACACGACCGCCCGTCGCGCCGGGACAATGGTGCGGTGACCCTCGTCATCGAGCCCGTCGGCGCCCAGGAGCGGGCACGCGGGCTGGCCGCGGCCAGCACCGCCCTGCGCCGCGGCGAGCTCGTGGTGCTGCCGACCGACTGGATGTACGGCCTGGCCGCCGACGCGTTCTCGGCCCGGGGGACCGAGGCGCTGCGCGCCGCCAAGGGCCGGCCCGACCTCGTGGTCCCGGTGATGGTGCCCTCGGCCGCCACCGTGGCCGGCATCGCCGTGGTGGGTCCCACGGCGCGCGTGCTCATGCGCGACTTCTGGCCCGGCGGGCTGACCCTGCTGCTGCCCGCCCAGCCGACGCTGGCCTGGACGCTCAGCGACGACCGGGGTCGGGTGGCCGTGCGGATGCCGCTGCACCCGCTCGCGTTGGACCTGCTGGCCCGCACGGGACCGTTGGGGGTGGTGGCCGCTGCTGCCGGGCAGCCCCAGGACGGCCCGTCGGTGCTCGCCGCGGTGGGGCCGGCGGCCGCCGTCCTGCTCGATGCCGGGCCGTTGCCGCCGGGGCCGTCGTCGGCAGTCGTGGACCTGTGCGGGCCCGAGCCCCGGCTGGTGCGTCCGGGCCCCCTTGACGTCGTGGCCCTGCGGGAGGCGTGCCCCGACCTCGTGATCCCGGCGCACGGAACAGCCGGCATCGCCCCGTAGACTCGGCCCCGTCCGCGACACCGCGCCCGGGAGCCCACCGATGACCGACACGCAGACCCCCTTCTGGGGCCCTGACTTCGATGCCCTGTCCGCTGAGGACCCCGAGATCGCCGGGGTCATCCTCGGTGAGCTGGAGCGGCTGCGCTCCGGCCTGCAGCTGATCGCCAGCGAGAACTTCACCTCGCCCGCGGTGCTGGCGGCCCTGGGATCGACGCTGAGCAACAAGTACGCCGAGGGCTACCCGCACCGGCGCTACTACGGTGGCTGCGCCGTCGTCGACGACGCCGAGAGCATCGGCATCGAGCGGGCCAAGGCGCTGTTCGGCGCCGACCACGCCAACCTGCAGCCGCACTCCGGCGCCAGCGCGAACATCGCCGCCTACGGGGCGTTCATGAAGCCCGGGGAGACCGTGCTCGCGATGAGCCTGCCGCACGGCGGGCACCTCACCCACGGCACCAAGGTGTCGTTCTCCGGCAAGTGGTTCAACGCCGTGCACTACGGGGTCGACCCGCAGACCGAGGACATCGACTACGACCAGGTTCGCGACCTGGCCCGCCGCCACCGCCCCCGGATGATCATCTGCGGCGGCTCGGCGATCCCACGGCTGATCGACTTCGCCGCGTTCCGCCAGATCTGCGACGAGGTCGACGCGGTGCTGATGGTCGACGCCGCGCACTTCATCGGGCTGGTCGCCGGCGGTGCCATCCCCAGCCCGGTGCCCTACGCCGACGTCGTCACGTTCACGACCCACAAGGTGCTGCGGGGGCCCCGTGGCGGCATGCTGCTGTGCAAGGCCGAGCACGCCACGGCGCTGGACAAGGCCGTGTTCCCGATGATGCAGGGTGGCCCGCTGATGCACGCCGTGGCGGCCAAGGCCGTCGCGCTGCGCGAGGCTGCCACGCCGGAGTACGCCGCCTACGCGCGCAACGTCATCGCCAACGCCCAGGCACTGACCGAGGGGCTGGCCGCGCACGGCATGCGCGCGGTGACCGGGGGCACCGACACCCACCTGGCCCTGTTGGACCTGCAGGGCACCGGGGTCACCGGCGCCGAGGCGGAGTCCCGGTGCGACGCAGCCGGCATCGTGCTGAACAAGAACGCGATCCCGTTCGACCCGCGTCCGGCCAGCGTGGCCTCGGGCATCCGGGTCGGCACGCCCTCGGTGACCACCCAGGGCATGGGCGTGCCGGAGATGGCCGTGATCGCCGAGCTCATCGGGCGGGCGATCCGCGACGAGGACGGCAGCGCCGCGCCGGAGATCCGGGCCACCGTCACCGACCTGGTGACCCGGTTCCCCGCGTACCCCCGCGACTAGTGCGCGAGTACGGGCTCAGCCTGCTCGTCGCCGCGGCCATGACGTACATGGTCATGCCCGTGGTGCGCGCCCTCGCGCGGCGCGCGGGGGCGGTGGCCGGGGTCCGGGACCGGGACGTGCACGACCACGCGATCCCGCGCTGGGGAGGGCTGGGCATGTTCGCGGGGCTGCTGGCCGGCATGCTGCTGGCCAGCAAGCTGCCGATGATGCGCTCGGTGTTCGAGGGGGCCTCCCAGGAGGGGCTGGCCCTGCTGTCCGGCGCGGTCATCATCGTGGGGCTCGGCCTGGTCGACGACCGCTGGGAGCTCGACGCCCCGACCAAGATGGCCGGGCAGGTGCTGGCCGCCGCGGTGATGGCCCTGCAGGGGATCTCGCTGCTGTGGCTGCCCATCGGCGGAGTGCTCGTGCTGGATCCCACGACGTCCGTGCTGCTGACCGTGCTGATCGTGCTGATCAGCGTCAATGCGATCAACTTCATCGACGGGCTGGACGGGTTGGCCGCGGGCATCACCGGCGTGTCCGCCCTGGCGTTCTTCCTGTACTCCTACCTGCTGAGCGTGCAGTACGGGGTGGAGCGCGCCACGCTGTCGGCGCTGGTCTCGGCCCTGCTGGTGGGGATGTGCCTGGGCTTCCTGCCCCACAACGCGTTCCCGGCGCGACTGTTCATGGGCGACACCGGCTCGATGCTGATCGGGTACCTGATGGCCGCCAGCGTGATCACCCTGACCGGCAAGGTCGACCCCAACGCGCTGGCCGGCACCACGCTGCTGCCCGCGCTGCTGCCGATCCTGGTGCCCCTGGCGGTCCTCGCGGTCCCGCTGGCGGACCTGGCCCTGGCGGTGGTGCGGCGCACCCGGGCCGGGCGCTCGCCGTTCGCCCCGGACAAGCAGCACCTGCACCACCGGCTGCTGGAGATGGGGCACTCCCAGCGCCGGGCCGTGCTGCTGCTGACCGGCTGGGCCGCGCTGATCGGCTTCTCCTCGGTCCTGCTGGCCTTCGTCCCGATGCCGCAGGCGCTGACCGCCACCGTGATCGGCGCCGGGCTGCTGTGGCTGGCCGTCGTGCTCCCCGGCCGCGAGCAGCGCCGGGCGGACCGGGCGGCCGCCGGGGAGGGCCGGTGAGCCGCCACGGGGCCCAGGCCCTGGTCGTGCCGATGGGGCGGGTCCTGCGGGTGGCGGTCCTGGCGGGCCTGGTCGCCCTGCCGGTGGCGGGCCTGCTGGGCTGGTTGCTCGGCGGCGCCGCGGGAGCGTGGGGGGCGCTCATCGGCATGGCGATCGCCGTCGGCTTCCTGCTGGTCACCGTCGCCGTGGCCCTGCTGACTGCGCGGATGGATGCCAGCACCCTCGGGATCGTCGTCATGGGGTCCTGGCTGGTCAAGGTCGCGCTGCTGATGGTCGTGCTGGGGGTGCTGCGCGGGGAGACGTTCTACTCCCGCCCGGCGCTGCTGCTGGCGCTGCTCGTCGGCGTGACCGGCACCCTGCTGCTCGAGGGCGTCGTCGTCACCCGGACCCGGGTCCCCTACGTCGAGCCCCAGGCGTGACCGCCGAGCCCCCGGACCGCGACACGCCCGGGCCGGATCATCCCGACGGGTCGGGCGAGCAGCCCGTCCCGCGCCATCGGCGCGGCCCGCTGCGCCCCCAGGGCGAGGACGTGGCGTGGTCCGCGCTGGGCTCCCTGCTGGCCGGGCCGCTGGTCTGGGGAGGCGTCGGGATCCTGGTGGATCGCTGGCTCGGGACCCAGCGGACCTTCGCCGCGATCGGGATCGTGGTGGGCTCACTGACGGCGTTCTACATCGTGTATGTTCGCTTCGGACGCGACGAGTAGGGTTCCCTAACGCGCACCGCCGCCAACAGTCGGACCGAGCCGGAAGGGCCCACAGTGCTGAACCTGCCTGCAGTCGCCAGCCTGTTGGTGCCGGCGAGCACGGGGGAGGGCGGGGGGTACGCCCCGCCGACCATCGAGGAGTTCTTCCCGCCGCAGCTCGGCGACTTCTGGTGGTCACCGACCAGGATCGACCTCATCGGGTTCTTCATGGCCGGCGTCCTGGCGCTGTTCTTCGTCACCGCCTTCAAGAAGCCCGCCCTGGTCCCCGGCAAGCTGCAGAACCTGGGCGAGATCGCCATCGACCTCGTGTACAAGAACGTGATCGACGAGGTCATGGGTGAGCGCGGCCGGCGGTTCGCGCCGATCATCGTGACCCTGTTCTGGATGATCCTGGCGTTCAACATCACCGGCATCCTGCCCATGATGCACATCGCCGCGACAGCGGTGATCGGCGTGCCGCTGGTGCTGGCGGTGGTGTCCTACGTGACGTTCAACTACGCGGGCATCAAGGAGCACGGCGTCGGCCGGTACCTGAAGATGAACCTGTTCCCGCCCGGTGTCCCCAAGCCGATCTACCTGCTGGTGACGCCGATCGAGTTCATCTCGACGTTCATCCTGCGCCCGGTGACGCTGACCATCCGTCTCCTGGCCAACATGATGGCCGGCCACCTGCTCCTCGTGCTGTTCTTCGGGGCGACCAGCTACCTGCTGATGGACGCCGAGGGGCTGCTCAAGCTGGCCGCGGTCCCGTCGTACCTCATGGGCTTCGCGTTCGTCTGCTTCGAGCTGATCGTGGCGCCCCTGCAGGCCTACATCTTCGCGCTGCTGACGGCCGTGTACATCGACGGCGCCACGAGCCACGAGCACTGACCCGACTGAACCCACGGACTCCCGGGCGACCGCCCCGGGCCACACGGAAGGAACCACCACAGTGGAGCTGCTCGCCGAAGTGAACGGCAACCTCAACGCGATCGGGTACGGCCTCGCCGCGATCGGCCCGGGCATCGGCATCGGCGTCCTGGTCGGCAAGGCGCTCGAGGGGATCGCCCGGCAGCCCGAGGCGACCGGTGTGCTGCGCACGAACATGTTCCTCGGCATCGCGTTCACCGAGGCCCTGGCCCTGATCGGCCTGGTCGCCGGCTTCCTGTTCACCTGATCCGTCCGTCAGCACGCTGCGGACCGGTCTGAGGAAGAACAGGAAGGGCCATGGAGAACGTACTCATCATCGCGGCGGAGGAGCCGAACCCGCTCGTCCCGGCGCCGTACGACATCATCTGGGGCACGCTGTCGTTCGTCATCCTGCTCCTGATGTTCTGGAAGTACGTCCTGCCCACCTTCAACAAGGTCGTGGCCGAGCGTGCCGACAAGATCGAGGGCGGCATCGAGCGGGCATCCCAGATGCAGGCCGAGGCGGCCCGCAGCCGCCAGGCCTACCAGGACCAGCTCGAGGTCGCCGCCAAGGAGGCCGCTGCGATCCGCACCGCCGCGCACAGCGAGGGCGAGCAGATCGTGGCCGAGGCCAGGACCCGGGCGACGACGGACGCCGGGGCCATCGCGGCCCGGGCCGACGCCCAGATCGCCGCCGAGCGGGATGCGGCCCTCGGCTCGCTGCAGCGCGACGTCGGCAGCCTCGCCCTGGAGCTGGCGAGCAAGATCGTCGGGGAGAGCCTGGCGGACGACGCCCGGGCGCGCGCGACGATCGACCGGTTCATCGCCGACCTCGAGGCCTCCGCGGCAGGCACGGAGCCGGGGACCCGATGAGCGCCACCAGCCGGGAGAGCTACGCGGGCCTGCGGGCGCGCCTCGACCAGCGCCGCGCCAGCCGCGGCCTGGCGTCGCTCCCGGCCGAGCTGTTCGCGGCCGCCGAGGTCATCGGCTCCGACTCGCAGCTGCGCTCGGCGCTGTCCGACTCCGGCCAGCCGGAGGGGGCCCGAGCCGAGCTGGTGTCGGTCCTGTTCGGCGGGCGGGTGTCGGCCGACGCGGTCGAGGTGCTCGCGGACACGGCCACCCAGCGGTGGCCGTCCCCGGCCGAGCTGCTCGACGCGGTCGAGGGACTGGCCTCGCAGGCCGCGTTCCTGGTCGCCGAGCGGGCGGGCCGGCTCGACCGCGTCGAGGACGAGCTGTTCGGGTTCGCCCGGGCCGTGTCCAGCTCCGCGGACCTGCAGATGGCGCTGAGCGACCCGTCCGTCGCGGCACCCGTCAAGTCGGCCCTCGTCGCCGACCTGCTGGCCGGTCGCGCTGCCGACGAGACGGTGCAGGTGCTCGCCTACGGGATGTCGCACCTGCGCGGGCGCCGCGCCGACGCGGTCGTGGAGGACCTGATGGACCTGGCGGCCGAGCAGCGGGACCGCTCGGTGGCTGAGGTCCGCGTGGCCCTCGACCTGGACGATTCGCAGCGCCGGCGGCTGGCCGCCGCGCTGTCGACGCTGCACGGCCGGGAGGTCCGGCTGAACGTGGCCGTCGACCCCGACGTGATCGGCGGCGTCTCGGTGCGCCTCGGCAACGAGGTCATCGACGGCACCGTCGCCTCCCGCATCGAGCAGGCCCGACGCAGCCTGGTCGGCTGATCCCCCTACCCGCACGACCCCGCCCGGAGCGGGCACGCAACGAGGAGAGACGATGACGGAGCTGGCGATCCGCCCCGAGGAGATCCGCGCGGCGATCGAGCGCAGCGTCGCGGCCTACGCGCCGGGCACGGCCCGCGAGGAGGTCGGCCGCGTGGTCGAGACCGGCGACGGGATCGCCCGGGTCGAGGGCCTGCACTCGGCGATGACCAACGAGCTGCTGGAGTTCCAGGGCGGCCTGCTCGGCCTGGCGCTGAACCTCGACGTCCGGGAGATCGGCGTCGTGCTGCTCGGCGACGGGTCGGCCATCGAGGAGGGCCAGCCGGTCAAGCGGACCGGTGAGGTGCTCTCGGTGCCGGTGGGCGATGCCTACCTCGGCCGGGTGGTCGATCCGCTGGGCAACCCGATCGACGGCCGCGGGCCGATCGCGACGACGACGCGGCGCGCCCTCGAGCTGCAGGCGCCCACGGTGGTCCAGCGCCAGCCCGTGAAGGAGTCGATGGCCACCGGGATCAAGGCCATCGACGCGATGACGGCCATCGGCCGGGGCCAGCGCCAGCTGATCATCGGTGACCGGCAGACCGGCAAGACCGCCGTGTGCCTGGACACGATCATCAACCAGAAGGCCAACTGGGCCTCCGGCGATCCGGCCAAGCAGGTGCGCTGCATCTACGTGGCCGTCGGCCAGAAGGGCTCCACGATCGCCGGTGTGAAGGGCGTGCTCGAGGAGTACGGCGCGATGGAGTACACGACCATCGTCGCGGCCCCCGCCTCGGACTCCGCCGGCTTCAAGTACCTGGCCCCCTACACCGGCTCGGCCATCGGCCAGCACTGGATGTACGAGGGCAAGCACGTCCTGATCGTGTTCGACGACCTCAGCAAGCAGGCCGAGGCCTACCGCGCGGTCTCGCTGCTGCTGCGTCGCCCGCCGGGTCGCGAGGCCTACCCCGGTGACGTGTTCTACCTGCACTCCCGGCTGCTCGAGCGCTGCGCCAAGCTCTCCAACGAGCTCGGGGGCGGGTCGATGACCGGACTGCCGATCATCGAGACCAAGGCCAACGACGTGTCGGCGTACATCCCGACCAACGTCATCTCGATCACCGACGGCCAGTGCTTCCTGGAGTCCGACCTGTTCAACTCCGGGGTGCGCCCCGCCATCAACGTCGGCATCTCGGTGTCGCGAGTCGGCGGGTCCGCGCAGTCCAAGGCCATGAAGAAGGTCGCCGGCCGGCTGCGCCTGGACCTCGCGCAGTTCCGCGAGCTGGAGGCGTTCGCCGCGTTCGGCTCGGACCTGGACTCGGCATCCAAGGCCCAGCTGGCCCGCGGCACGCGACTGGTCGAGGTGCTCAAGCAGCCCCAGTACCGTCCGCTGCCACTCGAGCAGGAGGTCATCTCGGTCTGGGCCGGCACGACCGGCAAGCTCGACGACGTCCCGGTCGAGGACGTGCGCAGGTTCGACGCGGAGTTCATCGACTACGTCACCCGCGAGCACCCGCAACTGGCCGACGCCATCCGCAGCACCTCCGACCTCACCGATGACACCGTGTCGGGGCTCGAGACGGCGGTGGACGCGTTCAAGCACATGTTCACCACGAGCGAGGGCCACGTCCTGGTCCGGGACGTCCCCGTCGAGCCGGTGGCGGCCTCGGACGTCGTGCCCACGCAGATCACCAAGGTCGTGCGGAAGTAGCCCATGGGTGCCCAGCTGCGGGTCTACCGCCGGCGCATCAAGAGCGTCCAGCAGACCAAGAAGATCACCAAGGCGATGGAGCTGATCGCCTCGTCGCGCATCGTGAAGGCGCAGAACCGGCTCAACGCCGCGCTGCCCTACACCCGTGAGCTGGTCATGGCCATCTCCGCAGCGGTGTCGCTGTCCGCCGACACCGAGCACCCGCTGACCCGCAAGGCCGACAAGCGCCGCCGCGCGGCCGTGCTGCTCATCGCCGCGGACCGCGGCCTGGCCGGCGCGTACTCGTCGAACATCATCCGGGAGGGGGAGGGCCTCAACGCCTTCCTGCGCGAGCAGGGCATCGAGCCGGTGCCCTTCCTCGTGGGGCGCAAGGTGGCCAACTACTACCGGTTCCGCGACCGCCGCATCGAGGGCGAGTACGTCGGGTTCACCGATCAGCCGACGGTTGACGACGCCAAGGACGTCGCGCTCGGGCTGCTGGCGTCGTTCCTGTCCGACAGCGAGACCGAGGGCGGCACCGACGAGATCCACGTGGTGTACACGCACTTCGTGAACATGGGCCGCCAGGAGGTCCGGATCCGGCGGATCCTGCCCATCGAGGTGGTGGAGCAGGTCGTCACCGCCTCCGGTGACGAGATCCACCCGGTCGCCGAGGGGGCCGCGGGCCGGCCGAACGGCGCTGTCGTGATGCCGCTCTACGAGTTCGAGCCCGACCCGGACACCGTGCTCAACGCGCTGCTGCCCCGCTACGTCGAGAACATCGTCTACACGGCGCTGCTCGAGGCGGCCGCGTCCGAGCACGCGGCCCGCCGGCGTGCGATGAAGTCCGCGACGGACAACGCCGAGGAGCTCATCCGCACCCTCACCCGCCAGGCCAACCAGGCCCGCCAGGCCGAGATCACCCAGGAGATCTCCGAGATCGTCGGTGGTGCCGACGCGCTCGCCTCCGCCACCGCAGGAAGTTGAGGAAGGAAGCACATGACCGCCTCGGTTGAGACCGTGCAGGGCGTCGGTCGCGTCGCCCGCGTGACCGGTCCTGTCGTCGACGTGGAGTTCCCCGTCGAGGCCATGCCCGAACTCATGAACGCCCTCCAGGTCGACGTCTCGTTCGGCGTGGGCGAGGAGGGCGGCGGGACCCGCACGCTGACCCTCGAGGTCGCCCAGCACCTGGGTGACAACCTGGTCCGGGCGATCTCCATGCAGCCCACCGACGGGCTGGTCCGCGGGGCCGCGGTCCGCGACACCGGGGAGTCCATCACCGTCCCGGTCGGCGACGTGACCAAGGGCCACGTGTGGAACACCCTGGGCAAGCCCCTGGATGTGCCGGAGTCGTCGCTGCAGATCACCGAGCGGTGGGGCATCCACCGCCAGCCCCCGGCGTTCGACCAGCTCGAGAGCAAGACCGAGGTGTTCACCACCGGCATCAAGGTCATCGACCTGCTCACCCCCTACGTGCAGGGCGGCAAGATCGGCCTGTTCGGGGGCGCCGGTGTGGGCAAGACCGTGCTGATCCAGGAGATGATCACCCGCGTCGCCAAGAACTTCGGCGGCGTGTCGGTGTTCGCCGGGGTGGGGGAGCGCACCCGCGAGGGCAACGACCTGTTCCTGGAGATGACCGAGTCCGGCGTCATCAAGGACACCGCGCTGGTCTTCGGCCAGATGGACGAGCCGCCCGGCACCCGGCTGCGGGTCGCACTGTCCGCGCTGACGATGGCGGAGTACTTCCGCGACGTGCAGAAGCAGGACGTGCTGCTGTTCATCGACAACATCTTCCGGTTCACCCAGGCCGGCTCCGAGGTCTCCACACTGCTGGGCCGGATGCCCTCCGCGGTGGGCTACCAGCCGACCCTGGCCGACGAGATGGGCCAGTTGCAGGAGCGGATCACCTCGACGCGCGGGCACTCGATCACGTCGCTGCAGGCCATCTACGTGCCGGCTGACGACCTGACCGACCCCGCTCCGGCGACCACCTTCGCCCACCTCGACGCGACGACGGTGCTCTCCCGGCCGATCTCCGAGCTGGGGATCTACCCGGCCGTGGACCCGCTGGACTCCACCTCGCGGATCCTGGACCCGCGCATCGTCGGCGACGAGCACTACGCCGTCGCGGCGCGCACCAAGGAGATCCTGCAGCGGTACAAGGACCTGCAGGACATCATCGCGATCCTGGGCATCGACGAGCTGTCCGAGGAGGACAAGCTCCTGGTCAACCGGGCCCGTCGGATCCAGCGGTTCCTCTCCCAGAACATGTTCGTCGCCGAGGCGTTCACGGGTCTTCCGGGCTCGTTCGTCCCCGTCGAGGAGACGATCGCCGCGTTCAAGTCGCTGGCCGAGGGCGAGTTCGACCACATCCCCGAGCAGGCGTTCTTCATGTGCGGCGGCATCGAGGACGTCGAGCGCAACGCGGCCAAGCTCAAGGGCTGATGACGATGGCCGAGATGAGCGTCTCGCTGGTCGCGATGGACCGACCGGTGTGGTCGGGCGCGGCCCGGCTGGTCGTGGCCACCACGCCCGAGGGCGAGATCGGCATCATGGCCGGTCACGAACCGCTGCTCGCGCTGCTGGTGGACGGGGCGGTGCGCATCGAGACGCCGCAGCGGGAGGTCGTCGGGGCCGTGGTGCACGGCGGCTTCTTCTCGGTGAGCCACAACAAGGTGGCCATCCTGGCCGAGACGGCCGAGCTGGACACCGAGATCGACGTGGCCCGGGCCCAGCGTGCCCTGGACCGGATCCTGGCCGACGGCAGCGTCGACCGGGCCGAGAAGGCCGCCGAGCTGCGGGCCCGCAGCAGGCTCAAGGCGGCCATGGGTGCCGAGGCCCGCACGATGCATCGGGGCGCCTGACCGGCCCGCTGCGAACCGGACGACCCCGCACGGTGGTCCACCTCGTTCACGTTCGGTGAGCGAGGTGGGGCGTTCGGGGTGCCCGCATGCAACCGGCCGGATCGGGCTGGCGGTCCGCATGCCCCGGGCGTGACGGATCACCGGTGGCGCGATGCTCCGTCCGGGTGAGGCCCCCGCGCGCAGGACAAGCCGACCCGTGGCGGTGCCGACTCCCACGGCATGGCAGCGTCCCTGGCACGTGGGCTCGTGGCAGCGGTGGCCGTGCTGGGCCTGCTCGCCGGGGCCGTGGCGCCCGCCGCCACCGCGGCCACGTCCGCCTCGGCGGCGGCCGCTGCGGCTGCTGGCGCCCCGCAGGCCGCCGGCGTGAGCGCGGCAACCACGGCGACGAAGTCCGCGAAGAAGACCACGAAGGCCAAGAAGAAGTCCAAGAAGTCCACGAAGAAGTCCAAGAAGTCCACGAAGAAGGCCAAGAAGGGCAAGAAGCGGACCAGGGCGAAGGCAACGAGGGGGTCCGCAGGGACGACCACGACGGCAGTGGCGACTGCGCCGGCCACGCCGACGGGCCTGCGTGCCACCTCGGTCTCGGCCACCTCCGTCAGCCTGTCGTGGCGCGCGGTGGGCGCAGCCACCTCCTACGACATCTACCGCAACGGTGCCTGGGCAGGTTCCTCCCGCTCGACGACCTGGACCGGCTACGGGCTCGCCCCGGGCACGCGGTACACCTTCCAGGTCGTCGCCCTGGCCGGTTCGCGGTGGTCGGCCCGCTCCACGGCCGTGCCGGTCACCACCCGGGCGGCGGCACCGGTGGCGACCCCGACCACGATGCCCCAGGGCGACCTGCCGGGCTGGCGCCAGGTCTTCGCCGAGGACTTCGCCACCCCTGCTGCCCGGGGGACGTTCACCGACGTCTACGCCCCGCGGTGGGACGCCTATCCGCAGCCGTGGCGCGACACGTCCGGGAAGGGCATGTACAGCCCCCAGCGCACCCTGTCGGTGTCGGACGGGCAGCTGCGCATCTGGCTGCACTCCGAGGGCGGCCAGCCCTACGTGGCCGCCCCACTGCCGCGGCTGCCGCAGATGACCTACGGCCGGTTCTCGGTCCGGTTCCGTGCCGATGCGGTGCCGGGCTACAAGTTGGCGTTCCTGCTGTGGCCGGACTCCGAGACGTGGCCGCTGGACGGCGAGATCGACTTCCCGGAGGGCGACCTGACAGGGCGGATCTCCGCGTTCGCCCACCACGCCGACGCCGCTGGCGGCCAGGACGCCTTCCCGACCACGGCGACGTTCACCGGGTGGCACGTCGCCACCACCGAATGGGCTCCCGGCCGGGTGACGTTCCTGCTCGACGGCGTCGTGATCGGCGTGTCGACCACCGACGTCCCCGACCGGCCCATGCACGTCGTGCTGCAGACCGAGACCACCCTGGATGCCACGCCGGTACCGGCAACCGCGTCGGGAACAGTCCAGGTGGACTGGTTCACGGCGTACACGCTGGCGCGGTGACCAGCAGATCCGTGCCGACCCGTCGCGGCCAGGACCGGGAGGAGCCAGGATGACCTGCACGACGACGCCAGCCCCCGTGGGCATCGGCCCCGTGCGCGTGGTGGTCTGGGACCTCGACGGCGCCCTGCCCGACCTCGACGGCACGGCCAGGACTGCCTCGGGGGTGCGCTACGCGCGGGCCCGGGTACTCCTGCGCGTGGCCGGCCGGCCGGTCGCCCAGGTGGACGTGGACCTCCCACCGGAGGGCCTCGACGCCCTCGACCTGGTCGACCTGGCCCGTCACGCGGTCGCGGGCTGCCCCGATCCGGACCCGCCGGTCGCGCTGGCCGAGCTGCCGGCGGTGTCGGTCGTGATCCCCACCCGGGACCGCCCGGAGGCCCTGGCCGCGGCCCTCGCGACCGTGCTGGCGGGGGACCACCCGCGGGTGGAGGTGATCGTCGTGGACAACGCCCCCAGCACCGACCTCACCGCGCGGCTC
Source organism: Candidatus Nanopelagicales bacterium (assembly GCA_039812125.1). Classification (GTDB taxonomy): domain Bacteria; phylum Actinomycetota; class Actinomycetes; order S36-B12; family CAIYMF01; genus Prado023. Next base: position 34,443 of record JBDHZV010000013.1, read on the forward strand.
GTCCAGAGCCACCCCGACCCGCGGGTCCGCTACGTCCACGAGCCGCGCCCTGGCATCAGTGCCGCCCGCAACGCCGGGGTCGCCGCGGCCCGCCACGACCTCGTCGCGTTCACCGACGACGACGTGCACGTCGATGCGTCGTGGGCGAGCAGCCTCGCAGCGGTGTTCGTGCGCCACCCGGAGGCCGGTGCGGTGACCGGGCTGGTCATCCCGGCGGTGCTCGACACCCCGGCCCAGATCCGCTTCGAGCTGGCGGGCGGCTTCGGGAAGGGCCTGGTGGCGCGCTCGTACACGGCCTCCCGGACCGCGGTCGACCCGCTGTTCTACCCCTACAGCGCCGGATCGTTCGGCTCGGGCAACAACATGGCCTTCCGTCGGGAGGTCCTGGCGGGGCTGGGCGGCTTCGACGAGGCCCTCGGGGTGGGGACCCCCAGCCGCGGCGGCGAGGACCTCGACGTCCTGCTGGCCCTGGTGCTGGCCGGCGGCGTCGTGCGGTACGAACCGGCCGCACTGATCCGCCACGTCCACCGCGCCGACCACGAGGGACTGCGTCGACAGATGGTCGGGTACGGCTCGGGGCTGACCGCGATGCTGACCAAGCGGATGCTCGCAGGGCCGTCCGCCGCCGCGGGGGTGCTGCGCGCGGTGCCGCAGGGCGTGTGGTTCCTCATCGACCCGACCAGCCGGCGGAACTCCGGCCGACAGGACGACTACCCATCGGACCTGACCCGCGCGGAGCTGTCCGGGATGCTGCGCGGGCCGGTCTGGTACCTGCGCGGCCGGTGGCGGGCGCGCCGCCCCCCGGGGGGTGAGCGCCGATGGCCGAGGAGTCCGGGTACCGGCGCCTGATCTGGGTCATCGTGGCCATCGGGGCGGTGGTGGCCCTGGTGCTGCCCGCGCGCGCCCTGAGCTCGGCGCGCGGCAGCACCGAGCTGCCCGACGCCACCGGGCCGCTGTTCGTGGGGGTCACGCACACCCAGGACACGATCGAGCCGTGGGATCCGCAGCCGGCCCAGGCGCTGGCCGAGGACATCCTGCGGCGAGCCGCGCCCGTGCAGAACCAGTTCCTGATGGGCTGGGGCGCGCTGAACCCGGAGCCGTCCCCCGGCCAGTACGACTGGCAGTCCCTGGACCAGCGGCTGGCCCGCATCGGGGCCACCGGGGGCACCCCCGTGGTCACGCTGTGCTGCGCCCCCGACTGGATGAAGGGGGGCACCGCCGGGCGGACCGACTGGGACCGGCTCGGCGTGGCGCCGGACCCCGAGCACTACGACGACTTCGCGGCGCTGGCGGTGGCGGTGGCCCAGCGCTATCCCCAGGTGCGCCACTTCGCGGTGTGGAGCGAGCTGCGCGGGTTCTACAACCCGTGGAGCAACGACTGGGACATGCCGCAGTTCGTGACCTTCTACGACACCGTGTACCGCGCGCTCAAGCAGCACGACCCGACGCTGCAGGTCGGTGGCCCCGGACCCGTCATGGACTCCTGGGCCTTCGCCGAGGCGATGTCGGACCCCAGCGACGTGCGCGGCGCGTGGGGGGTCGTGGACCAGCGTGCCCTGGACGCGCTGTCGTACTGGCTGGAGCACGCGGCCGGGGCGGACTTCCTCACCCTCAACGCCTCCACGGCCAACCGCTACACCGGGCGCACCATCCCGGTGGCCGAGGCCGTGGGGAAGCTGCGGGCCATCGGCGACTGGATCCGTGCCCGCACCGACCTGCCCCAGTGGTGGATGGAGGTCTACTCCCCGGCGCAGGACCGCACGGCCACCTCGTACAGCCACTGGATCCCGGCGACGCCCGAGTCGATCGACCTGGCCCTGGACACGATCCGGGCGGCCGGCGGGCACGTGGCACTGCTGTGGAACCCGCAGGGGACCCGGACGCTGTGCACCAACTGCCTGTGGACGTGGCCGGGGTCCCCGGGGGGGTCCCGCGAGACCGAGTTCGTGCCGGTGCTCGCCGCCCACGCCGCGCTGACCGAGGGGCTCACGCCATGACCGGCACGCTGGCTGCCCGGGTGGGCAGGTCGGCGCCGCCGAGCCCGGGGGCGACCGTCGTCTTCGTCGACACCCACATGTGGGAGGCCTTCGCGGCCCTGGCCGGGGCGCTGCGCCAGCACGGCGTGCGCGTGGTCCGGGTGACCGTGCCGCCGCGCGGGAGCGTCGCCCGGGTGGCCGCCCGGGCGGACGGCCTGCTGTTCGAGCGGACGCTGCACGCGGTGTCCGGCAGTGGGAACGGGTGGTCGGTCGATCCGGGGATCGCCGGGCGGGTGCCGGGCGTGGTGGTCGACGTGCACGCCCACGACGACCTGGTCGCGCCGCTCGATGCAGCGCTGCCCCGGTGGCGCACCAGCGCCCGGCGGGTGTCCGGCGACGCCGACCCGGCAGTCCTGGGCGACAAGCTCGCGATGCACCGGTTCGCCGCCGGCGCGGGCGTGCCGGTGCCGCGTGCCTGGGACCGGCCCGAGGCCGTGGAGTTCCCGGTCATGGTCAAGGCGCGGGCGGGCTTCGCCGGGGTGGGGGTGCGCCGCGCCGACGACCCGGATGCGCTGGCCGCGGCCTGGAGGGACCTCACCGCGCTGCCGGGCCCGGGGGTGTTCGCCGAGGAGTGCCTGGTCGCCGGGGGACTGATGACCGCCGGGGTGGCGCTGGCGGGGCGGTTGCTCGCCGAGGTCGCGATGGTCGGCCGCCCGCACCCGGGCGACCCGCGCGGGCCGTCGGCCCGGGTCCGGGTCGTGGACCACCCCGAGGCGCTCGCCCACACCCGGCGACTCGTCGCCGCCCTGGGCTACACCGGGTTCCTGAACCTGGACTGGGTCAGCGGCACCGACGGCCGGCCCCGGCTGATCGACGTGAACGCCCGGGTCTTCGGGGCGTGGCCGGCCCTGCAGGAGGCCGGCGTCGACCTGCTCGGACCGTACCTGCAGGTGATCGCAGCGACGGGTGCACCCAGCTGGCCCCCCATGGCGGGTCGTCGGGACGACGGCGACCACGGGCTGCTGGCCTTCCCGTGCCCGCGCGCCGACTCGATCGGCGGGATCGCCCGGTGGGCGGTGGAGTCGTCCGGGATCGTGCGCGAGCGCCGGGCCTGGCTCGGACCGCGCTGGGCGCGGGCCTCCCGGGTCAAGATCGCGGGGGGAGCGGTGCAGGCCCTGGCGCGTCGGGCGTCGGCTGCGGGGCCTGCCGCAGCGACCCGGCAGGCGTAGCCCTCACCGACCCACAGGCGGGTGGACCGCGGAGGTGACCGGCTCGGCGACTGCGGACGGGACGGGCGCGGCCAGGATCGGCCGCAGCCGGCGCACCAGCCAGGGCGCGCTGAGCAGCGCCCCGGTGCCGTAGCCGATCACGCAGGCCCAGCCGGGTGCGACCAGTCCCAGGACCGGGGTCAGCAGCCACGCCAGTGCCAGCACGGCGGCCACCGCCAGCACGTCGGTGATCGCCAGCAGCCGCATCCTGCCGTCCAGCCACAGCAGGGTGCGACCGAGCTGCCACACGGCGACGAACGGTGCTGCCAGGCACATGGTGCGCAGCAGCGGGGTCCCGGCTGCGGCGTATCCGGGCGCCGCCACGTCGAGCACGACCGGGGCCAGGACGGCCAGGACGACGGCGCCGACGCCGCAGACCAGGCCGAGCAGGCCGGCGGTGCGGGCCAGCTCGGCGCGGGTCACCGGGTTGGCGGCCGTGGCATGCACGCTCAGCGCCCGCAGCACGGCGTTGTTGAGCTGCTCGAAGGCCGAGCCGATCATCCAGGGCAGGGCGAAGAACCCGGCCGCGACCGTGCCGAGCCGGGCCACCACCAGCAGCGGCATCCCGAACGCGGCCACGTGCGCGGTGACCACGACCACGTACTGCAGGGCCAGGAACCTCCCGAGCTCCCGGCGCGGCGGGAGCGGCTCACGGCGCGGGGTCGGGACGTGCACGAGGCCGCGGTAGATCACGATCATGACCGCGGTGACAGCCACGGCGGCGGTGAGCACCCACGACAGGAAGATCCCCGACACCACCGCCAGCCCGGCCAGCGCCGGCAGCAGGGCCAGCTTGGCCAGGGAGAACGCCAGGTTCTGCACCGGCACGAGCGGGGCCGCCCCCAGCCCGAGCACCACGGAGTCCTGCAGGATGAACAGCGCCAGCACCGGAACGGCCACCACGAAGACCGCGATCGTCGGACCGCCGGCCAGGAACGCCCCGCCGAGCCCGAGCGCGACGTAGCCCACGGCCAGGACCACGGCGGTGGCCCCGGTGGCCATGAAGCAGGCGGTCACCCACCGGGCCGCCCGGTCCCCGGCGGTGGGCAGGTGTCGAAGGGCGAACATCCCGAGGCTGAGCTGGGCCAGCCCCGCGAGCAGGGTCGCCGCCGACACGAGGGCGGAGCCCGTGCCGACCTGGCCCGGCGAGGCCAGCCGCGCGGCCAGCGCCCAGTACGCCAGCCCGACCGCGGAGGTCAGGACGGTGGAGGCCATCAGGCTGGTCGAGTTCAGCACCAGCCGGGGGCTGTGCCCCGGCGCAGCCCTCATCCGGCCACCACCAGGAATCGCACCCCGACCAGCAGGAGCAGCACCCC
>JBDHZV010000014.1:0-38011 GCA_039812125.1 Candidatus Nanopelagicales bacterium
CCGGGACGGCTGCCAGCGCGGAGGCGGCTGCCGCGCCGGACACGGGCTGCTGCGCGGGCAGGGTCGCGGGGGCGACCAGGGCTGCGGCGGCCAGGCCCAGGCCCGCCAGTCGGATGGGCAGACGCATGGCGCCACCGTAGCCGCCCGGTGGCCCGGTCGGGCAGGGACAGCGGATCAGGTTCGCCCGGACGCCGCAATGGCGGCGAACGCCGCGACGTCCAGGGACTCCCCCCGGGCCGTGGGGTCGACCCCCGCCGCCAGCAGCACCTCGGTGGCGCGCGCCGACCCACCGGCCCAGCCGGCCAGGGCGGAGCGCAGCATCTTGCGGCGCTGCGAGAACGCCGCGTCGATCACGGCGAACACCTCCTCGCGACCCACGTCGGTGCGCGGCGGGTCGCGGCGGACCAGCTCGACCAGTCCCGAGTCCACGTTGGGGACGGGCCAGAACACGCTGCGTCCCACCACGCCGGCCTGCCGGACCTCGGCGAACCACCTGGCCTTGGCCGAGGGCACGCCGTACACCCGCGACCCGGGCGGCGCCGCCAGCCGCTCGGCCACCTCCAGCTGCACCATGACCAGGGCGCGGCGCAGGCCGGGCAGCGCACTGAGCAGGTGCAGCAGCACCGGGACGCTGACGTTGTAGGGCAGGTTGGCCACCAGCGCGGTGGGCCCGCCCGGCACGCCGGTGACGGCCAGGGCGTCGGCCCCGAGCACGGCCAGCCGGTCGGCCCCGCCGGGCAGTCGCTGCGCCACGGTGCGCGGCAGCTGGACGGCCAGCACCGGGTCGATCTCGATCGCGACCACGCCGCAGCCGCGCTCCAGCAGGGCCAGCGTCAGCGACCCGAGGCCGGGGCCGACCTCGAGGACGGTCTCGGTGGGCTCGACCCGTGAGGTGCGCACGATGCGGCGCACCGTGTTGGGGTCGATGACGAAGTTCTGGCCGAGGGTCTTGGTGGGGCGCAGCCCGAGCTGCTCGGCCAGGGCCCGCACGTCGGCGGGGCCGAGCAGGACGCTCACTCCCAGTCCCCGAAGGCCCGCCGGGTGTTCGCGGCCAGGTCGTCGCAGAGGGCCGCCAGCTCGACGCCGCGCAGCTCGGCCAACCGGCGGACCGTCAGCGGCACCAGGTAGCTGGCGTTGACCCTGCCCCGGTGCGGCGTCGGGGTCAGGTAGGGGGCGTCGGTCTCGACCAGGATCCGGTCGCGCGGGACGACGGGCGCTGCGGCGTGCAGGTCGCGGGCATTGGTGAAGGTGACCGTCCCGGCGAACGACACGTACCACCCGTGGTCGGCGGCCAGCCGGGCCAGGTCGGCGTCACCGGAGAAGCAGTGGAACACGACGACCTCGGGAAGGCCGGCGCCGGCCCGCTCGTCGAGCAGGACCCGGACCACGTCGTCGTGGGCGTCGCGGTCGTGGATGACCAGGGCCAGGCCCAGGCGGCGGGCAAGGTCGATGTGGGCGCGGAAGGACTCCTCCTGGATCGCCCATCCCTCCGGCTCCCGGGTCCGGAAGTGGTCCAGCCCGGTCTCGCCGATGCCACGGACCCGCTGCGAGCCTCGCGCGAGCCGCTCCACCTCGGCCACGGCCCCGGCCAGCCGGCCGTCGCGGGCCAGCCGCGGGGCCTCGTTGGGGTGGATGCCGATCGCGGCCACGATGCCCGGGTTCTGCTCGGCCATCTCGACGGCCGCGGCCACGTCCCGGATCGAGCAGCCGACCTGCACGATCCCGCAGACGTTGACCTCACGGGCGGCCGCCAGCGCCTGCTGCGGGGTCAGGGCGTCCTCGTCGCCGCCACGCATGTCGATGTGGCAGTGGGAGTCCGGCACGGGCCGGGGCAGCGGCTCGGGCAGCGGGGGCCGCACGTCAGCCACCGGCGGGCGCCTCCTCGGCCAGCCGCGGGAACAGCGGGGCGCCCTTGGTGACCGGAACCCCGGCGGGCAACTGGCCCCACCGGCTGGCATCGGCGATCGCGCAGTCGCCGATCGGCCCGATGCCCTGCGCGGCCCCGATCGCCTCCCACATCAGCCCCATGGCACGCGGCATGACCGCGTTGTGCAGCACCGCCACGGCACGCAGGGCCTCGCAGGTGACGTACAGCACGGTGGCCAGCCGCTCGTGGGCGACCGGGTCGTCGGCCCGCTTGGCCAGGGCCCAGGGCTCCTGCTCGGTGACGTAGAGGTTGACCGCGTCGACGAAGGTCTTCACCGCGCCGATCCCGGCGGTGAAGTCCAGCCGGGAGTACGCGGCGTCGGCGTCCTGGACGGCTGTCACGAGGCCGTCGGCCAGCGCCAGGTCGGCGTTGGCCAGGGCACCCGGGGCGGGCAGGTAGCCGCCGAAGTACCGCCCCACCATGGCCGTGGCCCGGGAGGCCAGGTTCCCCAGCCCGTTGGCGAGCTCGGAGGTGTACCGGGCGGTCATGTCCTCCCAGGAGAACGACCCGTCCTGGCCGAACTGGATGGCCCGCAGGAAGTAGTACCGGAAGGCGTCGACGCCGAAGTGGTCGACGATCTGGCTGGGCGCGATGCCGGTGAGCTTGGTCTTGCTCATCTTCTCGCCGCCCACGAGCAGCCACCCGTGCGCGAACACCTGGCCCGGCAGCGGCAGGCCCGCGGCCATCAGCATCGCCGGCCAGATCACGGCGTGGAACCGCAGGATGTCCTTGCCGACCAGGTGGATGTTCGCCGGCCAGGTTCGTGCGAACTGCGCGGCCCCCGGCGCGGGCGGCTCGTCGCCCAGACCGACGGCGGTGGCGTAGTTGAGCAGCGCGTCGAACCAGACGTACACGACCTGGGAGGGATCCCAGGGCACCGGGATGCCCCAGTCGAAGCTGGACCGGGAGATCGAGAGGTCCTGCAGGCCGCCGCGGATGAAGGAGACGACCTCGTTGTACGCGCTCTGCGGGGCCACCGCAGTGGGGTGCTGCTCGTAGTGGCGCAGCAACGGCTCGGCGAACGCCGACAACCGGAAGAACCAGTTGGTCTCGGACACGGTCTCGACCGGGCGCCCGTGCACCGGGCACAGCAGCTGGCCCTCCAGCTCCCCGGTCCCCGCGACGAGCTCGGAGGCCAGCTTGAACTCCTCGCACCCCACGCAGTAGGGGCCCTCGTAGTCACCGGAGTAGATGTGCCCGGCGTCCTTCAGGCGGGTGAGGAACTGCTGGACCCGCTGGGTGTGGCGGCGCTCCGTGGTGCGGATGAAGTCGTCGTTGGCCACGTCCAGGGTGCCCAGGACGGGCTTCCAGTGCTCGGCCACGAGGCGGTCGGCCCAGGCCTGCGGGGTGACCCCGGCCGCCGTGGCGGTGCGCAGCACCTTCTCGCCGTGCTCGTCGGTGCCGGTCAGGAACCACACGTCCTCGCCGCGCTGGCGGTGCCAGCGGCAGATCGTGTCGGCGGCGACGGTCGTGTAGGCGTGCCCGATGTGAGGGGCGTCGTTGACGTAGTAGATGGGCGTGGTGACGTAGAACGTGCTGCCGCTCGGGCTCATGGGTGCTGATTCTAGAGGGGCCCGGGTAGGGCACGATGGGCCCATGCAGGCCACCGAGAGCACCGGGACGCTGGTCCTGGCGGGCACCCCGCTGGGCAACCCGGCCGACGCCCCGGCCCGGCTGGCGGACCTGCTTGCCGCTGCGGACCTGGTCGCGGCCGAGGACACCCGACGGCTGGCCCGGCTGCTGTCCGACCTCGGGGTGCACCGCGAGGGACCGGTGGTGTCGTTCTACGAGGACGTGGAGACCCAGCGGCTGCCCCGGCTGCTGGAGGTCCTGGCCGGGGGCGGCACCGTCGCCCTGGTCACCGACGCGGGGATGCCCTCGGTCAGCGACCCCGGCTACCGGGCCGCCCGGGCAGCGCTGGACGCCGGCCACCGGGTCACGGCCGTGCCGGGCCCGTCGGCGGTCACCACCGCGCTGGCGGTGTCGGGGCTGCCGTGCGACCGGTTCTGCTTCGAGGGGTTCCTGCCGCGACGCGGGGCGGAGCGGCGCGCCCGGCTCGACGAGCTGGCCGACGAGCCCCGCACCCTGGTCCTGTTCGAGTCCCCGCACCGGCTGGCGGCGACGCTGTCCGACCTGGCCGACGCGTTCGGCCCGGACCGGCCGGCGGCGGTGTGCCGGGAGCTGAGCAAGACGTTCGAGGAGGTCCGCCGCGGTGGCCTGGCCGAGCTGGCCGGCTGGGCCGGGGGTGGCGTGCGCGGGGAGATCACGGTGGTGGTGCAGGGCGGGCAGCGCGTCCGCGGCGAGGCGGTCGGGGCCGAGCCGCTGGCGGCGCGGGTGGCGGCCCTGGAGCTGGCCGGGACCCCCCGCAAGGAGGCCATCGCCACGGTCGCCCACGTCACGGGCACGCCGCGCCGGGTGGTGTACGACGCGGTCGTGGCCAGCAGGTCAGCCCAGCGGGACCCGCAGCCGGGCCGGGCCTAGACCCAGGTGGGCATCCACATCCGCCAGTCCCAGTGCTCGTACGTGAGCAGCTGACCGGTCCAGATCGGGTAGAAGAACCACGCCGCTGCCACGACCAGCACCAGCACGCAGCCGGCCCCGATCAGGCCCCACCGCCGCCGGGTCGGGCTGGCGTCCGCACCCCCGGCCAGGCTGGCCAGGGAGATCGCCAGCATGCCGGCCAGGAACGGCAGCATCACGACCGCGTAGAAGGTGAAGATCGTGCGGTCGTGGTAGAGCATCCAGGGCGCCCAGCCGGCCAGGTAGCCCACGAGCAGCGCACCGCTGCGCCAGTCCCGCCCGGCCACGGCCCGCCACGCGTTGTGGCCCAGGGCGAGCAGCCCGGCCCACCAGATGACCGGGTTGCCCAGGGCCAGGACCTCCGCGGAGCACCGGTCGGCGCCGCAGCCCTGCGGGGTGTCGTAGTAGAACGACGTCGGCCGGGTCATGAACGGCCAGGACCACGCGCTGGACTGGTAGGAGTGGAACGAGTCCAGCGACACGTGGAACGCCCACGCGGCCCGGTGGTACTCCACCAGGGAGCGCAGCGCCTCCGGCAGCACGCCGCCGCGCCCGGCGGCCCACTGCCGGTCGTACCCGCCGTCGGTGGCCAGCCACCCGGTCCACGACGCGACGTAGACCACGCCGGCCACGCCCACGAGGCTGAGCAGGGCAGGTCCGGCGTCGCGGACCAGCACGCCGGTGGCGGGGCGCTGCACGCCCATCGCCCGGCGGGCCTGGTAGTCCCAGAACACGCTGAGCACCCCGAACGCGGCGACGAACCACAGCCCGCTCCACTTCGTGGCGCAGGCGGCCCCGAGGGCCACGCCGGCACCGATCCGCCACGGCCGCAGCCCGAAGCCGGGACCGACGGCGACGGCCTGACCGTCCCACAGGGTCAGCCAGCTGTCCGCGCGCCGGCGCACCGCGTCACGGTCGACCAGCAGCATCGCGAACGCGGCGACGACGGCGAAGAACAGGGTCATGTCCAGCAGGGCGGACCGGCTGAGCACCAGGTGGATGCCGTCCAGGGCCACGAGCAGTCCCGCGACGGTCCCCACGACGTCCGACCGGGTCAGCCGGCGGATCATCCGCGCCACGATGAGCACGCTGAACGTGCCCAGGATGGCCACGCCGACGCGCCACCCCGTCGGGTCCACCCCGAGCGCCCACTCCCCGGCCGCGATCACCCACTTGCCCAGCGGCGGGTGCACGACGAACGACGCGCCGTCCTGGAAGATCCCGACGGTGTCCCACGGCCCACCGGAGGCCAGGATCTGGGCGTCGGCGTCCTGGACGGCGCTGCGCTCGTAGCCGAACCGCAGCAGCGACAGGGCGTCCTTCACGTAGTAGGTCTCGTCGAAGATGATCGCGTGCGGCCGTCCCAGGTCCCACAGCCGCAGGATCCCGGCGAGCACCGTGACGGCCAGGGGGCCCATCCAGCCCCGCCACCCGGTCGAGGGCATCGGTCGGTGCAGGGCCACGGCGGGCGGGCTGCCCGGCAGGGTCACCGGCGGCTCGGTCAGCAGGGTCACGCAGTCATGCTAGGCGCCCGGGCCGACCGGCTCGGGACGCGCTCCGGAGTGGAACCCGACCTGCGCCCGGGCCTGCGGGTCGCCCAGCACCAGCACCTGCTCGAACCCGACGGCGAGGTGCTCGACGAACACCGCGGGGTCCGGGATCGCCCGGGTGTCGATCGTGACGCCCACGAAGGCGGACCCGTGGTAGGTCATCAGCGCGATGTTGGCCGCCGCCCCGGCCTTGGGGGCGAACGGCACCACGGCCAGCGCCTCGGCCCCGGCCGCGAACAGGGCGACCGGGGGCCCGGGCAGGTTGGTGATCGCCAGGTCGCAGCCCTTCATCATCCCCGCGGTGATGGACGTGGTGAGGCTGCGCGGCAGCACGGCCAGGGCCCGGTAGATGGTGTCGCTCAGGGCCAGGGCCGGCTCCCGGCGGGCCCGGGCCAGGATCGGGGACAGCCGCCGGATCCGGGTGGCGGTGTCGCCGGTGTCGATGGGCAGCGGGAACCGTGCCGGAACCCACCGGTTGCCCGCGGTCAGGTCCCCGCCGGTGCGCATGCTCACCGGCATGTTCACCCGGACCTCGCGGGCCGGGGCGTTGTGCGCCTCGTGGTACGCGGCCACGCCCCCGGCGACCGCGGCCACGAAGGCGTCGTTCAGGGTGGCCCGCTGAGCCCGGCCGGCGTCACGCAGCGCCCGGAAGGGCATGTGCAGGACCGCCATCTCGCACGACAGCGACCGGCCGTGCATGAGCGGGCTGAGCGGCTCGGAGGCCGGGGCCAGCAGGCGGGCTGCGGACTGGGCGAACGCGGAGCCGGCCACCGCGGAGTCGACCGGCTGGGTGACCACGCGCCCGGCCAGGTCTGCCGCCGCCCGGGCCAGTGCGGCCCCGCCGGCGGTGACCGCCCGGGTCGCGAAGTGCAGGCCGTTGCTGAGCCGACCGGACGCGTCGAGCACATCGGCGCGCGGGGCGGGGGGCAGGGGGCCCAGATCCGTCGCCGGGTCCCGGGTGAGGTCGAACAGGGCCGCGGACATGGCCAGCCCGCCCACCCCGTCAGTGATCGCGTGGTGCAGCTTGACGATGACCGCCGACCGGTCGCCGTCGAAGCCCTGGACCAGGGCCATCTCCCACAGCGGCCGATCCCGGTCGAAGTCCTGCTCGGCCATCTGCTCGGCGATCCGCAGCACCGGGCGGAACGTGCCGTCGGCGGGCACGTGGTAGCGCTTCAGGTGGTAGGAGATGTCGAAGAACGGGTCGACCTCCCAGCGCGGCGGCACCAGCGACACGGGGTTGCCGATCACCCGCTGGCGCAGCCGGGGCACCGCCAGCGACATCCGGGTCACCCGGTCGACGAGCACGTCCGTGTCCGGTTCCCGGTCCAGCACGACGAGGGCGACGATCACCGAGCGCAGGATCGGATCCTCCTCGATCCCCCACATCACGGCGTCGAACGCGCCCATCCGGTCCAGGGAGTCCTCTGCCATCACAGCCTCCGCTCCACCCCCTCGAAACCTACCCGCCGGGTGGGCGGGTTGCTCCCGAGGGGTGTGGGGGCAGGTGTCACTGGCCCACCCAGGTCAGGGCGCTGGAGTCCACCCAGCCCGTGGGGTCCCAGCACCCGTCCATCGTCGGGACGCCGTCCTGCAGCCCGACGTGATCGCGACCGATGTCGGAGTGCATGACCAGGAACCTCCCCGTCGTCGGACCGGACAGCTGCAGAACCGACTCCCAGTCGCCCTCGGCATTGCGCACCCTGGCCCAGCAGCGGGAGCGGACCCCGTCCGTGTCCCGGATCCCCTGCGCCGGCGAGACCTCCCACCACCCCTGGGTGGTGCGGAACTGGCCCCGCAGGAAGCGGGCCACCTCGGCCTCGGTCAGGTCGGAGGTGAACGTCGACCCCCGGAGGCCGACCCACCCGGCGTCGGAGTCCGAGCCGTCGAACGACTCGACCACGTGGCTGCCGGCCGGAAGCGGCGGTGCCTGCGGCAATGGGCGGCCCATCACCAGCACGGTCCAGTCAGTGCTGACGGCGGCGACCCCGAGGACAACGCCGAGGACGAGCAGGGCGGCGCCCAGCATGGCAGCCAGCCCCGCGCCCAACCCGGAACTGCGCGGCGGCTGGGCCGCTGGCCACGGGCGTGGATCGAGCGGGCCCGCGACCGCCGTGGCGCTCCAGCCCTGCACGGGGTCCCACCACCGTGACCCGTACTGGCCGCTCGGATCGGGGTACCACCCCGCTGCACCGCTCATGTCCCCCCGCTGCCGTCCACTGCCCCGATTGTGCGCCACACCGCTGCCGGTCCACGCGGCGACGCCCCGGTCATCCTGGGCGACCGAACACAGCGAACCGCCCACCGGATCGTCCCGGTGGGCGGTTCATGGGGTGGAGCTGAGGGGACTCGAACCCCTGACCCCCTCGATGCGAACGAGGTGCGCTACCAGCTGCGCTACAGCCCCTTGCGGCCCCTAGGGTACCCAGTCCCGGGGGCCACCGCCAAACCCGTCCCGGTCGCCCGGGGCGGACTACTCGTTGACGGCGCGGCGGCGCGGGTACGGCGCGGACGTGGGCCGCGGGGCCCAGCGGGCAGCCTGGTCGGCGAGGAACTCCTCGTCGCGGCTGCGGGCCTCGGCAGCGGCCTGCTCGGCCTTGGCGCGGGCGATCGCCTCGGCCTTGGCCGCAGCGAGCCGCTCGGCGCGGGCCTTCTCCTGCTGCGCGCGCTCGAGCATCGCGGCTGCGGTCCAGGCGCCGGGGGTGGCGGTGTCGATGACCCGGGGGAACCCGGCGGCTGGCGGCGCGGTGACGTAGGTCGGCAGGGGGGCGGTGCGGGCCTCCCAGGTGCCACCCGAGGCCCGGCCGGCCGACCGGGCCGGGTCCGAGGCGGGGGCGTTCGCCACGCCGGCCTCGGGAACCTCGTGGGCGGCGCGACGACGGGCCGCAGCACGCACCTGGTGACGGGCCACCCCGAGGAAGCCGACGAGCAGCGCGGCCGGTGCGGCCAGGGCAACCGGCAGCAGGATCCCGGCGACGACCAGGCCGCCGACCACCAGCAGCGCCAGTCCGAGGACGGCCAGGACGACGCGACGACGGGCCGCCGCGCTGCGGGGCTTGGCCGCGGCCCTGGCCCGGGCGGCCGCGCGGGTCGCCTGGGCTGCGGCTGCGGCCAGGTCCTCACGGTGCACGGTGATCGGCTCGGGGACCTCGTCGGACTGCTGTGCCGCGGCACGGGCGGCTCGCCTGCGGGAACGACCGCTCAGCTCCGGGTCGGACGCGGGGTCCGCGGAGCGTGATTCGAGGTGATCATGGCTGCGCAACCACGCCGGGACCAGGACGATGGCCCATACGGCGATGATTGCCACGTAGATCAGACCCGTCACGTCCGGTAAATCTACTCAGGTCGGGTACGGCCCACGGGGATGTCGGCGACGCCCGATGTCGTGTCGCGCGGCGAGCAGATCGGCCATGGACTGGGGAGCTTGCTCGGCGTGCAGGGCGAACACCCGGTGATCGCGCCAGTCGCCGTCGATGTGCAGGTAGCGCGGGCGGTACCCCTCCTCGGGGAAGCCCAGCTTCTCGACGACCCGCAGGCTCGCCACGTTCTCGGGCCGGATCACGATCTCGACCCGGTGCAGCCTGAGGGTCCCGAAGCAGTGGTCGCAGGCCATCGCCACCGCCATCGGGGTCAGCCCGAGACCCGCGACCCGCTGGTCGATCCAGTACCCGATGGAGGCCGAGCGCAGCGATCCCAGGGCGATCCCGGCGACCGTGAGCTGCCCGACGAGCCGGCGCTCCCACACCATCGCGAACGCCAGGGAGCGCCCGGCGCGGCCCTCGGCACGGAACCGGGCCACCATCTGCCCGTACGTCGGCGCCTGCTCGCCGGACTCCGGGGGGACGGTGGCCTCCCAGGGCGAGAGCCAGTCGGCGTTGCGCAGCCGGACGTCGTGCCACTCCCGGGAGTCGCGGCGGCGCAGCTCACGCAGCGTGAGCGTGCCGGCGCCCAGGTCCCGGGACAGCACGGGCAGGGCCCCCATCAGGCACCGACCGGCATGATGGAGACCGGCGTGCCCGCCGCCACCAGCCCGGCGCCCTCCGGCAGCACGACCAGGCAGTCGGCCAGTCGCAGGCCGACCAGGCCCGGGTCGGTGACCGGGGTGGCCGTCAGGCCCTCGCCGCGGCCGTCCAGGCGGGCGCGCAGGTAGGTCCGCACCCCGGGACGGCCGGTGACCGGGGCGGTGAGGCGGGCCGAGCGCAGCGGCCGGGTCACCTGGGCGTGGCCGAGCATGCGCCGGATCACCGGGCGCACGAACACCTCGAACGACACGAAGGCGCTGGCGGGGTTGCCCGGGAGCGTGAAGATCGGCACCGCGTCCGGTCCGAGGTGGCCGTGGCCCTGCGGCATCCCGGGCGTCATGGCGACCCTGGTGAACTCCACGGCACCGAGCCGGTCGAGCACGGTGCGCAGCGTGTCGTACGTGCCGACCGCCACTCCCCCGGTGGTCACGATCAGGTCGGCGCGGACCAGCTGGTCCTCCAGGGTGTCGGTCAGCGCCCGCTGCTCGTCGGGCACCGGGCCGGCGCGGAACGCCACGGCCCCGGCGTCCTGGGCAGCTGCGGTGAGCATGTACCCGTTGGAGTCGGCCACCAGGCCGGGGCTCAGCGCGGCACCCGGCTCCACCAGCTCGGTCCCGGTCGAGATCACCACGACCCGGGGCTTCGGGCGCACGCTGACCCGAGCGCGTCCCACCGCCGCCAGCAGGGCGACCTCCCGGGCCCCCACGAGCGCCCCCTCCTCCACGACCACCTGGCCCTGGGCGACGTCCTCGCCGGCGCGGCGGACCCCCTCGCCAGCCTGCAGCGGACCCAGCACGGACACCGTGGGCATCCCGGCGTCGGTGCGCTCGACGTCCACGACGGCGTCCGCGCCGACCGGCAACGGCGCGCCGGCCATCATCCGGATCGCCTGGCCGGGCGCCACCGGATGCGTCGCGCGGTACCCGGCGGGCACGTCGTCGACGACCCGCAGCTGGGCGGGCAGCGTCCGCGTGGCCCCGGAGCAGTCCTGGCTGCGCACCGCGTAGCCGTCCACGGCGGCCGAGTCGAACCCCGGAAGCGGCCACGGAGCGGTGACCGCCTCGGCCAGCAGGCAGCCCCGGGCCTCCAGCAGCTGCACGTCGAGGGGCTCCAGCGGGGACACCCCTGCCAGGACGGTCGCCACGTGGTCGTCGACGGAGCGCACCGGCTACTCCCCGAGGCCGTCGGTGAACTCGCGCAGCCAGGCGCGGAAGTCGGCCCCGAGGTCGTCTCGGCAGCTGGCCAGCTGGACGACCGCCTTCAGGTACGACAGCGGGTCGCCCGTGTCGTAGCGGCGCCCCGCGAAGATGACGCCCCGGACTCCGCCGCCGTGCTCGGCGGGCAGGGCCGTCAGGGTCCGCAGCGCGTCGGTCAGCTGCACCATCCCGCCCCGGCCCGGTGGGGTGCGGCGCAGGATCGGGAACACCTCGGGGTCCAGGACGTAGCGGCCGATGATCGCCAGGTTGCTGGGCGCCTCGTCGACAGCCGGCTTCTCGACGAGGTCGGCCAGCTCGATGACGTCCTGCTCCAGCCAGGCCCGGGCCGCCGCGCACCCGTGGCCGGTGATCTCGTCGGCCGGCACCTCCATGAGCGCCACGACCGAGCCGCCGTAGCGGGCCCGCACGTCGAGCATCCGGGGCAGGATCGGATCGCGCACATCCACGAGGTCGTCGCCGAGCAGCAGCGCGAAGGCCTCGCCCCCGACATGCCGCTCGGCCTGCAGCACTGCGTGGCCCAGGCCCAGGGGCTGGCCCTGGCGGACGTAGTGCA
The DNA here is from genome assembly GCA_039812125.1 of Candidatus Nanopelagicales bacterium. Classification (GTDB taxonomy): domain Bacteria; phylum Actinomycetota; class Actinomycetes; order S36-B12; family CAIYMF01; genus Prado023. The sequence continues at coordinate 11,790 of JBDHZV010000014.1, forward strand.
CGTGCGGCGCCCGCACGGGCTCGTGACCCGGGTCGGTCGGGGCCTCGGCGACGAGGTCCCGCGGCGGGACGAGGTCGAAGTGGTCCTCGATGGAGCGCATGCCCGGCGCGGTCACCAGCAGCAGGTCGTCGCAGCCCGCGGCGACCGCCTCCTCCACCACGTACTGCACCGCCGGCTTGTCGACGACGGGCAGCATCTCGCGCGGGATCTCCGTGGTGGCCGGCAGGAACCGGGTCCCCGGACCCCCAGCCGGGATGACCGCCTTCGTCACCGCGGCACGGGTCCGCGTGGGCTCGATGAGCATGGTCATGCGCCGAACGATACCGCCGGACCTCCGGCGCCCCCCGGGGTCGGGGAAGATCGGTCCGTGCACCCCTCGAAGGCCGACCTGCGCGCGACCATCCGGGCCGCCCGACGCGCCCGCCCCCCAGCCGAGCGGGCGGCCGCGGCCCGCGGCATCCTCGCGGTCCTGGAACGGTCCGGGGCGCTGGCCACGGCGCCGGCGATCGCGGCCTACATCGCCGCCCCCGGGGAGCCCGATCCGGCGCTGGTGCGCGCCGTCGTGATCGCGGCGGGGGGCCGGGTGCTGCTACCGGTGCCGCACCGGGGCCGCCGGCTGGCCTGGGCCCGCGACGAGGGTCGCTACCTGGCCGACGCACGCCTGCCGGTGGACGTGCCCGCCGGCCCCGAGCTGGGCAGCGGCGCGGCCGGCCTGCTGGCCGCCGACGTGGCGCTGGTCCTGGTCCCCGCGCTGGCGGTGTCCCTCGACGGGTCCCGGCTCGGGCAGGGCGGGGGGTACTACGACGGGCTGCTGGCCGAGCTGCCCGGGACGGTGCGCGCGCTGGCGGTGGTGCACGACGACGAGGTCCTGCCCCGTGGGGCGATCCCCCGGGAGCCGCACGACCGCGCCGTCACGGGGGCCGTCACCCCCACGCGGCTGTGGGACCTGTCCGGATCAGGAGGCGGCCGCTGACGACGTCGAGGACCCGCCGGACGCGGGCGACGCGGAGGACGACGCCGACGAGCCCGCGGGAGTCGGGGCCTTGGACCCCGTCGTGGCATCGGCCTTGGAATCCGACTTGGCGTCGGCCCTGGCCGGGATCGACGAGCTCTTCTTGCTGCGGCTGTCGGTGCGGTAGAAGCCGCTGCCCTTGAAGACGACGCCGACGTTGCCGAACACCTTGCGCAGCCGCCCACCCTCGCACGCCGGGCACTCGGTCAGGGCGGGCTCGTGGATCGACTGGACGACCTCGAGCGGAGCGCGGCAGTCGGTGCACACGTACTCGTACGTCGGCATGTCAGCCTCCTGGGTCACACGAAGTGCCCACATTCTGGCACTCATCCGCGTGGAGTGCTAATCGCGCTGTGGACGAATCCGGCGGTCCGCTGGCATCCCGCCGTAGCGTGCGCCCACCGATCAAGGGGGGCACGATGCACCGTCGTCCGACGCGCCTGATGCGGCGCCACCGCCGGCTGCTGGCCGCAGTCGCCGCCGGCATCTCGATCCTCGCGCTGGGCCGGGCGCTGCGGCCCCCCGAGGACCCCACCACCGCCGTCGTCGTGGTGGCCCGGGACCTCCCCGTGGGCCACCGCCTGGCCGCCGACGACGTGACCCTGGCCCGGGTGGCCCGGGGCGTGCTCCCGGACGCCGCCCTGGCCGATCCGGCGGGACTAGCCGGCCGGGTGCTGGCCGCTCCCCTGGGCCGGGGCGAGGTCGTGACGAGCCAGCGGCTGCTGGACGGGCCCGGGTTCGCCGCGGGGCTGCCGGCGGGGACCCAGCCGGTCCCGGTGCGGCTGGCCGACCCGGACGCGGCCGCGCTCCTGGCACCCGGCACGCGGATCGACGTGCTGGCGGCCAGCAGCCTGCTGGCGGAGCAGACCGATGCCGGGCCCCGGGCGGCCGCCCTGATCGCCCAGGACGTCCTCGTGCTCAGCGTGGTGCAGCCGACCGAGGCGCCGGACGGGCTGGGCGCCGGGACGGACTCCTCGCGCGGGCCACTGGTCGTGCTCGCCGCGACCCCCAGTGCCGCGCGCGCCATCGTGGGTGCCGCAGCGACGGCGCAACTGGGCTACGCGCTGGCGGTGTCAACCCCGTGACCGCCGGCCACAGGGCTCAGCGGGTCACGTGCCCAGCGGTTCACGTGCCCAGTGGTTGACGTGCCCAGCGGTTCACGTGCCCAGTGGTTGACGTGCTCAGCGGTTGACGTGCTCAGCGGTTGGAGAGGTCGGCGCGCACGCCCTTGAGCTCGTCGACGACCTGCGCCAGCAGCGTGGCCTCGTCGGGCCCGGCCGGGGCCTCCTCCTTGGGCGGGGCGATCCTGTTGTAGGCCTTGACCATCAGGAACACGGCCCACGCGACGAGCAGGAAGCTGACCAGCGTGGTGAGGAACGCCCCCACCTTGATCTGCGCACCGTTGATCGTCAGGATCAGCACGTCGTCGAAGTTCGGCTGGCCGAACGGGATCGCCGCGATCGGCATGATCACGTTGGTGACCAACGAGTTGACCATCGCGGTGAACGCAGCACCCATGACGAAGCCGACGGCGATCGACAACAGGTTGCCCTTGTTGATGAACTCCTTGAACTCCTGGAGGATTGCGGGCACGTCTCACTCCTCTGTCTGCCGGCACGGCGGTCGTCCCGTTGCGGTCGTCCCGTTTGCGGCGGGGCGACCCGATGCGCTGTCAGCCTAACGGGGCGCCGTGCGCGGGCACCGGCCGCCCCGACCCCTCGGCGGGGTCGACCCGGACCTCACTGGCCGTGATGCGGCGGGCGGGCGGCCAGGTAGTGGGCCAGGCGGTCGCGGTCCGACTCCGGCCGCTCCCCCCAGGACTCCGGCCGATCCTCGACCGCCCGGTCGTCCACCGGGTCGGTGAGCCGCAGCCGGGGCCGCGGGGCCGGCCCGGCGGCGGGGGGCGGTGCCGGGGCAGCCGCGGCCTCCGGGACGTCGGCGGGCGTCGTGTCGGACGTGCTCACGGCTGCTCGCCCCGGTCCAGCCGGGCCAGGAACTCCTCCACCTGCGCGGCGATGTCGTCCTCGCGCCCGAGCAGGCCGTCGCCGGTCCCGTCGGGGTCCCCGGCACGGCTGGTCATCAGCGCGTCGTACTGCTCCTCCAGCGTGCCGACGGCCTCGAGGTTCTCCGGGTTGGACGCGATCTGGATCATGATGTCGGCGTCGGACTCCTCGGCGGCGGCCCGCAGGTCGTCCAACGGCACTGCCAGCCCGGTCGCCGCGCACAGCGACTGCAGCAGCACCAGGGCGCCCCGGGGGAACTCGGCCTGCACCAGGTAGTGCGGGATGTGGGCCGCGAACCCCATGGCGCGCCGGTCGCGGGCGCCGAGCCTGATCTCCAGCAGGGCGGCCAGGCTGCCCGGCACCTCGATGGAACCCACCCACGGGCGGCTGCCCGCGGTGAGCTGGGGGTCGTTGCCGTGGGTCGTGACGTTGACCGGGCGGGTGTGCGGGGCCGGCCAGGGGATCGCGTGCAGGCCGACCACCAGCCGGACCCCCAGGGTCTCGACCAGGTCGATGATCCCGTCGGCTACCGCACCCCACGCGGTGTCCGGCTCGACGCCGTGCAGGACGAGGAACCGCTCACCGTGCTCGTCGACCGCGGCGTCGACGACCAGCTCGGGCATCGCGACCGACTCGTAGTGGTCGACGTTGAACACCGTGCGCGGTCGCCGAGCCCGGTAGTCGAAGATGTCGTCCACGTCGAACGTGGCGATCCGGACGTGCTCGGTGGTCTCCAGCAGGTGCTCGATCGCCAGGCGGCTGCTCCCACCGGCGTCCATGAACCCGGTGAGGCCGTGCACGAGGACGGGTGCGCCCAGGTCGGGGCGCCCGGGCTCGAGCCTGTAGGAACCGGCCGCCACGGGGCACCTCCTCGGGTTGGGCACGCAGCTGCCGCTCGTGCCGCGCGCACTGCGCTTGTACAGGGGAACGAGCCTAGCCCGGCGACCATTCCCGAGGACGGATCCACACGCGGCACGCGCCGCCCCGATGGCCGTCCTCGCGACCCCATCAACACCAAGACCCGCCCAAGGATTCGCTAACCGTCCGTTCAAGATCCACCGGTGGCTGCTCCTCACCGGGGCAGTGCGTCGACTCGCGCCCGGACAATGCCGATGACACGGCACGGACGAAACGGGATTCGACGGGCGGTGGACTCATGGGCACGGCACACGGGACGGGGGTCGGGACGTCCGCGGGTCGCGGCGCGGTGATGGGCGTGGTCGCGGCCGCCTGCGTGCTCCTCAGCCTGCTGGCCGGCCCAGCCGGCCGCGCGTCCGGGGCCACCAGCACCACCACCGAGCAGACCTGGGAGACCGGGGTCGTCGACCACGTCTCCGACGGCGACACCGTCGCGATCGACATCACCTCGGCGACGCACGCGGAGTTCGTCGCACCCCCGGCGGCCACGGACCCGGCCACCTCCTCGGCGCGGACCTTCTGCCGCAACCGCCTGAACGCGAACGGATCGATGCCCAAGGGCGGCCTGGACGGCTGCCGGGTGCGCCTGATCGGGCTGAACACCCCGGAGTCGGCCGGCAACTCCGGCTCCCCGTACGAGCAGTGCAAGGCCAGCGCCGCCACGGCCACGGTGAAGGCGCTGCTGCCCAAGGGCACGAAGGTGCAGCTGCGGGCGCTGTCGTGGACCTCCGCGGAGCTGGACCACTCCGGCGGACGGCTGGCGCGCACCGTGTACTACCGGACCAGCTCCGGGGCCTGGGTGGACGTCGCCCGCGCCGTCCTGGCCAAGGGCCAGGCCATGTGGTTCCCGTTCCGGCCCACCGACCCGGAGAAGCCCGAGTACGCCCACAACCTGGAGTACCGCCGCGTGGTCGACGAGGCTGCGGCCGCGAGGAAGGGCCTCTGGTCGGCCGGCTACTGCGGTTCGGCCGGTACCGGCACGGCCAACCCGACGGTCTGGGTCGTCTCGAACCCGCCGGGCGACGACGCCAACCGCGAGTACGTGGTGCTGCTCAACCCCACCGACCGCCCGATGGACGTCAGCGGGTGGACCGTCCGGGACTCGTCGCTGATCGCCACCAGGCTGCCCTCCGGGACCGTCATCCCGGCCGGGGACTACATCCGCGTGCTCAGCGGGAAGGGCGCCGCGCGCACCCCCACCGCACGCGACTTCCACTTCGGTTCGTCGTCGCAGATGTTCACCAACGCCACGGCGACAGATCCGGACTACCACGGCGACGCGGCGTACGTGCACGACGTTCAGTCCGGGTACGCCTACGGCAACCTGCGGGCCTGGTACCACTACCCGTGCGACCCGGCCCACTGCCGCGACCCGCTGGTCGGCGCGGTGACGATCGGACTGGTCCAGTACAACCCGCCCGGCTCGGACACGGCCGGTGCCGAGTACGTGGAGCTGCGCAACACGACCGCCGCCCCGGTGCGGCTGGGCGGGTACGCCCTGCGCCGGCAGTCCGTCGACCACCCGCTGCCCCCGATCGCACTGATCCCGGCCGGGGGGACGCTGCGGATCGGCGTCGGCCGGGGCGTCGAGTCGGCCACGTCGGCGTTCCTCGGCCGGACCAGCAGCTACCTGGCCAACAGCGGCGACCGGGTCGCGCTGGTCAACCTCAACGGCGCCCCGGTCGACTGCCGGGCGTGGGGGCGCTTCACCTGTACGGGCAGCCCCGTCTCCGGGGCCCTCGAGGTGCCCCGGGCCAGGCCCGCCACGCCTCGGTCGGTGACGGCCACGTACGCCAAGGGCCGGGTCCGGGTGTCGTGGAGCGCGCCGGCGCCCAACGGCAGCGCGGCGGTCACGAGGTACCGGGCGACCATCCGGCGCACGTCCGGCGGGAAGCTGGTCACCGTCGCCACCTGCTACGCCCGCTCGCCGAAGCTGACCTGCACCTCGGCCACGCTGCGCAGCGGCCGCACGTACAAGGTGACGGTCGCCGCCCGCAACTCCCGCGGCTACGGGACCCGATCGGCGTACGTCTCGGTGAAGGCACGCTGACCGGCGGGAGGATCTCGTTCCAACGCGGAAACGCGGAGGAAATCTGCGACTCGAGGGCGCCTCTAGGATGTGGCCCCGTGAACCCCCCCACCACCACCGGCCAGGCGGGCGGCCCCGCCCTGGCGCCACCTGATCCTGTCCCCACCTCCGGGTGGGACCGCTGGTTCGAGCTCACCCGCCGCCGCTCGACGATGGGGCGTGAGGTCCGCGGTGGCCTCGTGACGTTCGTCACGATGGCGTACATCGTGGTGCTCAACCCGCTCATCATCGGCACGGCCCCCGACGTCAACGGCAACCTCATCGGCGGCGGCACCAACGTCGGCCAGGCCATCGCCCTGGTCTCCGCGGCCACCGCCCTCGTGGCCGGGGTCATGACGATCCTGATGGGCGCGATCGGCCGGTTCCCGATGGCGATCGCCGCCGGGCTGGGCCTGAACTCGTTCCTGGCGTACACGATCGCCCCCCAGATGACCTGGCCGCAGGCGATGGGCCTGGTGGTGCTCGAGGGCATCCTGATCGGCCTGCTCGTGCTGACCGGCTTCCGGACCGCGGTGTTCAACGCGGTGCCGGAGTCACTGAAGTACGCGATCGGCGTCGGCATCGGCCTGTTCATCGCGCTCATCGGCCTGGTCGACGCCGGCATCGTGCGCCCGGGCATCCCGCTGATCACGTTCGGCGTCAACGGGGCGCTGCGCGGCTGGCCCACGCTCGTGTTCGTCATCGGCCTGATCCTGTTGACCATCCTGGTGACCCGGAAGGTCCGCGGCGGCATCCTCATCGGCATCCTGGCCACCGCCGTGCTGGCGATCGTCGTCGAGGCCATCGTTCAGGTCGGCCCGCTCAACGACGGCAACCCGGACACCCCGAACAACCCGGTGGGCTGGGCGCTGAACGTGCCGAAGGTGCCCGACCAGTGGTTCAGCATGCCCGACCTGAGCCTGCTCGGGCAGTTCTCGCTGACCGGCGCGTTCGCCGCCATCGGCATCATCCCGGCGTCGCTGGCGATCTTCTCGCTGATGCTCAGCGACTTCTTCGACACCATGGGGACGGTCACCGGCCTGGCCCACGAGGGCGACATCGTCGAGGCCGACGACTCGATCCCCCACCTGGAGCCGATCCTGCTGGTCGACTCCGCAGCCGCTGCCGTGGGCGGCATGGCATCGGTGTCGAGCAACACCAGCTACATCGAGTCTGCCGCCGGCATCGGCGAGGGCGCCCGCACCGGTATCGCCTCGCTGGTCACCGGCGGGCTGTTCCTGCTGGCGATGTTCTTCTCGCCCCTGGTCAGCGTGATCCCCTACGAGGCTGCCACCCCAGCCCTGGTGATCGTCGGCTTCCTGATGATGACCCAGATCCGCAAGATCAACTTCGACGACTACAGCGTCGGCATCCCGGCGTTCCTGACCATCATCATCATGCCGTTCACCTACTCGATCACCAACGGCATCGGCGCCGGCATCGTCAGCCACGTCATCCTGCAGGTGGCCACCGGCCGCGGCCGCAAGGTGCCCGCGCTGATGTGGATCGTCGCAGCCGCGTTCGTCGTGTACTTCGCGATCGACCCGGCGACCACCCTGCTGGAGAAGATCACCGGCTGATCCGGCCCCGCCCCACCCACACCGGGGGTCCCGCAGCGCGCGGGGCCCCCGGTGGCTCATACCCGGATCCCATCGCACAATCGGGGCATGCCCGGGATGGGGTCGTACTCGTTCCTGTTCGGGCCCCTGCTCGCCCTGGCCGCCATCGGCCTGCTGCTGTGGGTCGCGCGCGGCATGTCGGGCCTGTCATCGCTCGTAGAGCGGCCAGCCCGCCGGGGCGCCCCCGAGGAGTACGGCCTGATGATCCCGGTGGCCAGCCCCGACACCCCGGCCGGCGCCGAGGCAGTGCTGAGCCGGCTGGCCGCCGAGGGGATCCGGGGGCGCAGCGTGGCCACCGAGTCCGGGCAGCGGGTGATGGTGTGGGCTGAGGACGTCAGCCGGGCCCGGTCCGTGCTCGGGGACCCGGGGCGACCCGGCGCCTGACCGATCCCCGGGCGGGTCCCGCCGGGGCCGGTCCCGCCCGGGCCAGCGCCGGGGGACCTCCGCCGCCGGGATCGGGACCACCGGCCTTCGGGCCGCCCGCCGGACCTGCCTACGCTGGCGTGATCACCGGATCGAAGGCTGCCCGTCGACCTGAGGAGGTCCCCGTGCCCGGCCACCCGCCGCCCGAGATCGGCGCAGTCCGCCCGGAGGGCTGGGCATACTCCCGGGCCCCGATGATCGTGTACTGGGAGCTCACCAACGCCTGCGGCCTGGCCTGCCGGCACTGCCGCGCCACCGCGATGCCCGACCCGTCCCCGGACGAGCTGAGCACCTCCGAGGCGGTTGCCCTGCTCGACGGCATCACCGGGTTCGGCGACCCGCTGCCGCACATCGTGATGACCGGAGGCGACCCGCTGCGCCGCGCGGACCTGCGCACGCTGGTCCACGAGGCCACCGCCCGCGGGATCGGCGTCTCGCTGGCCCCGGCGGTGACCCCCCTGCTGACCGCCGACACGCTGGCAACGCTGCGCGACGACGGCGTGTCCGCGATCTCGCTGAGCCTGGACGGCTCCACGCCGCAGGCCCACGACGGCCTGCGTGGGGTGCCCGGGACGTTCCAGCGCACCATCGCCGCACTCGAGGACGCCGCAACCGTGGGCATCCCGGTCCAGGTCAACACGCTGGTGACCGCGACCACGGCCGCCGACCTCCCCGCGGTGCGCGAGCTCCTGCTCGGGCACACCCTGATGCGGTGGAGCCTGTTCTTCCTCATCTCGATGGGGCGCGGGACCCAGCTTGTGGAGCTGTCCCCCGGCGAGGCGGAGCGGCTGATGGGCTGGCTGCTGCGGGTCGCCCGGGAGACCCCGTTCCAGGTCCGCACCACCGAGGCGATGCAGTACCGCCGGCTGGTGGCGCGCGGCCTGCGGGGGCAGGGGCTGACCGACGAGCAGATCGAGGCCCATCCGGCGGCCCGGGGGTTCGGCATCCGCGACGGCAACGGGATCGTGTTCGTCGGCCACGACGGCACGGTCACCCCGTCGGGGTTCCTCGACCTGCCGGTCGGCAACGTCCGGGAGCAGGGCATCGTGTCGCTGTACCGGGACGCCCCGCTGATGCGGGCGCTGCGCGACCCCGACGGCTTCGCCGACCGGTGCGGGCGCTGCGAGTTCCGCCGCTGGTGCGGCGGGTCCCGGGCCCGCGCCTACGCCTGGACCGGCGACCCCCTCGAGTCCGACCCGCTGTGCCCCTACGTGCCCCCGGCCGCCAGGGTGCCCGCATGACGGTGGACCTGCTCGTCGTCGGCGGCGGCATCACCGGCCTGGCCGCGGCTTGGGAGGCGGTGCTCGCCGGCGCCCGCGTGACCCTGGTCGAGGCCGCCCCGCAGCTCGGCGGGAAGGTTCGCACCGAGACGATCGACGGCCAGCTCCTCGACCTCGGCCCGGACTCGGTCGTGACCTACCGCCCAGCCGCCCTGGCCCTGATCGACGAGCTGGGGCTGACCCCGCAGGTCATCCCGGCCTGTGAGCCGCGCCTCGTGCACCTGCGCGTGAACGGCCAGCTGATGCCCTTCCCGGACGCGATGGGCATGGTGCTGCCCCGCCGTCTCGGCCCGCTGGCCCGCACGCGCACGCTGTCGTGGCGGTACAAGGCACGCGCCGCCGCCGACCTGGTCCTGCCCCGCACCCTGGGCCCGGAGGACACCTCGATCGGGCAGTTCCTGCGCGCCCGGCTGGGCACGGGGGTCGTGGAGCGGTTCGCCCAGCCGATGGTCGGGGGCATCTACGGCGCCTCGGTGGACGACCTGAGCCTGGACGCGGTCCTGCCCTCGCTGCGGGCCGCCGAACGGGACCACCGCAGCCTGGTGCTGGCCAGCCTGGCCGAGGGCCGGCGCTCCCCCGGCGGCGGGTCACCGTTCCGCACGCTGACGTCCGGGATGGGCGCGCTGCCCGACGCGCTGGCCCGGCAGCTGGCGCAGCGCGGCGCCGACCTGCGGACAGGCGTGTCCGTGGTCGCGCTGGAGCGCTCCGAGCGGGGGCGGACCAGCGCCCGGCTGTCCGACGGAACCCGGGTGACGGCCACCAGCGTCGTCCTGGCCACCGGCGCGACGGCGATGGCCGACCTGCTGGAGGGCCACGCCGATGACGCCGTCGCGGCGCTGCGGCAGGTCCCCCAGGCCTCCTCGACGGTCGTGACGCTGGGCGCGCCCGAGTCGGCCTTCGACGTCGCGCCGACCGCGCAGGGCTGGCTGGAGGCGGGGCCGGCCCCCATCAGCGGCGTGACCATCACGTCGGCCAAGTGGCCGGGCCGGGTCCCGCCCGGACGGGTCCTGCTGCGCGCCTTCGTCCCCGGTCGGCTCGGACCCCTGGCGACCCAGCCCGACCCCGTCGTGGTCGACGCGGTCGTCGCGCACATCCGACCGGTGCTGGGCCTGCGCGGGGAGCCCGACCTGGTGCGGGTGACCCGGTGGGCCCGGTGCATGCCGACCTACTCCGTGGGCCACCTGGACCGGGTCGCGCGGGTGCGCGAGGCGGTCGACGCCCTGCCCGGGTGGCACGTCGCCGGGTCGGCACTGCACGGCGTCGGCGTCCCCGAGTGCATCGCGGACGGCAGGACCGCCGCACGTGCCGCGCTGGCCGAGCTGGGAGGCCTCCCCGCCTGATCCGACTCGCGGGGGTGCGGGGCCGTGGCCGCGGATCTGGCAGAATGCCTGCGGCGCCGAGCCACCGACGCAGGTCGGCGGCAGTCAAGCCGGCACCAGGCCCCCGTAGCTCAGGGGATAGAGCGATGGTTTCCTAAACCACAGGCCGCAGGTTCGAATCCTGCCGGGGGCACCGAGGCGACGTCACGACCACGTCGCCACGGGGCGGGCGGGTGTGCGCCCGGCCCCTGATCAGACGCCGCGCAGGGCTCCGGGGGCCGCGTAGCTGCGGCGCGGGTCGAGCATCCCCTGCATGCACAGGATCTCGTAGGCCGTGCCCACGATGTTGTGCGAGACGTTGAGCGCCTTGGCGAGCTGGCGCTGCGAGGGCAGCCGGAAGCCAGCGGGCAGTCCCCCACCGCTGATGAGCGAGGCCAACCGATCGGCCAGCGCCGCGGAGAGCATCTTGTCCGGGACGACCCACCCATCGAGCTGGCTGGCGATGTCTCCCGGGTCGAGCACCGGCGACGGGGGTGTGCGCATGCGATGACTCCTCTCCGCCCAGGGGCGGCGTCGGCGGGGACTGGGAGCTGCTGGGGCGTCCGCAGGGATCCGATCCTGCCCGCGGACTCCACGGTAGCCCCTCGATGCCCGTATGCGCAAACTGAAACAAACAGAAAGCGAGGCCCACAGAACCCCAATCGAACGGCATCGGGCAGATCGGCCCACCTGACCCCCGAAATCGCCGCCCCACGACCCCCGAAAGGAGCCCGAATGGGTCCGAATACCCCCATCGCAGCCCAGAGTCGCGCCTGCTCACCCGATCAGCCCATCGCCCTTGAGGTCGTCGGTGGCCCCGCGTAACGTCCGTTTCAGTCGCACGAGAGGGGTCCGCGCATGGCCAGGGGGTACACCTACTCGGGCCGGGTCCCCACCCAACGGTTGAACCGGGGAGCACTGCTGCGCAACCTGCTGCTGTGCGCCCTCGTCCTGGCCGCCGGCTGGTGGATCGTCACTGGCCGCGCCGGCGACTGGGCGGCCACGATCACCGGGTGGCTCGGTGACCTGCGTGGCTGAGCGATGAGCAGCCCGGAATCCCCGACACCGGGAGCCGGACGGGACCGCGACGACCAGGGCCGCCCCCGCCAGGCCCGACCCCGAGACGGGCTCGGGCGACCGCTCGCGTACGGGGCGGCCGGAGTGGATCCCATCCCGGAGCGGGCACTGCCCCCCGTGGAGGCCCTCGCGGCGGCACGCGCACTGGTCCAGCAGGGTCGACCGTTCGCCGCGCACGAGGTGCTCGAGGCACGCTGGAAGGCCGCCCCGGACGTCGAGCGGGACCTCTGGCAGGGGCTGGCGCAGATCTGCGTCGGGCTCACCCACGAGGCCCGCGGCAACCCGGTCGGCGCAGCCCGGCTGCTGGACCGGGGTGCCGGACGGCTCGAGCGGTACTTGAGCAGCACCGGCCCCACCTACGGCCTCGACCTCGCCGCCGTCGTCACCTGCGCCCACGACCGCGCACAGGCGGCCGGCACGCAACGGCAGGCGCCGCCCCGCCCCTGACGCGCGGCGATCCCGCCGTGCCCACGCCGTCGCCCCGCCCGCGCGACCTCCCCGACCGCCCCACTCCAGCCACTCGGGTGCGTCAGCCCGCCTGGACCAGGCGCAGGCCGCCGTCCGCCGTGGGCAGCACCCGAACACCACGCAGGTCGGGGACCCGGGGAAGGCCCTCGGTGGTGGCCGACTCGTGTCGCCCCACGACCACCACCGAGGCCCCCGACGCGACAGCCGCCCGCAGCCCGGCCTCCGCATCCTCGAACACGACACAGTGCTGCACCGGCACACCCAGCATGCGCGCGGCCGCCAGGTAGCCGTCCGGCGCCGGCTTGCCGGCCTCGACGTCCTCGGCCGCCACCACCACATCGGGCACCGGCACACCAGCGATGCGCATGCGTCGGGTCGCCAGCTCCCGTGAGGCCGAGGTGACGACTGCCACCGGCAGGCCCGTCAGGGCCGCCATCAGATCCGCGGCCCCGGGGACCTCCACGATGCCCTCGAGAGCCTCGAGCTCCTCGGCGTCCAGGGCGGCGGTGATGGCGGGCACGTCGGCCCCCGGCAGCAGGTGGGCGACGGAGTCCCGGGTCTGCCGACCGTGGGTGTGGGCGATGACCGCACCGGCGTCGAGCCCGTGCGCCACCGCCAGGTCGGTCCAGATCCGCTCCACCACCGCGGTGGAGTCCACGAGGGTCCCATCCATGTCGAACAGGGCGGCCGCGACAGTCAGGTCCAGGACGGGTTCCACCCCGCCACCCTAGCCACGCGAGGCGTCCCGGACGTTGCCGAGCGGGAGGACCGGACCCCACCCCGGGCGCGGCCTGCCGGGATCAAGGCGCCGTCAACGCCGCGCACCGGCAGCCGACCGGGAGCGCCACGGTGGAGCCATGTTCGCGGTCCTCAAGCGTGTGGTGGTCGGCCGCCCCCTCGGTTCCGACGCCGCCGGTCATGCCACGCTGCCCAAGCGGCTGGCGCTGCCCATCTTCTGCTCCGACCCCCTGTCGAGCGTCGCGTACGCCACGCAGGAGATCCTGCTGGTCCTGGCGATCGGCGGGACCGCGGCCATGGCGCTGACCCCCTGGGTCGGCCTGGCGGTCGTGTTCCTGCTGGTGATCGTCGTGGCGTCCTACTCCAAGACGGTGCACGCCTACCCCGGCGGTGGGGGCGCCTATGCGGTCAGCAAGGAGAACCTCGGACAGACACCGGCCCTCGTGGCCGCCGCGGCGCTGGTGGTCGACTACATCCTCACCGTCGCCGTGTCCGTCACGTCGGGGATCTCCAACCTGGTCTCGGCATTCCCGTCGCTGGAACCGCACACACTGGCGATCTGCCTGGGGGTGGTCGCCCTGCTCACGGCGATCAACCTGCGCGGCATCCGGGAGTCCGGCCGGGCATTCGCCGCGCCCACCTACGCCTTCATCGCCGTCGTGCTCACGATGCTGGTCCTCGGGGCAGCCAAGGAGCTGTTCGGGTCCGGCGTCACGGCCGAGAGCGCCGGGTACCCCGTCCACGGCCTGGACCTCACCCCGTTCGCCCTGACCTACCTCGTGCTGCGGGCCTTCGCCTCCGGCTGCACGGCCCTGACCGGGGTCGAGGCGATCAGCAACGGCGTGCCGTTCTTCCGCAAGCCGCGCGCCCACAACGCCGCGGTGACCCTCGTGGTCATGGGCGCCCTGGCGGTGACCATGTTCTACGGCGTCACCCTGCTGGCGACCGCCGCGGGGGTGAAGTACGCCGAGGACCCCACCGAGCTCGGCCTGCCCGCGGACTACGTCCAGCAGACGGTCATCGCCCAGCTGGGCTCGGCCGTGTTCGGCCCGGGCTCGTTCGGGTTCTACTTCCTGCAGATCACCACCATGCTCGTGCTGGTGCTGGCCGCCAACACCGCGTACAACTCGTTCCCGCAGATGGCCTCGGTGCTCGGCCGCGACGGCTACCTCCCCCGCCAGCTCGGACGACGCGGCGACCGGCTGGCGTTCAGCAACGGGATCATCCTGCTGGCCGTGTTCGCGGCGCTGCTCATCGTGGCCTTCGACGCCTCGGTGACCCGGCTGGTGCAGCTGTACATCCTCGGCGTGTTCCTGTCCTTCAGCCTGTCCCAGCTCGGCATGGTGCGGCACTGGACCCGAGCCCTGCACGATCCCGAGTCCGGGTCCCGGGGCGGCATCCACGCCTCCCGGGTCATCAATGCCGTCGGGGCTGCGGTGACCTCCCTGGTGCTGGTCATCGTGGTCGCCACCAAGTTCTCCCACGGGGCCTGGATCGTCATGGTCGCGATCCCCAGCTTCGTCGCGCTCATGGTCGGCATCAAGGGCCACTACGACCTGACCGACTCCCGGCTGTCCCCCGCCGACGGCGGGGTGCGCCTGCCCAGCCGGGTGCACGCCGTCGTGCTGGTCAGCCGGATGAACGCCCCCGCCCTGCAGGCGCTGGCCTACGCCCGGGCCACCCGGCCCAGCACCCTGGTCGGGCTGCACGTGGAGCTGGACCCCGAGGGCACCGCAGCGCTGCAGAAGCAGTGGCTGGACCGGGAGATCCCGGTGCCCCTGGTCACCGTCACCTCCCCGTACCGCGACGTGACCGGTCCGGTCCTGGACCACGTGCGCGGCATCCGCCGGGAGAGCCAGCGCGACATCGTCGCGGTGTTCATCCCCGAGTACGTGGTGCGCCGCTGGTGGGAGCACGTCCTGCACAACCAGTCGGCCCTGCGCCTGAAGACCCGCCTGCTGTTCCTGCCGGGCATTATCGTGACCAGCGTGCCCCTCGTCCTGGAAGCCGAGCCCATGGAACCCGACCGCATGGTCGAGCTGCGGGCGTGAGGCCGGCCCCGCCCTCGCCCGCGCGGTGGCGGCGTCGGCGCGGGGCGGTGGCGCTGGCCATCGCGGCGATCGCCGCCACCCTGCTGGTCGCCACCCTGATGCGCCCGGTGGGCCTGACCGAGGTGCTGCTGCTGGTCCTGGCCGAGGTCATCGGGGTCTCGGTGCTGGCCGGGCGGACCGTGGCCGCAGCCACGGCCGGGTCAGCCTTCCTGGCCGTGAACTGGCTGCTGGTCCCGCCGTACGGGACCCTGCACATCCAGGCGCAGGAGAACTGGGTCAGCCTGGCGGTGTTCCTGGTCCTGTCGGTCGGGGTGAGCACGCTGGTGGAGTCGATCCTGGCCTCCGAGCGCCAGGCTGCCGGGGCCGAGGCCCGGGAGGCCGCGCTCAGCGAGGCCCTGGGGACCGGGACGACGTCGGCGGCTGACGCGATCCGGATCCTGCGCACCGCGCTGGACCTGGATGCCGCCGACCTGGTCGAGCTCGCCACCGGCCGGGTGGTCGCCTCCGACCGGTCCGAGGGGGATGAACCGCCGGACCCGGTCGCCGCGCTCGAGGTCCCCGTCGGCCCCGGGTACCTGGTGCGCGGGTTCGGCCCCGGGCACCTCGGTGCCCGCACCGACTTCGTGGCCGCCCTGGCCACAGCCGTCGTGCGCGCCTGGGACAGCGAGCGCCTCGTCGCCGAGCAGGAGCGATCGGCACGGCTGGCCGAGGTCGACGCCGCGCGGTCCGCGCTGCTGGCCACGGTCGGGCACGACCTGCGCACGCCCCTGGCCGGCATCCGGGTCTCGGTCGACGCCCTCACGGTCGGCGGTGACACGCTGACCGAGTCGGACCGGGCCGACCTGCTCGCGGGCCTGCGCGAGTCCGCCATCCGCCTGGACACCCTGATCGGGGCCGTCCTGGACTCCTCCCGGATCGAGGCCGGCGTCGCGACGGTCGATCCCCAGCCGACGGACCTTCGCCAGGTCGTGGCCGCCGCCGCCGCGGACCTGGACTCCCCCCGGGTGCGCCTGGCCGTCGGCGACGACCCGGTCACCGCGCTCGTCGACCCGGTGCTGCTGGAGCGGGTGGTGGCCAACCTGCTGGCCAACGCCCTGGCCCACACCCCGCAGGATCGCCCCGTGGAGCTCACCTGCCGGGGCGGCGGCGGGGGCCCGGCGATCGTCGTGGCCGACCACGGACCGGGGCTGTCGGCAGACTCGGTCGACGTGGGGCGCAACCGGCACGGCATGGGCCTGCTGCTCGTGCAGCGCCTGGCCGGCCTGATCGGCGCCGAGGTGCGCCACGAGCCGACCCCGGGTGGGGGGCTCACCGTCACCGTGCGGGTCGGAGCCGGCTGATGCGCGTGCTCATCGTCGAGGACGACCACACCGTGCGCCGGGGACTGGCCGTCGCGCTGCGCAGCCAGGGCCTGGGCGTGCACGACACACCCGACGCCGCGGGGGCGCTGCGTGCGCTGGCCGCCATGCCGTACGACGTCGTCTTGCTCGACCTGGGGCTACCCGACGGCGACGGCATCGCCCTGCTGCCGCAGCTGCGCGCCCATCACACCGGTCCGATCCTGGTCGTGTCGGCCCGGCGCGACCAGTCCGACAAGGTGGCAGCCCTGGACGCGGGCGCCGACGACTACCTCACCAAGCCGTTCGGGCTTCCGGAGCTGCTCGCCCGGATCCGGGCCGTGGGCCGCCGGTCCGGGATCACCGGCGTCGTGCGCACCCCCGGCTTCACGGTGGACCTCGACCGGGAGGTCGTCCTCGGCGCGGACGGCCAGCCGGTGGCCCTGACCGCCACCGAGTGGGCGGTCATCGCGGTGCTGGCGCGCGCCGGCGGCGCCCCGGTGGCCCCCGAGCAGCTGCTGGACGAGGTCTGGGGACAGGACGCGGCCGGTCATCGCAACTACGTGCGGGTGTACGTCAACCTGCTGCGGCGCAAGCTGGAGCCGGACGCCTCGAACCCCACCTGCCTGCTCAGCGCCCCGGGGCGGGGCTACTGGTTGTCCGTCGGCGCGTGAGCGTCACCCGGGGGGTGCGAGGATCCTGGCGAGGAGGAGCCATGGAGGTTCGGGTCATCACAGCCGGGCGGGCCGAGGTGGTCGCCCCCGAGGACCTGGCAACGGTGCTGCAGGCGCCTGACGCCCTGGTCTGGGTCGACATGCCGACGTGCGACGAGGCCGCGGTGGACGTGCTGCGCGACGTGTTCCGGTTCCACCCGGCCGCCATCTGGGAGTGCCGCCAGCGCCAGCGCATGCCCAAGGGCCATGCGTACAGCGACCACCTGTTCGTGGCGCTGCACGCCCCGCACGTCGGCGAGCACGGGCATGTCCACTACGTCGAGCTCGACCAGTTCGTGGGGCTGCGCTACCTGGTCACCGTGCACGGTCCGACCAACCCGGCCGTCCCGGCCCACGTCCCGCTGCGCGACACGACCGTCGTCTGGGACCGCATCGTCGAGGGCCGGTTCCACCCGACCTCGCCGATGGACATCTCCCACGCCGTGGTCGCCTCCCTCATGGAGGGCATGGAGGAGGTCCTGGAGCTGGTCACGACCGACGTGTGGCGGCTCGAGCAGCGGGTCACCCTGGAGCGCATGCGCGACCCGGAGACCTTCCTCGACGAGATGTTCCGCACCCGGCACGGGCTGCTGGCCGTGTCGAACATGTGCTCGTCGAGCTGGGAGGTGTACGACCGGCTGCTGACCGTGGCCCGGGGCCTGCCGGAGCCGTACCGGCAGCTGGTCTCGGACACCGTCGACCACTTCCGGCGGGTCCGCCGGCTGGCCGACAACCAGCGCGACTACCTGCAGGGCGTCATCGAGTTCTACCGGACCCGCACCGACACCAAGATGACCATCGCCGCCGAGCGCCTGGCCGTCATCGCGGTGGTGACCCTGCCGATCACGGCACTGGCCTCGATCCTGGGCATGAACGTCATCGTGAACCAGGGCACCCACACCGGCCAGCTCGCCGCGGCGCTCGTGGTGATGCTGGCGATGTCGACGGTCCTGCTGCGGTGGGCCCGCAAGCAGGGATGGTGGTGACCGGGCTCAGGCCGGCGGCGGCGTCGGCTGGGTGAGCACCACCCGCGCCGGGGCCGGCGGGTCGGCGGGGGCGGGGATCGTCAGGTCGACCTGCGCCGGTCCGGTCACGTCGATGACCGTCGGCTGCGGCGCAGTCCGGTAGGTCCTGATGTACTCGGCGAAGTCCCACGTCGCCAGGAACGCCCGGGCTGCCTCCTGCCCGTTGCTGAACAGCAGGTCGCGCTGGGCGGTGGTCAGGTCGAAGTCGGTCGCGCTGATGCCGGCGGTGTCGACGAAGATGGTGCGGGCGCACACGTCCTGGTCGTCGACGTGCATCCGGTCGTAGAAGCCGCTCATCGTCGAGATCAGGGCCGCGGTCAGGCCCACCGCCCCGGACACGCGGCGGCCGGTGACCCCGCCCTTCGGGGGTCGGCTGGACAGCTTGATCCCGAACGTCGGCCACCGCGGCGCCACCCCCGGGGGGGCGTCGAACAGTCCGACGGGGAAGTTGCTGAGCATGCCGCCGTCGACCAGGACCGACGTCTCGCCGTCACCGTGGCGCAGCTTGACCGGGCGGTAGAAGAACGGGATGGACATCGAGGCGCGCACCGCCTCGGCGACCGGGATGTCGGCGGCGCGCAGGCCGTAGTGGGTGCCGTAGTCCCAGGGCAGCTGCCGCAACCGACCGAACGACACGTCCGAGACGTTCACAACGAGCCGGTACCGGCGGTGCTCCGGGAGGTCGCGGCCGTCCGGGTCCGCGTACGGCAGGTCCGCGAAGGTCGTCACGCCCTTCGCGGCCAACTGGGCGGCGACCCACTCCTGGGCGTACCGGCCGTCGTAGATCCCCTGCTCGATGAAGATGTCCAGCGCCTTGCCCACGGCGAACCGGTCCCACCACTGCCCGTCCATGAAGGCCGCGTAGTCCAGGCCGCCGACGAGGTCGACCATCTCGGGCCCGGTGCAGCCCGCGGCAACCATCGCCCCCACGATCGACCCCGCGGAGGTCCCGGCGACCCGGCAGTCGCCGAACGTGTACCCCGCGTCCATCAGGACGCTGATCGCCCCCACCAGGGCGATCCCCTTGACACCCCCGCCCTCGAGCACCAGGTCCGCACGTCCCGCGTAGTCCGCCATGATGGGCACGCTAGATCCGCCGACCAACCCCGGGAACGTCCCCGTTCGGGGACGCCCGCCGGGGCGGGTGGGCTGCATCGCCCCCGAGCCGGGGCCCGGACCGGGATTTGGCATTCATACCCCGGGGGGTATACAGTGGTGCCCTGACCGTCCCTCCCCCTCCCGAGGAGCATCACATGTGCAGCCCCGCGATCTGCCGCACCTGCGGCAAGGTGACCTACTCCGGCTGCGGCCGGCACGTCGACCAGGTCCTGGCCAACGTCCCGCAGGCCCGCCGCTGCACCTGCCGCTGACGTCGTCCGGGTCCTCGACCCCCGGACGCCCCCGCCTCGCCTAGGGTCAGGGCATGGCCGTCCTGACCCCACCTCCGCCCAGCCGCATCCGTGCGGCTGGGCGGAACACTGTGGACCGGCTGCGGGCCGGCGCCGCGCAGGCCCGCCAGTCCTGGGTCGTGATCCTGCAGGCCACCGTCGCGGCGATGCTCGCGTACGCGGCCGCCGAGGCCATCGGCCATGAGCAGCCCTTCTTCGCACCGATCGCCGCCATCGCGACGGTCGCCATCTCGTTGTCCCAGCGGCTTCGCCGGGCCTGCGAGCTGCTCCTGGGCAACGCCATCGGAATCGCGCTGGCCGACTTCCTGGTCGTGCGCATCGGCACGGGAGCCTGGCAGGTCGGCCTGGTGGTGGCCATCGCGCTGACCTCGGCGATCATCGCCGGCGGCGGTCCCATCCTCATCATGCAGAGCACGTCGGCCGCGGTCCTGATCGCGACGCTGACTCCGCCCACCCCCGACCAGCCCTGGAACACCGGCCGGTTCGTGGACGCCCTCATCGGCGGCGCCGTGGGCCTGGTGGTCTCGGCGCTGCTGATGCCGGTGGACCCGGCCCGCCATGCCCGCTCGGCCACCGCCCCGGTCATCGCCGCCATCGCCGAGGGCTACCGCCGGGTGGGTCAGGCACTGGTCGACCGCGACGCGGAGGGTGCCCAGCAGACCCTGTCCGACCTGCGGGACACCTCCCCGCTGCTGACCTCGTTCCGGGCCGGCCTGGACGCCACCCGGGAGTCGATCCGCCTGGTCCCCTGGTACTGGGGGCAGCGCGGCGTCCTGGCGACCTACGCGCTGGCCGGCACGCACCTGGACAACGCGCTGCGCAACCTTCGCGTCCTGGCCCGGCAGGCCGGCGTGGCGCTGGACCGCGACGAGCACGTCCCCGACAGCCTGCCCCGAGCCCTGGAGCTGCTGGCCGTCGCCACGCGGGAGCTGCCCGCCGCCCTGTCCGGGGACCACGCCCCCGAGGCGGCGCAGCGGGCCATCCTGGCCGCGGTCGCGGCCACCACGGCAGGGGCCGACCCGGGAGCCACCGCCGCCGACGACCCGGACCGGGCGGGCATGTTCACCGCCCCCATGGTCGCCCAGGTCCGGCTCAGCGCGAGTGACCTGCTCCAGGCGACCGGCCTGACGGGGGATGAGGCCGCGACGGCGATCCGCAGCGCCGGGGATCGGTCGGTCCCGCCGCACGGGGGCCCGTCCCGGCGCTAGTTTGGCCTCCCCGACACCACCGGAGGCCCCCATGGGCGCGCGATCCCGTCCCGCCACCGCGGCACCGCTGGCACTGGCCGGCGCGGCCCTCCTGATGACGCTGGCCAGTGCCGGTGCTGCGGCCAGCCCGGTCGCCGCCGCGGCCCCCAGCCCCTGCACCGAGAACCGCGGGGACTTCACGATCACCACCGACGCGGGGGCCGTGCGGTACGCCGCGCTGGGCAGCCCGAGGCGGCCGGTGGGCTCCGTGCCCGGGGCCGGGGCTGTGCTGCTGCGGATCCCTGCGGCGAACCGCACGCTGACCAGCGCCACCCTGGGTCAGCCGCTGGTGGCGGGCGGGGCGTTCGGGGCGGGAGTCGTCGCCGCCCCGGTGAACTCCGCGGACGAGTGCAACGACCTGGTGATCGGGTTCCCCGGTCGCTCCGGCGGGCGGGGAGGCGTGGCCGTCGTGCCCGGCGACGCGACCGGGTTCCTCACGTCCGCGGCGGTCTGGCTGCCGACCGCCGGGCTCGGCCTGCAGCCCGGGGACCGGTTGGGGTCCGCGCTGACCGCCGTCGCCGGCAGCGGCGGCGCGCTGGTGGCCGCCGGCGCGCCCGGCCGGGACGTGGCCGGGGCACGCGCCGCCGGTGCGGTCGTGACGTGGTTCATCCCGTCCGGCGGCAGCCCGTTCGCCATCCCGGCGCCGACCAGCACCGGCATGCTCGTGCAGGGCTCCGGGGGCGTCGAGGGCCGGGCCGAGGCCGGCGACCGGTTCGGCGAGGTGATCGCGGCGCGCGGGCCCTACGCCCACGACACCGTCACCGTGGGGATCCCGCGGGAGGACATCGGCAACCGGGCGGATGCCGGCGCCGTCGCACGGCTGACGTTCGCAGGACCATCCCTGGCCTCCGACCAGCTCCTGTGGCAGGGCCACGGCCTGCCGGGCACTCCTGCGGCCGGCGACCGCCTCGGCGCCGCCGTCGCCGCGCCGACGCAGCAGCTGCAGGCCGCGGGACTGCCCGGGGCGAACGCGGGGGGCCGGGCCGATTCGGGCGCCGTGATCGTGCGGACCGACACCGGGACGTTCCGGCGGCTGACCCAGGGCACCCCCGGCGTTCCCGGGTCCTCCGAGAGGGGCGACCGGTTCGGCAGTGCCCTGGCCGTGCTGTTCGGAACCCGCGGGCAGGAGGTCCTGTCCGTGGCGGTCGGCGCACCCGGCGAGGACGTGGGTTCCCGGACCAACCGCGGCGCCGTGACCCACATCAGCACCGGCGAGGCCACCTCCGGGTTCACCTTCGCCTCCCAGGCGACCTCCGGGCTGGCGTCCGGCGACGCGTTCGGCAGTCGCCTGGTTGCCGTCGCCGGACCGACCGACCTGGATGAGGACCGGGTCGACACCCTCCTGGCGGGCGCCCCCGGCGAGGACACCAGCGGCCACGCCGACGTGGGCCGGTTCTGGGATTCGCGCACGTCCGGCCTCAGCCTCGGATCACTGGGCGCCACCGGGACCCGCACCGGGGAGCGGCTCGGCGGCTGAGACGACAGACCTGGGCGGCCCGGCCGCCCCGTGCGAGGGCCCCGCGCCCGAGACCGCGCCCGATGCCGCGTCGCCGCGCGAGGATCGGGACGCCGGTCCCAGCGGCAGCCGGACGCGGAAGGCGGAGCCGCGGCCGACATCCGTCGCGACATCGACCCGGCCGCCGTGGGCCGCGACGATCGCGGCGACGATCGCCAGGCCGAGCCCGGACCCCCCGGCCTCGCGGGAGCGCGCCGGATCGGCCCGGTAGAACCGCTCGAACACCCGCTCGGCGACCTCGGCGGTCATCCCGGGACCACGGTCCACGACCTCCACCACACCCCACCCCGGCTCGTGCGCAGTCGCCGCCACCCGCCCGACCCGGACGAGCACCGGCTGCTCCGGCGAGGAGTACCGCAGCGCGTTCGACAGCAGGTTGTCGACCACCTGGCGCAGCCGCGCGGGGTCCCCGGGCACGGTCAGCCCGACGGCGTCGTCGGCCACGTCCACCAGGATCTCCCGCTCGGGGGCCGCGGCCCGGGCCGCGGCGGCGGCATCCGCTGCCAGGTCCACGATGTCGACGTCGGCCCGCTGGAAGGGCCGCTGCTGGTCCATCCGGGCCAGCAGCAGCAGGTCGTCGACGAGCAGGCCCATCCGGGACGCCTCCGCCTCGATGCGGGCCATGGCGTCGTCCAGCGCGGGGCCCTGGGCCACCGCCCCGATCCGGTAGAGCTCGGCGAACCCGCGCACGGACGTCAGCGGGGTGCGCAGCTCGTGGCTGGCGTCGGCGACGAACTGGCGCATCCGCGCCTCCGAGGCCCGGGCCAGGTCGGCCGACCGGCGCGCCTCGGCCTCCGAGGCCCGCTGGGCGGCGAAGGCCCCCTCGAGGGTGTCGACCATGGTGTTGAACGACAGCGCGAGGCTGCCGACCTCGGTGCGGGGATCCGAGGTGGGGGCCCGGTGGGACAGGTCCCCGGCCGCGATGGTGGCTGCCGCGTGCTCCACACCGTCGAGCGGGCGGAGGCTGCGGCGCACCAGCACCGACCCGGCGACCCCCAGCACCAGCAGCACCCCGATGCCGATGCCGAGCTCGATGACCCGCAGCCGGGTCACGGTGGCCTCGATACCGGAGATGTCCTGCGCCACTGACACCGAGCCGGAGGCGTCCGCCAGCGGCCAGGTCACCACCCGCCAGCTCAGGTCGCCGGACTGCGAGGAGACGGTGTAGGCCTGCCCGTGCCGGGCTGCGGCCTGCGCGACGTCGAGGGCCGGCACGACCGGCGGGTCCTCCACCTGCGCCGACGACCCCGGCGCGGTCACCACGGACCCGGTCGCATCCGCCACCTGGACGTACATCGACGTCGGACCGACAGGTCCGGGACGGTCCGGGACCGGGCGACCGTCGGGCACCCGCCCACCGGCGTCACCGGAGGCCATCCCCTGCGCGAGCCCGGTGATGCTGCGGTCGACCTCGCCGATGAGGTAGCCGCGCAGGGCCGCCACCGCGGCCGCCCCGGCCAGCACGAGGGCGGCGGCGACCAGGACCAGGAGCAGCCCGACCAGCCGGCGGCGCAGCGGCCAGCCGGCGAGCACGGCGCCCACCCCCCGCATCAGTCCTCCCGGGGCAGGCGCAGCACGTAGCCCACGCCCCGCACGGTGTGCAGCAGCCGGGGCTCGGTGGTGTCGACCTTGCGGCGCAGGTACGAGATGTAGGACTCCACGACCGTGGCCTCGCCCCCGAAGTCGTAGTGCCACACGTGGTCGAGGATCTGGGCCTTCGACAGCACCCGCCCCGGGTTGATCATGAAGTACCGCAGGAGCTTGAACTCCGTGGGCGACAGGTCGATGACCTGCCCGCCCCGACGGACCTCGTGGGCGTCCTCGTCCAGCTCGATGTCGGCGAACCGGATCCGATCGGCCTGCGCGTCGGTGGCCAGCCCGGCCCGCCTCAGGATGGCCCGGATCCGCGCGACCACCTCCCCGAGCGAGAACGGCTTGGTGACGTAGTCGTCGGCGCCGAGGGTCAGCCCGGCGATCCGGTCCTCGACCGCATCACGAGCGGTCAGGAACAGCACCGGTGCGTGCTGGCCGTCCTGGCGCATCCGCCGCACCACCTCGAAGCCGTCGAGTCCCGGCATCATCACGTCCAGCACGACCAGGTCCGGGTCCACCTCGGCGGCCCGGCGCAACGCCTGGGTGCCGTTGGTCGCGGTGTGCACCTCGAAGCCGGCGAACCGCAGGCTGGCCGAGAGCAGCTCGACGATGTTGGGCTCGTCGTCGACGACGAGCAGCCGGGCCTCCGGCGCGCCTGGGGGTGAGGACGTCATGGGCCCATGGTGCCCCGGCCGCAACGCGACAGCCTGTGAGGTTGCTGTGAGGATCCTGTGAGCCGCGGTCGGGTGGCGGCTCCCCAGGGCGTCCCAGGGCGGTCACAGGATCCTCACAGGTCGCCGCGGTTGCCTTGGGCCATGGCACTCATGGACCCGAACCCCCGAGCACACCGTGCGGCTGCCCCAGCCCCGGACCCCTACCCGGAGCCCGAGCAGCTGCCCCAGACCCCCGCGGTGGACGTGGTCGTCCCCGTCTACAACGAGCAGGCCGACCTGGAGCGCAGCGTGCTGCGCCTGCACGCGCACCTGCGCTCCGCCCTGCCCTACACGTTCCGGATCACCATCGCGGACAACGCCAGCACGGACGCCACGTGGCAGATCGCCACCCGGCTGGCCCAGCAGGTCCCCGAGGTGCGCGCGGTGCACCTCGACGCGAAGGGCAGGGGCCGGGCGCTTCGCCAGGTCTGGTCCGCCAGCGACGCCGCGGTGCTGGCCTACATGGACGTCGACCTGTCGACCGACCTGGCGGCGCTGCTGCCGCTGCTGGCCCCCCTGCTGTCCGGGCACTCGGACCTGGCGATCGGCACCCGCCTGGGCCGGGGATCCCGGGTGGTGCGGGGGCCCCGGCGCGAGATCATCTCCCGCTCCTACAACCTGATCCTGCGCGCGACGCTGGGAGCCGGGTTCTCCGATGCCCAGTGCGGGTTCAAGGCGATCCGCGCCGACGTCGCCGCACAGCTGCTGCCCCTGGTGCAGGACACCGAGTGGTTCTTCGACACCGAGCTGCTGGTGCTGGCCGAGCGGGCGGGGATGCGCATCCACGAGGTCCCCGTCGACTGGGTCGACGACCCCGGCAGCACGGTGGACATCGTCGACACCGCCCGCAAGGACCTGGCCGGGATCTGGCGCGTCGGGCGCGGCCTGGCCACGGGGCGCATCCCCCTGGCGACCCTGCGCAGCGCCTCGGCCACCGAGCGCGCCGGCGACGCTCCGCATGGGATCGTCGGCCAGCTGGCCCGCTTCGCCGTCATCGGCGTGGTCAGCACCCTGGCGTACGCCCTGCTCTACTGGGTCCTGCGCACGGGGATGGGCGCCCAGTGGGCCAATGCCGTGGCCCTGCTGCTCACCGCTCTGGGCAACACGGCCGCCAACCGGCTGTTCACCTTCGGCGTGCGCGGCCGGCCCGGCCGGCTGCGCCACCAGGCCCAGGGGCTGGTCGTGTTCGCCCTGGGGCTCGCTGTGACCGCCGGTTGCCTGGTCGGGCTGGAGGCGCTGGCGCCCCAGGCCAGCCGCGGCGTCGAGCTGGTCGTGCTCACCGCTGCCAACGTGGTCGCCACCCTGCTGCGGTTCCTGCTGTTCCGCGGCTGGGTGTTCGCCGGCCGCACCCCCAGCCCCTCCCCGGGCACGCCGGACGGCATGCCCGGGCGCGCTCCGTCAGGGGCTGTCCCGTCCACCAGGGCCACCGCGCCCGTCCTCACGGAGGTCTCCCGATGACCACGCCCACCCGCAGCTCCGAGTGGATCCCGCCGTACGGGGCCGCTCCCGACGGCGGCGCCACACCCGCCCCCCCGCCAGCCCTGCCCGGGGCCATCGAGGGCACCACGCTCCCCGCGGGAGGCATCCCCGCTGGAGGCATCCCCGCGGGAGGCATCCCCGCTGGAGGCATCCCCGCGGGAGGCATCCCCGCGGG
>JBDHZV010000015.1:0-36906 GCA_039812125.1 Candidatus Nanopelagicales bacterium
GTGGCCTTCGTCACCAGGGGAGTCGCCGTGGTGTCCGAGATCTGGGTGTCCCCCACCTTGGCCGAGGCGACGAGCTCGACCGTGCCGGCCAGCCCGGCGGGCACTGCGGCGGTGACGGCCAACTGGGTGCCCACCGCGCGGGCGGCCTCCTGGAAGGCTGCGGAGAGCCCCGCGGCGTCCGTGGCGGTGACCAGCGTGCCGTTGCCGGCCTGGGCGAAGGCGGCCAACTGCTTCTCCTGGCTGCCCTTGCCCATCGAGACCGCGTCCAGCACGACGCCGGAGCGTCCCAGGGCTCGGCGGGCCTGCGCGGCGGTGGCCCTGCTGCCCTCGTCCTCGCCGTCGGAGAGCAGCACGATGTTGCGGCTGCCATCCCGGCCCAGGACGGCCACGCCCTTGACCACGGCGTCGTTCAGGGCCGTGGAGCCGTCGGCGGTGATCCGGTTGACCGCGGAGACGACGGCCCTGCGGTCGGTGGTCGGCTTCACGGCCACCTCGGCCGCGTCGGCGAAGCTGATCAGGCCGACCTTGACGTCTGCGGGCACCGAGGACAGGTACTGCCGCGCGGCCGCCTTGGCAAGCTTGATCCGGTCGTCCTGCTTCATGCTGCCGCTGGCGTCCAGGGCGAGCATGACCTGCCGCTCACCGGGGCTGGCCGCGGCGTTCAGGGGTGCTGCGGTGGACGTGACGGGATCGCCGGCCAGGGTCACGGTGACGCTGCCCGGGTCGATGGACTCGCCCTCGGCCAGGCCCTGCGCGGACAGGATGAACGTGACCTCGCCCTCGGCGGAGCGCACCTCCTGGATACGACCCTCCGGAGCCGCCCAGGCGACGGCCGGCCCGACCGCCACGGCCCATGCCCCGAGCAGGACCGCCGCACCGAGTGAGCGCGGTCGCAGGGAACGGGTCATCGCCTACCTCCCGTCGAATGCGAACACCGAGGTGTCCACCTGGACGCCGCTCTGGGCCAGCTTCGTGAGGAGCTTCGGGCGCAGGCCCGTGCTGACCAGGCGACCCTTGGCCCGTCCCTCGGCATCGAACCCGGCGTTGTAGTCGAAGACGAAGATGTCCTGCAGCGTGATGATGTCGCCCTCCATGCCCACCACCTCGGTCACGTGGGTGATGCGGCGCGAGCCGTCGCGCAGCCGGGCCTGCTGCACGACGATGTCGATGGCGCTGGCCACCTGCTCCCGGATCGCGCGGACCGGCAGGTCGACCCCGGCCATCAGGACCATGGTCTCGATGCGGGCCAGGGTGTCGCGGGGGCTGTTGGCGTGCACCGTGCAGATGGAGCCGTCGTGGCCGGTGTTCATCGCCTGCAGCATGTCCAGGGCTGCCCGGTCGCGGACCTCGCCGACGACGATCCGGTCGGGTCGCATGCGCAGCGAGTTCTTCACCAGGTCCCGGATGGTGACCTCGCCGCGGCCCTCGATGTTGGGCGGACGCGATTCCAGCCGGATGACGTGGTCCTGGTTGAGCTGCAGCTCGGCGGCATCCTCGATGGTGACGATGCGCTCGTCCTCCGGGATGAAGCTGGACAGGACGTTGAGGGTCGTCGTCTTCCCGGCGCCCGTGCCCCCGGAGACCAGGATGTTGGCCTTGCCGCGGACGCAGGCGTTGAGGAACGTGGCTGCCTCGCGCGTCATCGTCCCGAAGGCCACGAGGTCGTCGGAGGTGTAGGGGTCGGTGGCGAACTTGCGGATCGTCAGGGCGGAGCCGTCAATGGCCAGCGGCGGGATGATCGCGTTGACCCGGGAGCCGTCGGGCAGCCGGGCGTCCACCATGGGGGAGGACTCGTCGACGCGGCGGCCGACCCGGCCCACGATCTTGTCGATCGTGCGCCGCAGGTGGGCGTCGTCGGTGAAAGCGGCGTCGACCTGCTCGATCTTGCCGGACCGCTCGATGTACACCGTGTCGAACCCGTTGACCATGACCTCCGTCACGTCGGGATCGCGCAGGAGGGGCTCGAGGGGGCCGTACCCGAGGATCTCGTCGGCGATCTGCTGGGCCAGCGTGGCGCGCTCGGCGGCCGGCAGGGGGGTCTGGTCCCGGGACAGCACGTCGTGCAGCACGGTCCGCACGCGCATGTGCATGTCGGCCTCGCTGAGCTGCGTGTGATACAGCTGCGGGCCGAGGGACTCCACGAGGGCGGCGTGCACGGAGCGCTTGATGCCCGCGTACGGGTCGACCGAGCGCCGGCGGGTGGGTGCGCGCGAGGGCTCGGGCTCGATGGACGTGACGTCGAGCTCGCGCCCGCGCCGCGCCTGCGACAACCGGTCGGACAGGCTCACTGGTCCCTCCTCAGGCCGAGGAAGCCGCGCTTCTCACCGACCGGGCCGGTGCGCACGACGTGCTGGGCGATCAGGCCCTTGATGGCGTGGGTGACCGGGTGCCGGGGCTGGTCGAGCACGATGGCCACGCCGCGGTTGGTCGCCGCGGGCACCAGTCGAGAGCTGGGGATGTAGGCGACCACCGGCACGCCCAGTGACTTCTCGACCTCCCGGGCGTCCAGGCCCACCTTGGAGTCCGCCCGGTTCATCACCACGGAGACCCGGTCCATCGGGAAGTTGACCAGCTTCAGCGTCTCGATGGCGATCTTCAGGTTCTTCAACGACGGGATGTCGAGCGTGGTGAGCATGAACACCGAGTCGGAGGCCTCCATGACCGAGATGGAGCGCTCGTCCAGGGACGGCGCGGTGTCCACCACCACGTACTCGTACTCGGCCGTGGCGACCTGGATCAGCCTCCGCACCAGGGAGACCGAGACCCGCTCCGACACCCCGGGGTCGGTCGGGGGTGCCAGCACGTGCAGGCCTGACTCGTGGATGGTCACCAGGCGCTTGAGCGCGGCGGCGTCGAGCCGCTCGCCCATCGTCACGACCTCGGTGAAGTCGTGCTCGGGGCGCAGGCCCAGCGAGATGGGGACGTCGCCGAAGGCCAGGTCCAGGTCGAGCAGCAGCGTGCGCTGCCCCGACGTGGCCAGGGCCACGCCCATGTTCACCGCGAACGTCGTCTTGCCGGCCCCGCCCTTGGGGGAGAACACGGTGATCAGCTGGCCGGTGCGTGCAGCCGCCGCGGCGGCTGCGGTCTGGCCCGGGTTGCGCAGGGCGAACGTGAGCGACCGGCTGCGCACGACAGCCTCGGCCAGCGCGGTGAGGTCACGCTCGCTGACGACCTCGCGCACGCCGGCCCGCAGGGCCTGGGTCAGCACGTTGGCGTCGATGCGACGGCGCACCACGACCACCCCCAGTGTGGGGTTCGAGGCGCGCAGCCGCTCGGTGAACTCCAGGGCCAGGTCGGTGTCGACGCTCGGGCCGAAGATGATCGTGTCCAGCTCCGCATCGTGCTGGACCATCGCGGACAGCTCGTCGAGCGAGGCGAGCGAGTCGATCGTCCCGCCGACGGCATCGCGCAGGCTGTCACGGGCAAGGGCGTCGGGCTCGAGGAGGGCCGTCATGATCGCTCCCTACTTGATCAGGTCGGTGGTGGTCGTACCCGGGGCCTGGGTGCTGACCCGGGTGTCGGAGTTGACCAGGGCGAAGTACATCGGTGCCACGGTGGTCGCCAGGATGACCTTCTGGGCCTGGTCCTGGTTGAGCGCGAGGGTCAGGATGGCCGTGGGCATTGCCTCGGTGTTGACCGTCCCGGTCCCGTCAGTGGTGGAGGTCGTGCTCGTGGTGGTGGGGCCCACGGCGATCACGGGGACCCGGTCGAGCAGCACGCCGGTCTTCGAGGTGCCGTCGTCATGCGTGGATGTCGCGAAGATGGCGACCTCGGACCCGGGCTGGACGAACCCGGCCACGCGCTGGGGATCGCCGAGCTGCACCGACACGCCCATCGCGCCCTTCGGCAGTGCCAGGCCTCCCGAGGCCTGGTCGGGCGCGCCGAACATGGCCTCGAGGAGCACCTGTCCGGGGTAGATCGGGGACACTGCCACCAGCGTGCTGACCCCGCCGAGGTCGCCGAGGGCGCCGGGCGGGACGCTGGCCGCGGGCAGCTTCTTCAGCTCGGCCATGGCGCCCTGGGCGACTGCCGACCCGGCCGTGCCCATCGGGATCTGCTGGGTGGCCACCAGGACCTGGACCGGCTCCTGTCCTGCCAGGGCGGCGTCCTCGGCCCGGTTGGCGTACATGAACACGAGGAAGGTACCGAGCGCCGCGACCAGGATCGCGGCGACGAGGAGAATTGTTCGGCGTCCCATTGTTGTCCTTCGCTGGTAGGGCGGGAGTTGGTGCGGGCCATTGGTTCGGGGCTCAGCCCGGTGAATTCCGGGGTGTCCGATGCAATCGCGGGGTGACCGCCCGCGCCTCACCACGGGGTGACGGGTGCAGGGGCCCCGCCTGGCGCGGTTCCGGGCAGGCCGCAGGCTCCGTGGAGGCGCGCGTCGGGGTCGTGAGCCTGGTGCGTCCGCGCATGCCGAGCAGCCACGCGCGGCCGGGCTGAGCTCCGACCGTGCTGGTGCCCGAGCGGGAGGTAGTCACGCAGTGTCGCGAGTCCGGCGCCGCTGGGGCGCCGACCTCGGTCTGCCGCCACAGGGACGATGACGCATCGTGATCATGGGCGCGCACGACAGGGTGAGCCCGCAGGGGGCTCGCCGCCATGGCATCCAGATCTGCGATCACGTGTCCTTCATCGGCAGGGGCCGGGCTGAAGTTGACCCGTTCTGGTGACCGGGTTCACATCCGGCAGGTGGCGCGGTGGTGTCCCCTGAGCAGGGGACAGGGTCTCGGAAGGGCTGATGAATTGCTGGGACGGCCACGCTGCGTGATCGGTTGGTGCATTCGGGTGGAATGCGTCGCAACCTGTTGTCGAGCATTTGTCGGGCGCATTAGCCTCGTCGCCGGCAGTACTATTCCTCGCGCAGACGGGTGGGAGCTGGTGAACGCAGCAGTGCGTGACCGGCCAGCGGGCCGGCCACGGGGCCCCGGCGATCGGGACCGCGGCGCCATCGCGGTCGAGGCCGCCCTCGTGGTGCCCCTGATCCTGATCCCCCTGGTCCTGGCGATGATCGACTTCGGGATGCTGCTGCGTGACCACGTCGCCGCCACCACCCTGGCCCGGGCAGGTGCTCGGGTGGCGTCCTCCGAACCCCGCTTCGGGACCATCAACGCCACGTTCGGGCACAACGGCAGCGGCACGGTCTCCTCGTTCGCCCAGGACGCGGCCGACGCGATGGAGCGGGCGGGTGGGGCGCTGCCCCGCGACGCCATCGACGAGATCTGGATCTACCTGGCCAATCCCAAGGGCTACCCGTCGCAGTCCCAGAGCTGGCGGACCGATACCACGAACAGCTTCGCCTCCTGCCCGCCGTCCACGTGCGTGAAGTACCGGTGGAACAACGGCAGCCCGGGCCGGTTCACCTATATCAGTGGGCTGTGGGACCCACAGAACATCAACGCCTGCCAGGCCAGCACGGACGCCCAGTCCGTCGGGGTCTACCTGATCGCCCACCACAACAACCTGTTCCGGCTGTTCGGGGGTGCCACGGTCGGGCTCACCGCGCGCACGATCATGAAGTTCGAGCCTCGCCAGGCGACCGATCCCGCCGACCCCACGATGCTGGCGACCACGACGAAGGCCGGGGTCTTCGCGGGGTGCAAGCATGCCTGACCCGGAGGTGCACGAGGTGCGACCCGACTCCAGACCAGCCGCGCGACAGGACTCGGGGGCGATCCTGGTCTACGTGGCCCTGCTCATCCCGGTGCTGCTCGGGGTGGCCGCCATCGCCGTCGACGTGTCGCGCTGGTACGTCGAGACCCAACGGGTGCAGAAGACCGTGGACGCCGCCGCGCTGGCCGCGGCCCCCTACATGCCCGACTCGCTGACGGCCAGCCCGGAGACCCCCGCCGTCAAGGCCGCCCGGGACCTCGTGGACGCCAACGGCTACCCGCGCACCTCCCCGGTCGTGGCCGCCGGGCCGCGCCCGACGACGGTGAAGGTCTCGCTCACCACGTCCGTGCGCAACGTGTTCGGCACCTTCTTCGGCAAGGGCACCCAGAGCATCACGCGCTCGGCCGTGGCCGAGTTCGTCGGTCCGGCGCCGCTGGGCAGCCCCTGCAACGTGCACGGCAACGAGCCGCGGACCAGCAGCGAGGGCAGCAAGCTGCCCAGCCCGCTGCCGGCCAACTGCACCAACTACCCGCAGTTCTGGTCGACCATCGTCGGTCCGGAGGTGTTCAAGACCCAGGGCGACGAGTACGCCTCGCGCAAGTGCGGCGTCGACCCCTACCAGGAGTCGGACTGCCTGACCCCCGGGGTCGGTGGCGCCAACGCGCTGTTCGACCCGTCGGGCAACAACGGCTACGAGGGCAAGGACGGCTACGCCATCACGATCAGGCTGCGCCAGTCGCTGGCCAGCCCCGTGACGATCCAGGTGTACGACCCGGCCTACGTCGACACCGGCTCCGACTGCAGCGAGCTGCCCAACATCACCACCAACACGCTGGGCAGCAACACCTACTCCACCAACTCGGTGGAGCGCTACGAGTCCAATGCCAGTGGGCTCAGCGGCGGGCGGCCCTCATTCTGCTCCGGCGACAACGACAACTCCGGCCTGCGGTTCCCCACCTCCAGCGACACCTCGTACAGCGGCGAGACCGCCACCGTCACCTCCTTCGGCCTGCTGTCCCCGACCGACACCCTCAACCCGTTCGACCCAACGGTCAACGCCAACAACCGGGTCGCCGGGTGCACCCAGCAGTTCGGCGGGTTCTCGAAGAACGGCAGCGGCACGGGCACCTGGGCCTCGCCGCAGTACACGGTGGCGGGGTCCTCGGCCACGGCCCAGCTGTCGGCCAACAACTCCCTGACCCAGTTCTTCCACCAGTGGGTGACGCTGTGCCAGATCCCGGCGGGCTCCGCCGCCGGCGACTACTACCTGAGGGTGCGCACGAATGTGCCCTGGGGCAGCGCGACATCCGTCTTCGGGGCGGGTGACTCCGCCTCCGTGACCGGCAACGGGTCCAACCGGTTCGCGGTGCGGGCCTACACCGCCAGCGCCTCCGACGCGGACAAGATCTCGGTGTCGCCATACGCACGCATGCCGATCTTCGCCAACACCACGAACGCCACGACGGTGTTCAACCTGGTGCGGGTGCTGCCGGAGAGCGCGGGGGCCAACATCATCTTCACCTTCTTCGACGTCGGCGATGCGACCAGCTCCACCGGGGGGTCCGGAACCCTCACGGTGCTGCCGCCCGACGAGGCCGTCCTGGGGACCTACCCCGGGGGGACCGCGTTCGACACCGCCACGGGCTGCACGAAGAGCGGGTTCCTCGTCAACGCCACGCCCGGCACGTGCGCGGTGTCGGGCATCCGCAACAGCGACGGCTGGAACGGCCAGCGCGAGCAGATCACCATCCCGGTGCCGAGCACGTACGACTGCAACGACGCCAGCCCGTTCGGCTGCTGGTGGCGGCTGCGGGTGGCCTTCACCAACACCACTGCGGTGACCGACCAGACCACCTGGACCGCGCAGCTCGACGGTGATCCCGTCCGGTTGGTGAGGTAGCCATGACCACATTGCGCCGCCGGCTGAGCCGCAGGTCCGCCGAGGACCGGGGGGCCGCGATGGTGGAGTTCGCCTTCCTGTTCCCCCTGGTGCTGCTGCTGACCATGGGCATCATCGAGTTCGGCCTCGTGCTGCGCGACTACGTGGGGGTCTCCAACATCGTCCGTGACAGCGTGCGCACTGCCTCGGCGGAGCCGCAGAAGGGGGCGACGGGGTCGCTCACCGCCATCCGCGGCGGCCACGCCGGGACCACGCTGCCGACGTCGTTCGCCTACGACGCCAGCCGCATCATCGAGTCGACCGGCACCGCGGTCCCGAAGTCCACCATCATCGACATGTGGGTCTACCTGGCCAACCCCAAGGGATACCCGGCCCAGAGCGTGGCGGGGTGGGCCAGCGACACGACCAGCGCGTTCACGTCCTGCCCGACAGCGACCTGCGTGCGCTACGCGTGGGACACCAGCGACAGCTCGTTCGCCTACCGCTCGGGTGACTGGGACCCGGCCAAGATCAACGCCTGCGCGGGCAAGCCGCAGGCGATGGCCGTGGGCGTCTACATGCGCATCCAGCACCGCAGCATCGTGCCCGGGCTGCTCAAGACCGGGTTCACCATCTCGGACTCCGCAGTGCTGAGGTTCGAGCCGATGCGCAACATCGGCTGCGCCGGGACCTGAGCGCCCGGCCGCTCAGAGCAGCCCGCGACGGGTCAGGTCCCGGAACGAGAACCAGCCGGGGATGGTCGGCAGCCAGAACGTCGCCGTGCGGAACAGCAGCGTCGCCGACACCGCCACCCCCGAGTCCATCCCGGCGGCGGTCAGACCGGCTGCCAGCGCGGCCTCGACCACGCCCAGCCCGCCCGGGGTCGGCGCCGCCTGCCCGAGGGTCGACCCCGCCAGGTAGACGAACGAGATGGCCGCGATGGTCAGGTCGTCGGAGAAGGCCCGCACCGAGGCGACCAGGCACAGGCAGTAGGCCACGTTGAGCAGCAGGATCCCCCCGAACCCCTCGACGAGCTTCACGGGCCGCTGTGCGACGGTGACCAGCCGCGGGATCACCTGCTCGACCATGGGCCGGATCCGGTTGGTCAGCCAGCGGCGCACGTGCGAGATCGACGCCAGCCCGCCGACCAGCATGGCGACGATGCCGATGCCGATCACCACGCCCCGGGGTGGGTTGAACTGCAGGTCGGACTGGGTCCCCGCGGCGATGCCGACCAGGAGCATGAGCAGGACGTGCACCCCGAACGCGGCGACCTGGGAGACGCCGATGGTGGCGGCCGCGGCGGCGGCGGGCAGCCCGGCACGGTTGAGGTAGCGGGCGTTCACCGCCACCGCGCCCAGGGTGGGCGGGGAGACCAGGGTGGCGAAGGAGGCCGCGAGCTGGGCCTGCAGGGTTCGCAGGAACCGCAGCCGGTCGGGGACGAACCCGGAGACGCTCAGGGTCGCCCCGATGTAGGTCAGCAGCGACAGCACCAGGGCGACGCCGGCCCACCGCCAGTCGGCCGTGCGCAGGACCTCGCCGAGGCTGAGGCTGGCCAGCTGGGACAGCAGCAGGTACGCCGCGACCGTGCCCAGCAGGAGCGTGACGACGGTGCGTGGCTTGAGCCGCTGCAGGTCGATCGGCTCGATGTCGACCGCCGGGTTGACCTCGAGCAGGCGGGCGCGCAGCTCGTTGAGCAGGTCCTTGCGTGCCCGCAGCGCCTGCCGGGTCGGGCCGGAGAAGGCGACCCGCTGCAGCACCGGCAGCCCGCGCAGCACCGCCTCGTCGCCGAGCACCCGCCGCGCGGAGGTCACCGCCCGCTCCACCCCGACCTGCAGGGACTGGGTCACGAGCAGCTCGGCCACGTCGAGGCGCAGGCTGATGTCGCCGGCGGCCACCGATCCCGACTCCAGGCCCTCCAGGTGGGTCGCGGCCCCGTCGTAGCGGACGTTGGTGGCATCGAGGTGCTGGTGGACCATCGCCCGGGCCTGCAGCCCGGCGACGGCCCGCCAGGCCGCGTCCAGCTCGACGTCGCTGGGCAGGTCGCTCTGCGCCCCGGCGGCCGGGACCACGGCACGGCCCGGCAGCCGCTCGTAGGCCAGCAGGGCGGCGTCGGCGCCGACCATCGTGGCGATCAGCAGCCGGGGGCTGGGCACCCCGGCGACCTCGGCGGCGTAGGCCATCATCACCGCACGCTCCAGGGCCCCGCGCATCGACAGCTCGGTGGTGGGGTCGTCCGGCCCGCGCAGCCGGATGGCGCGCCACAGGGTGGCGGCCAGGGCCGAGCCCTCGAGGTCGCGGTCCAGAACCACCACGTCGAGCTGGGCCCCGGTGGCGGTGACGGCCAGGTAGCGCCGGCCCGAGTCGGTGCCGCCACGTGCCCGCAGCATCACCAGTGGGATCCCGCCGGTGGCCAGCGCGGTCGCGACCACCGCTCCGGAGGGGCGCGTCGTCGGTGTGCCCAGGCCGTAGCGCACGAGCAGGCCGACGAACAGGCCCACGAGGACGCTGAGCACCTGGGCGGCCGCGGTGCTCGACCCGGAGACCGAGTTGACCAGCGCGGTGGACGTGACGACCAGGACGGTGATCACGTTCCACCGTGCCCGGCTCATCAGCCGAGCTGTCGTCACGAAGGCGACGAGCCCACCCAGCAGCGGGTTGGTCGGGTAGGCCAGGCCGGGGCCAGGGGGCGCACCGGTCAGGGCCACGTACAGCGAGTCGGCGCCGTAGTCGCGGATGGCGGTGCTGGCCAGCGAGAGCACGATCGCGGCGACGGTCATGGCTGCGAACGACTCCAGAAGCTGCCGGCCGCGCCGGCGCACCAGCAGGCTGACCGCAGCGGCCAGCGGCAGCACCACGAGGCCGAACCCCGCCACCAGCCCGACGACCAGCCAGAGCGCGTCGGGCAGCTGGTGCTGGGCCGCCTCGAGGTCGTTGTCGAGGGCCTGGGTGGTCTTCTCGGCGGTCAGCGCCAGCCCGACGACCGCCAGCGCGGACAGCACCGCGAGCAGCGCCCCCACGAGGTCCCGCGGCCGTCGCAGCCGGGAGCGGAACACGCCCTCCTCGACGACGAGGGTGGTCGACGTGGGGGCGGCCTCGGAGGGCGGGCCGCCGCTGCCCGGGGACAGGAGCGCGTCGGCCACGAGCAGATGCTCCCATGTCCCGGCGCGCGGGGCCGCATCCGTCGTCCAGTGTCAGGCCGGTGTGGTTGCCTATCCG
The DNA here is from genome assembly GCA_039812125.1 of Candidatus Nanopelagicales bacterium. Classification (GTDB taxonomy): domain Bacteria; phylum Actinomycetota; class Actinomycetes; order S36-B12; family CAIYMF01; genus Prado023. The sequence continues at coordinate 10,706 of JBDHZV010000015.1, forward strand.
CCGAGGGGGTGAGCCGCGTGGGCACCAGGAGTCAGGTTCGGGGGGCACGGTCCGGCAGCCGGGTCCGGGTCGTGCTCGACCCGTCGCGTCCCGGCCCGGTCGCGCCCCTGGCGCTGGACCCTGAGCAGCGCTCGGTGGTGGAGCACCGTGCCGGCCACCTGCTCGTCCTGGCCGGTCCCGGCACCGGCAAGACGGCCACGCTGGCCGAGCTCGTGGTCGCCCGGGTGCGGGACGCGGCCGATCCGGTGCCCCCCGAGTCGGTCCTGGCCCTGACCTTCGGACGTCGGGCCGCGCAGGAGCTCGCCGACCGGATCGGCCAGCGCCTGGGCGGCGGTCCGCTGCCGGTCGTGAGCACGTTCCACGGGTACGCCTACGGGCTGCTGCGCCAGCATGCGGACCCGGAGGCGTTCCTGACCCCGCCCCGCCTGCTCAGCGCCGCCGAGCAGGACGCCCGGCTGCGGGAGCTGCTCGCGGGGGCGATCGGCGATGGTCGGCTGGGCTGGCCCGAGGCCCTGGCCGGGGCGGTCGGCACCCGGGGCATCGCCGAGCAGGTACGCGCCCTGCTGGCCCGCGCCCGATCGATCGGGCTGGACGGGCGCACCATGGCCGCGGTGGGCCGGCGCGCCGGGGTCCCCGCGTGGGAGGCGGTGGGCGAGTTCTTCGAGGAGTACCTGGACACGTTGGGGTTCGAGGGCTCCCTGGACTACGCCGAGCTGATCCACAGGGCCGCGGTGCTGGTCCACGACCCGGTGCGCGGCCGACCGGTCCGTGACGGACTGCGCCTCGTCGTGGTCGACGAGTACCAGGACACGGACCCGGCGCAGGTGGCCCTGCTGCGGGGACTGGCCTCCGGCGGGGCGCAGGTGGTGGCCGTGGGCGACCCCGACCAGGCGATCTACGCCTTCCGTGGTGCCGACGTGCGCGGGATCCTGCGGTTCCCCGATGCCTTCGCCGACCCGCAGGGCGACCCCGCGCGGGTGGTGGTGCTGCGGCGGACCCGGCGCTTCGCCGAGCCGCTGGCCCGGGCCGCGCGTGGCGTCCTGGGTCCTGTGAGCCTGGCGCCGCTGCCGGCCCGGGTCCAGCGGCTGCACCGGACCCCGGTGGCGGTTCCCGGGCCGTCGGTCGTGCGGGTGCTGACGTACCCGGATCCGGCGGCAGAGGCCCACGGGGTCGTCGACATCCTGCTGCGGGCCCATGCCGGCCCCGGCCCGGGGACGGGGCCCGTCCCCTGGGGGCGCATGGGGGTCATCGTCCGCAACCCGGCGGTCGACGGGCCCCGCCTGGCGCGGGCGCTGCGGGCGGCTGGCGTCCCGGTGGTGGTCCCAGCGGCGGAGACCCCGCTGGCCCTCGAGCCGGCGATCCAGGTCCTGCTCGGCGTGGTGGAGCTGGCGCTGCGTCCCGACGAGGTGCCGCCCGACACCGGGTGGCAGTTGCTGTCCGGGGCGCTGGGCCGGCTCGACCCCGTCGAGCTGCGCCGGCTGGGCCGGGCCCTGCTTCCGCCCGCGGACCCCTCGGCTCCGCCCGCCGACCCCTCGGCTCCGCCCGCGGCCGAGCCGTCCTCCGATGCGTTGCTCACGCGGCTGGCCGCGGGCCGGGAGCCGATCCCCGCCGGGGTGTCGTCGCGGACAGCCGCGGCTGTCAGCCGCGTCGTGGCGGCGGTGGGGGCGGCGCGCGCGGCCATCGATGCCGACCTCATGGTCGCCGAGGTGCTGTGGGCGGCCTGGCGGGCCACGGACTGGCCCGAGCGGCTGCGCGCCACGGCGCTGTCGCAGGGCCCGGGCGCCGAGGGGGCCAACCGCGACCTCGATGCCCTGGTGGTCCTCACCGACCTGGCCAACCGGCTGCCGGTGCACCGCTGCGGCGCGGTGGGTGTCCTCGCGTTCCTCGCCGACGTCCGCGCGCTCCGGCTGCCCGTCGAGGACCGCGGTCACGATCCGGCCCGGGCCGACGCCGTCCGGCTGCTCAGCGCCCACCGGGCGAAGGGCCTGGAGTGGGACGTCGTCGTGGTCGCCTCGGTGCAGGAGGGGAGCTGGCCCGACCTGCGGCTGCGCTCGGACCTGCTGCGGGTGGCCGAGCTGGGCAGCCACGGCCCGATCGACCCCGTGACCCACGCGGACCTGATGGCCGAGGAGCGGCGGCTGATGTACGTGGCCTGCACCCGGGCGCGCGTGCAGCTGGTCGTGACCGCAGTGGCCGAGCCGGTCGACGGCGGGCTGCAGCCGTCGCGGTTCCTGCCGGAGCTGGGCGTGCCGATCGAGCACGTGCCGGTCGGGGCCAGGTCCACGATGTCCGCGGAGGGCCTGCTCCTCGAGCTGCGCGCCGCAGCATCGGCCCCGGTGCGCTGGGGCGCCGACGGCCGTCCCGACCCGCAGGTCGAGGCGCTGCGCCGGGCAGCCGTCGACCGGCTGGCCGTCCTGGCCGCCGTGGCCCGGGGCCAGGACGGCCGGGCCGCCGCGGCGGGCGCGGACCCCAGCCGGTGGTGGTGGGCGCGGGAGGTCACCGGGGAGGCCAGTGACGACGATCCCGACCTCGTGCTGTCCGCCTCCGCCGTCACGGCGATCCTGCGCTGCCCCCTGCAGTGGTTCCTCGACCGGCGGGTGGGGGCCGGCACCGCGGCCGGAGGCGCGGCGGTCATCGGGACGATCGTCCACGCGGTCGCCGAGGCGCTGGTCCGGGGCGAGGTCCCGGCCGAGCCCGGGGCGGTGGCCGAGCACATCGACCGGATCTGGGACGCGATGCCCTTCGCGGCCCGGTACCAACGGGCACGGGAGCGCCAGCGGGTCGGGCAGATGGTGACCGCCCTGCTGGCCTGGCACCTGGCGGACACCCGCCGCGTGGTGGGTGCCGAGGTCGAGTTCGCGGTGACCGTGCCGGCTCCCACGCCCAGCGGCCAGGTCCGGCTGCGGGGCAGCATCGACCGGGTGGTTCGCGACGAGGCGGACCTGGTCCACCTCGTCGACTTCAAGACCGGTCGCACCGCGGTGTCGGCGGCGGCCGCACAGGAGCACCCGCAGCTCGGGGTCTACCAGCTCGCCGCCGAGCACGGGGGACTGGGCCCCGGGGTGCGGGTGGGGGGTGCCGAGCTGGTGCACGTGGCCGACCCGTACGTCTCGGGGATGCCCAAGGTGCGCCTGCAGGCCCCGCTCGCCGGTGAGCGCACCTGGGCCCACGACATGGTCGCCGAGGCCGCGCGGCTGGCCGGCGGGCCGGGCTACCCCGCGCGGCCGGGCCCGCGCTGCGCGACGTGCGCCTACCGGGTGCTGTGCCCGTCGGGTCCCGCCGGCGCAGCCCCGCCCGACCCGGCCGGGCCCGGTGTCGCCACGCCGGTCCGCCCTGCCTCCGAGGGGGGCTCATGAGCACCGTGACGACGCCGGCCGGCATGGCCCGCGCAGACCTGGACGCGCTGCTGGGCTTCGGGCTGTCCGACGAGCAGTGGGACTGCGTGAGCGCACCCCTGGAGCCCTTCGTCATCGTCGCCGGGGCAGGGACGGGCAAGACCACCGTCATGGCGGCCCGCGTGCTGTGGCTCGTGGCGTCGGGCCTGGTCGCCGATCACGAGGTGCTCGGACTGACGTTCACCAACAAGGCTGCCGCCGAGCTCGCCCACCGGATCGGCACCCTGCTGGCCCGATGGCGCGAGGTCGTGCCCGCCGACCCGGTTCGGGTCGGGGAGCCCACGGTCGCGACGTATCACTCGTTCGCGCGGCGGCTGATCGACGAGCAGGGCCTGCGGGTGGGCATCGAGCCGGGGGCGCGGCTGCTCGGCGGGGCGGCCGTGGCGCAGCTGGCCCATCGTGAGGTGTGCCGAGCCGACGGGCTCGTCGCCGTCACGGGGGAGCCTGCACGCGTGGCGCAGGCCGTGCTGCGCCTGGACGCGAACCTCGCGGAGCAGACGATCAGCACGGACGAGCTGCGGGCGCACGACCGCGCCGCGATCGCGGAGATCGACGCCACTGTGGCACGGCCCACCAAGCGGGTCCAGGCGATCCGGGGGGCGGCCCGCCAGCGCATCGAGCTCGCAGGGCTGGTCGACGACCTGCGTGCGGCCAAGCAGCGGGCCGGGGGCCTGGGGTTCGAGGACCACATGCGCCTGTGCGTGGACCTGGTCCGTGCGGGCAGCGAGATCGTCGACACGATGCGCCGGACCTTCCGGGTGATCCTGCTCGACGAGTACCAGGACACCTCGATCGCGCAGCGGGTGATCCTGTCGACCCTGTTCGGCGGCTGCGCGGTCACGGCGGTCGGCGATCCCATGCAGGCCATCTACGGATGGCGCAGCGCCTCGGTGGCCAACATCGAGTCCTTCGGGGCCCACTTCGGGCGCGGCGGCCGGGCGCAGGTGCGCGTGCTGGGCCTGAACCGGCGGTCAGGCTCGCAGATCCTGGGCGCGGCCAACCGGATCGCTGCCGCGCTGCGGGTCCACCATCCGCAGATCGCCACCCTCCGCCCGCCCGAGCCGCGGGAGGCAACGGTCCGTGCGGCGCTGCTCGAGACGATCGCCGAGGAGCGGCTCTGGGTGGCCGACCAGGTGGCAGCGCTGGTCTCGGACGGTCGCGACCCGGCCGAGATCGGCGTCCTGGTCCGGGCGAACGACGACATCCCGGGGCTGCGGCAGGCGTTGGCGGACCGGGGCGTGGCCACGACCGTCAGCGGCACGGCTGCCCTGACCGACAGCCCCTTCGCGGTCGCGGTGCTCGCCACCCTCCGGCTGCTGGCCGACCCGACCGACAACGCGTCCGCGGTGGCTCTGCTGGCGGGACCGCGCTGGCGGATCGGGCCGCAGGACCTGGCACGGCTCGGGCGCCAGGCGCGACGACGCGCGGACGGTTCGACGCCCGCCCCGGAAGGCCTCGCCAGCGAGCTGGCGGCGGCGGTCGCCCGGGTCGACCCGGTGCGCCAGCCGAGCCTCGTGGAGGCCGCCGCGGATCCGGGGACCGACGTGTCCCCGTCGGGCAGGGCTCGGCTGGCCGCGTTCTGGGCGGAGCTGGCGATGCTGCACCAGCATGTGGGCGAGCCCCTCGCTGACCTGACCGCGCTGGTGGCGCGGGTCACCGGTGCCGGCGTGGAGGCCGACCTGGCGTCGGGGGGCGGCGCCCCCGACCCGGGCCTGTCGGGGCTGCTGGCCCTGGTCGACCAGTTCGCCGATGCCGACGGGCGCACCGGCCTCGGGGCGTTCGTCGCCCACCTCGATGCCGGGGAGCGGTTCGGCGCCGCCGAGGAGGTCGACCTGCCGGTCGTGCCGGGCGCCGTGCCGCTGATGACGATGCACAAGGCCAAGGGCCTGGAATGGCCGGTGGTCGTGCTGCCGCACCTGTGCCGCCGGGTGTTCCCGGGCGGGCGGGCATCGGAGCGCTGGACGACGATCTCGCATGTCGTCCCGGTCGAGCTGCGCGACGACCGGCACGTGCTGCCGGCTCTGGGCGGGTGGTCCGCCCGGGATCTCGACGCGTTCGAGGAAGCCTGCCGTGCCCACGACCGGACGGGCGACGACCGGCTGGCCTACGTCGCGGTCACGCGGGCACGGGACGTCCTGGTCGCGTCCGGGCACTGGTGGGGACCCACCCAGTCCCAGCCCCGCGGTCCGTCGGACTACCTGGTGGCGCTGCGGGAGGCTGCCACGACCGCCGGCGACCCGTGGTGCGAGGCCCCGGGGGCCGGCGACGACGCGACGAACCCGCTGCTCGACTCCCTCGTCGAGGTCGCCTGGCCGATCCCCGTCGACCGCCGGCTGGTGGAGCGGTCCCTGGCTGGCGCTGCGGTCGCGCAACGCCTGGGTGTGGGGGAGCCTCCCCTGCCGGTCCCGGGGGCGGCGTCCCCAGCGGCCCTGGCAGCGCCGGACCAGGCGACGGTGGACCGCTGGGACGCTGGGATGCGGGCGGTGCTGGCTGCCCCGGGGGGGTCCGACGGGCTCGGTGGGCGGGTCGTGCGGGTCCCGGACGTGCTGTCGGCGTCGGCCGCCATGGGCCTCGTGGCGGACCCGCACGGCTTCGCCATGGACCTGGTGCGCCCGATGCCGAGGCGGCGCAACCGGCACGCCGACCTGGGGACCGCATTCCACGCCTGGGTCGAGGCTCGGCTCGGTGTCCAGCCGCTGCTCACCGACGAGGACCTCCCGGGTGCCGCCGACGCCGATGTCCAGTCACCGGCGGACCTCGCGGACCTGCGGGAGGCGTTCGAGGCGTTGCCCTACGCCCGGCAGGTCCCGGTGGGCCTGGAGGTGCCGTTCGCCCTGGCCGTCGGGGGCCGGGTGATCCGAGGCAGGATGGACGCGGTGTTCCCCGCGGAGCCGGATGCCGCCGACGGGGCGGTGTGGGAGGTGGTCGACTGGAAGACCTCAGCCTCCGACGAGGCGGACCCGCTCCAGTTGGCCATCTACCGGCTGGCGTGGGCGCAGGCCGTCGGCGTCGACCCCGCGCAGGTGCGAGCCAGCTTCGCCTTCGTCCGGTCCGGGCACGTCGTCAGGCCGCAGGCGCTGCCGGATGCCGACGCCCTCGCCGAGATCCTCGCCACGGCCCCGCAGCGGGCCGGGTCGCCCCCGGTGACGGGTTCCGTCGCGGGTGCGGGTGAGGGTGCGGCAGGCGGGTCGGCCCCGGACGACGAGACCGCCCCGGACGACGAGACGGGCCCGCCGGACCCCCACGGCCTCGACGGGCCGGACTCGGAGGCTGCCCACCCCCCCGCCGACGCCACGTCACCCGCGAGACGCTCGGAGGGCCCGCGCCCGCGCGGCGCCCGGCGACCCGGTCGTGACGGTGCGACGCCAGGGAGGTCCGGCGAGCAGGGGACCCTGTGGTGACCAGCGGGGCGGCTACGGCTCGGGGAACTCCGCCAGGAGGGCGCAGTGGTCGCTCACGGGCAGGGGAACGGCACGAGCCGTGGATCGGGCCTCAGCGAGCTTCTCCGGCGACCACCCGTCGGCCAGGATGTGGTCGAACTGGACCCGGGGCTTGGCCACCGGGTAGGTCGGCACCCGGGCCACCTGCTGCCACCCCGTCACGAGGTTCGGGATGCCACCCGGCAGGTTGAAGTCGCCCAGCAGGATCAGCGGGCGGGGCATTCCGGCCAGGAACGCCCGCAGGTCCGCCAACTGGCGGGTGTTGTAACCGGGGACGAACGTCAGGTGCGCAGTCGCGATGGTGATGTCGCAGTGCGGAGCCTCGACCACCGCCGCCACGGCTGAACGGGGCTCGTCCGGGACCCGCACCGCGCGCGGCCGCCCGGCGGTCGGGGCCATCAGCGGCAGGGACACGGGCGCGGGGGGGAACCTGCGGACCCGCCAGGCCCGGACCGGCCACCGGCTGAGCAGGGCGACCCCGTAGCGAGGGCCCTCGTCGGTCACCGCGTCCTGGTCGCCGTCACCCTCGGGCCGGTCGTCCGCCTCGGTGGCCGGGACCCAGGAGGCCCCCTCGGCGGCGATCCCCGGGGTGCCCCGGACGCTGGGCACGAAGCGCCACCACCGGGCGCCGATGTGCTCGGCCAGCGCGCCGGCCTGGTCGGCCCGGGCGCTGCGTGGCTGGTGGCGGTCGACCTCCTGCAGCGCGAGGATGTCCAGCGGACCGTCCTGCTGAAGCTCGTCGGCGGCCCGCAGCAGGTCGACCACACCGTCGACGTCGGGCATCCATCGGTTCCGCTGGGTCGGGTCGAGTCCGGCGGCCTGTGGCGCCACGGTGGGGGCGGCGTCGGGGGCACCGTCCGCGGATGCGGTTGCGCTGCCTGCGGGCGAGCGGTCCGCGGGTGGGCCGTCAGCGGGCTGGACCTCCTCTGCGGGGGGCACGACCGGGCCGAGCCGGTCGCGCAGGGGGACACCGTGGAGCAGGTTGAACGTGGCCACGCGCACGGGGACAGCCTGTCACACGGCGGCCCGGCGCCCGGGACCGCGACGGGATACCGTGGGCGCCCATGTCGACGGCCCGCCTCCCGCATCCCGACCGCCCAGCGCTCGGGCACGCCGTGCTCGACCGGCGCGCGGAGCTGCGCGCCCGGGGCTGGGATGCGCTGGCGGGGTTGCCGCGGCGCACCATGCTCCTGGACGGCGCCGCCGAGGCTGCCGTGGTCCGCACCAGCGCGGGCGCGCACCTGCACGTCGACCCCGATGGGCCCGGTCGCCCGGCCGGTCCGACGGTCCCCGCTGGGCCCGGTGCTCCCGCCGACGTTGATCCCCCCGGGGGTGGCGCCCTCGAGCTCTTCCTCGGTGTGGACCCGCAGGGTGTCGCCGTGGTGGCGCGAGTGGCTCCCCGGCCCGGGGCCATGCCCGCCGAGGTCACCTGGGAGGGGCTGCGTCGGGCAGGCCTGGCCCTGCCCGACGTGGATCGGGAGGCGCTGGCCGAGGCGGTGGCGCTGGCCAACTGGCATGCCAGCCACCCGCGATGCCCGCGGTGCGGATCGCCGACGGTCCCGGAGGGACTGGGCTGGTGGCGGACCTGCCCCCGAGACGGGTCGACGCACTTCCCGCGCACCGACCCGGCGGTGATCGCGCTGCTCGTCGACGCCGGGGGGAATGCCCTGCTGGGCCGGCAGGGGCGCTGGCCGAGCGGCGCGTTCTCCACGCTGGCAGGCTTCGTGGAGCCCGGGGAGTCCGCCGAGGCTGCGGTCGTCCGGGAGATCCGCGAGGAGGTGGGCCTGACGCCCGACTCGAGCACGTACGTCGCCAGCCAGCCCTGGCCGTTCCCGGCCTCGTTGATGCTCGGGTACCACGCCCGCATCGCGGGGGACCGTCCGGAGCCCACCGTGGACGGCGAGGAGATCGTCGAGGCCCGGTGGGTCTCCCGGGCCGAGCTGGCCCAGCTCTGCGAGTCGGAGGCCGTCCGCCTGCCCGGTCGGCTGTCGATCGCCCATCACCTGGTCACGCTCTGGTTCGGCCAGCGGCTGCCGGACTCGTGGTGCCGGTGGTGACGGGCCGACCCGCGGACGCACCCGGCGGCCGGACGGCTGCCAGAATGGCCCGACCATGCACGACGTCCTGACGGGCCTGGACCCGGAGCAGCGCCTGGTCGCCGAAGCCCTGTCCGGCCCCGTGCTCGTCGTCGCGGGGGCGGGCACCGGCAAGACCCGGGCCATCACCCACCGGATCGCGCACGCGTGCCTGACCGGCTCCCACGATGCGGCGACCGGGCTCGCGGTGACCTTCACGACCCGGGCGGCCGGCGAGATGCGCCACCGGCTGGCCCATCTGGGCGTCCCGGGCGTGGCGGTGCGCACGTTCCACGCCGCCGCACTGAGCCAGGTGCGCCACTTCTGGCCCGCCGCTGTCGGCGGTGCGTTCCCCGAGCTGGTGACCAGCAAGACCGCGCTGGTCGGGCAGGCCGCGCGCAGCCTGGGGCTGCCCGCCCCAGCCACCCTGGTGCGCGACCTGTCCGCCGAGATCGAGTGGGCCGCGTCGAGCCTGATCGGCGTCGCGCAGTACCCGGAGCAGGCCCTGGCTGCGGGGCGCCCGGGGGTCGGGTCCGGTCCGGACGCCCTGGGTCCCCCCGACGTCGCCCGGGTGATGGCGGCCTACCAGGAGGCCAAGACCCGGGCGGGCAGCCTGGACTTCGAGGACGTCCTGCTCGCCCTGGTGGCGATCCTCGGCCAGCGCCCGGACATCGCCGACGAGGTCCGCCGCCGCTACCGGTGGTTCACGGTGGACGAGTACCAGGACGTGACCCCGGTCCAGGAGGCGCTGCTCGACGCCTGGCTGGGGGAGCGCGACGACGTGTGCGTGGTGGGCGACCCGAGCCAGACCATCTACTCGTTCGCCGGGGCCACGGCCGACTCCCTGGCGCGGTTCACCACGCGCTGGCCGCAGGCGACCCGGATCCGGCTGGACCGCTGCTACCGCAGCACCCCGGAGGTGGTCCAGGTGGCCAACGCCCTGATCGCGGCCGGCCACCGGTCCGGGGGCGGTCCGAGCCAGCTGGCGCCGGTGATGCTGCGGTCGCAGCGACCGACCGGTCCTGCGGTGGACATCGTGACCTGCGCCGACGACGCCGACGAGGCGGCCACGGTGGTCTCCCGGATCCAGGACCTCGTGCGCGGCGGGACGGCCCCCCGTGACATCGCCGTGCTGATGCGCACCAACGCGGCCAGTGCGCCGATCGAGGGGGCGCTGGCCGACGCCGGGGTCGCGTACGTGCTGCGCGGCGGGGAGCGGTTCTTCGAGCGGCCCGAGGTCCGTGAGGCCGTGGTCCGGATGCGTGGGCAGGCCACGGCCGACCAGCGGCGCCGGGACCCCCAGCTGCGCAGCCTCGGGGAGCAGCTGGCCCCGGTCCTCGACGGGATGGGCTGGACCCCCGAGGGTCCGTTGGGCGCGGGGCCGTCCCGGGACCGGTGGGAGTCCCTGGCAGCCCTGGTGGCCCTGGCCGACGACCTGGCCGGTCAGGGCGTGGCGGACCTGTCGGGGCTGGTCGCCGAGGTGGAGCGGCGGGCGGCCATCTCCCACGCGCCCAGCGCGGACGGGATCACGCTGGCCACGCTGCACGCCGCGAAGGGCCTGGAGTGGCCGGCGGTGTTCGTCGTGGGCTGCGCCGAGGGCACGATCCCGATCGTGCATGCCGACACCCCGGCCCGGGTCGCTGAGGAGCGCCGACTCCTCTACGTCGGGCTGACCCGCGCCCGGGACCGGCTCGTGGTCACCTGGGCGCTGGCCCGCCCCGGGTCCGGGCGCTACCGGGAGCCCAGCCGGTTCCTGGCCGAGCTGCGCTCCGGGGGGGCCATGCTCTGGGCCGCTGGTCATTCCGGGCCGGTCGGGGCACCCGGGCGCAGCTCAGGGCTTATCAGCCAGGGACGCTCGACGGCCGCGGCCGAGCGACGCCGCCAGCCACCGGCCCGGTGCCGGGTCTGCGGGGCCGCCCTGGTCACCGCCCGGGAGGGCACGGTCGGGCGCTGCCGGACCTGCCCCGGGTCCGCCGACCCGGTCCTGGTCGAGAGGCTGCGGGAGTGGCGGACCAGCACGGCGCAGGCTCGCGGCGTCCCCGCCTTCGTGGTGCTCACCGATGCGACGGTGGACGCCCTGGCCGAGCGCCGGCCGACTGATGCCGAGGCGCTGCTCGGGGTCCCCGGTGTCGGCCGGGCCAAGCTCGCCCAGTACGGCGAGGAGCTGTTGGCGCTGCTGCGGCCCTGATCAGGGCCGCGCGAAGCCGGGAACCCAGGACTCGAGCTCGGCGCGCATGGCCACCGTGGCGTCGAGCTGGCACAGCACCCCGATGGCACCCAGCCAGACCCGATGGATGAGCAGGTAGGACGGGGGCAGGTTCAGCTTCAAGCCGATCGCGAAGTCGGGGTTGCGCGGGTCGTTGAGGCGGGCGAACTGCCCGCGCAGCCACGCCCGCGAGTAGTGGAAGGTCTCGGTGCGCGCCGGCTCCACGAAGGGGGCCAGGAAGTCCAGCAGCGACTCGGCCTCCACGCGGGCGCTGGTCCGCACGAATCCCTCGTCACGCAGCCCGTCCAGCACGGCCTGTGCGTCGCCGGACATCGCGATGCGCATGAGCGTGCCCACGATGGGAGGCAGTCCGTCGGGCAGGTGGGCCACCGCGCCGAAGTCCAGGACGCCGAACCGGCCGTCCGGGGTGACCCGGAAGTTCCCCGGGTGCGGGTCGGCGTGCAGCAGCCCCGCACGCGCCGGACCGGACAGCAGGAACCGCTGGTAGGCCTGCCCGGCATCGTCGCGCTGCTGCTGGCTGCCCTCGGCGATGACCCGCGACAGGGGCATGCCCTCGAGCCACTCCGAGACGATGGCGGTGGGCCCGGCGTGGACCACGTCCGGGATGGCCACGTCGGGGTCATCCCGGTAGGCCGCCGCGAACGCCCGCTGGCTGGTGGCCTCGGCGACGTAGTCGAGCTCCTCGGTGACCCGCTCGGCCAGCTCGGCCAGCAGCGGCTTGAGGTCCATGCCGGGCACGCCCGCGGCGAACACGCGTGCCAGCCGGGACGCGTTGTGCAGGTCGGCCAGCAGGGCCCGGTCCGCTCCCGGGTACTGCACCTTGACCGCGACCTCGCGGCCGTCGGCCCACGTGGCCCGGTGGACCTGGCCGATGCTGGCAGCCGCGGCGGGGGAGTCGTCGAACGAGGCGAACAGGTCGCGCCACCCGGGCCCGAAGTTGGCCTCCAGCACGGCGTGGACCTGGGTGGCTGGCAGCGCCGGGGCCTGCTCCTGCAACCGCGTCAGGGTCGCCCGGTAGGGCGCGGCGACGTCCTCGGGAAGGGCCGCCTCGAAGATGCTCATGGCCTGGCCGACCTTCATCGCCCCGCCCTTGAGCTCGCCGAGCACGCGGAACACCTGCTCGGCGGTGCGCGCCTGGAGCTCGGCGGCCACGGCCTCGGCCGGGGCCCCTCCGATCCGCTTGCCCAGGCCCAGGGCCGCCCGACCGGCGTGGCCGAGGGGAAGCGCAGCCATCCGAGCGCTGCGGGTCAGCGCCCGGACCGGGAGATCGGGCATGCCCTCATTCTGGGGGCAAAGCGGCGGGGGCGCGCGCAGCGCCCGCGCGTCGGTCCGGTCCCGGCCGTCCGGGTCGGTCGGGACCGGACGGACAAGACCCGCCAGTCGCGGCCGCGGGGCGGGACTGGCGGGTCCGGGTGGGCCTGCGCTGCAGGCCGGTCAGGGATGGGGTGGGGTCACTTGGCCTTGCCGAGGATGCGGGCAACCTTGGTGCCGCACACCGGGCAGATGCCCTTGGCCATCCGGCGGTTGTTCACCTCTTCGACGTCACCGGTGAACTCGCGCTTGGCCTTGCACTTCACGCAGTAGGCCTCGCCGGTGTAGGTCTCCTTCGACATGTCGTCCTCCGTCAGTGGGGGCCGGGCCCTCGTGACTCGGCCGTGCGGGACGACGATACGTCAGCGGTGGCCCGCTGCGTGCGGCAGGCTGACGTTAGCCTGCTGGGCATGTCGAGCCCGAAGTCCCCGAGCGTCCCCGCCTACTCCAGCCCGACGGCGGCTCACGTCCCCCTCGACTGCGCCGGGTTCGACCCGGGAACGGACCGGCTGGCGGTCCGCCGCGAGGGCGGCGTGGTCGTGGTGGAGCTGGCCGACCCGGACCGGCGCAACATGATGGGCCTGGAGATGACGGCCGCCTGGGGTCGGCTGATGGCGGCGGTGGCCGCGGACCGCGAGGTGCGCGCGCTGCTGGTGACCGGGCGTGGCAGCGCCTTCAGCTCGGGCGGGAACACGGCCTGGATCGGGGCGGACTCCCACGAGCCTGTGGGCGTCCTGCGCGACCGCATGCTGGCGTACTACCGGACCTGGTTGGCGGTGCGCGAGCTGCCGGTCCCCACCATCGCCGCCCTGAACGGCCCGGCGATCGGGGCCGGGGCCGCCCTGGCCCTGGCCTGCGACATCCGGTGGGCCGGACGGTCGGCGGTGATGGCGTGGCCGTTCCTGCGGATGGGCATGCACCCCGGGATGATGTCGACGTTCCTGCTCACCGAGGTGGCCGGACCCGCCGTGGCGCGCGACCTGCTGCTCACCGGTCGGCGCGTCGGCGCCGACGAGCTCGCGTCGCTGGGCCTGGTGACCCGGGTCGTGGCCGACGGGGACCTCCCGGCCGAGTCGATGGCAGCCGCGGCGGCCGCGGCCGGGGGTGCCCCGGTGGCGGTCCGGCTGGCGGTGGCGGCCCTGCGGGGAGGAACCGTGCGTGAGTGGGAGCCGACGCTGCAGTGGGAGGGCCTCGCCCAGGCGGTCACCCTGGCCTCGTCGGACCTCGCCGAGGGCCTGGCGGCCCAGCGGGAGCGCCGGGAGCCCCGCTTCACCGGGCGCTGAGACCTGCGTCGCGGCCCCGGGCGGCGTGTCGCCCGGCGTGTTGAGCGGTTCTCGGGGGCCTACTTGGCATCCACATCCCGTGGATGTGGTTCCCGCAGGTCACAACGGCGTTTCGGAGAATGTGACGTTGCCCTGTGCACAGGTTGCCCACGGGGGATCCACAGGAGTGGCCCGGTGTGTCCCCAGGAAATCCACAGGTGTGTCCACAGGAGCCTCCGCAAGGATGTTGACGCATAGTCCCCGGTTGCATACGTTCTGTGCACGTAAGGACCCCCGGAGATAACGGGCACGCGCGGGAGGGCTGAGCCCCGCGGGCGTCATGCGCCTCCGGGGGTTCCGTTCGTCCGGGCCTGGTGCGCGGTGCTGCCGCGGGCCACCGCCACCATGCTCTGGACGGCGTCGTCGGCCCCCGGGGGCAGGGCGTCCAGGGGGAACCAGCCAACCTCCGGCCCACCGGACGAGGCACCCTGGTTCCGCCCCGGGAGCGCTCCCGCCGGCGCCAGGGCCAGGTGCACGACGTCCAGGTGCCAGGTGGCGCGGACCGTCCCGGCCGAGTCCCGGCACCGGGCTGGGTAGCGGGCGAGGAACAGCGGCGTGGTGAGCACGTCGAGGCCGGGGATCCCGGCCTCCTCCCGGGCCTCGCGCGCGGCCGCGGCCCGGAGGTCCCGGTCACCGGGTTCGAGATGCCCGCCGAGCTGGAACCAGCCCGGCGCCCCCGGGTGCCGGACCAGGGCCACGTTGCGCAGCGGCTGGTCGAGCAGGAGGCAGCTGGCGGTCAGGTGCCCGGCGCGGTGGTCCCGCCGGGCAGCGCCGGGGTGGTCGGCCAGGAACGCCAGGTGCGCGACGCGCACCTGCTCCTGCGCCAGGTTGGGGGCCTCCCACGTCGAGAGCTGGGCGACCAGGCGCCCCACCACGTCAGGGGGTGGGGTCACCGATCGGAGGAGTCGCCCTCGCCCCGGGAGTCGCCCTCGTCCTGGGGGTCGCCGTCCTGGGGGTCGGCCGCAGTGCTGTCGTCGGTGGGCGCAAGCACCCCCGAGGCCAGCGCCGCGAGGTCGGCGTCGGAGATCTGCGACCCAGCCACGAATCCGGTCGGGTCGTCCAGGTCGGCCGGTCCGGGCAGCAGGTCCGGGTGCTCCCAGACGGCGTCGCGGCCCTCCACGCCCCGCACCCGCTCGAGCTCGCTCCACAGCGCCGCCGCGTCCCGCAGCCGCCGCGGCCGGAGCTCGAGGCCGACCAGCGTCGCGAACGTCTTCTCCGCCGGTCCCCCAGCGGCACGGCGGCGGCGCACGGCCTCCTGCAGGCGCACCGCGGTGGCCAGCCGATCGCCGGCGGCGTCGGTGACGACGTGGTCCACCCA
Source organism: Candidatus Nanopelagicales bacterium (assembly GCA_039812125.1). Classification (GTDB taxonomy): domain Bacteria; phylum Actinomycetota; class Actinomycetes; order S36-B12; family CAIYMF01; genus Prado023. The sequence continues at coordinate 25,794 of JBDHZV010000015.1, forward strand.
GCCCTCGACGAGGGCCAGCATCGTCTCCAGCCGCGCGAGGGCGGCCTTCTGCTCCGGGGTGTCCTGGGGGGCGAGCACGCCGGAGGCGAGGGCCTCCTGGATGCTGGCCGGGTTGCTCATGTCGATGCCCTGCATCGCCTGCTCCATCGCCGAGGGGTCCAGGCCGATCCCGCGGGCGTACTCCGCGACCGCCCCGCGCACCGTCGGTCCCAGCCAGCTCACGTGGGTGAACAGCCGCTGGTAGGCGACCTCGCGAAGGGCCAGGTACACCTCGACGTCACCGGCGGCGATCTCCAGGCCGGTCCCGAACGCCGCCACGTTCTCGGGCAGCAGGGTGGGGATGCCGTCCGCGGTGAGCGGAAGGCCGACGTCCCCGGCGCCGACCACCTCGCCGGCCAGCGCGGCCAGGCCCTGGCCGGCCTGCATCGCGAACATCGAGGAGCCCATCTGCCGGGCCATCCCCATCAGCGGGCCGATCATCGCGGTCAGGTCGACGGGCATGTCCGCCGGCAGCATCGCGCGCAGCTCCTCGGGCAGGCCGCCGGCCAGGTCCTCCGAGCTGGGCAGCATCGACGACATCGAGGACTGCACGTGCTCGGCGATCGGCGTGATGATCTCCTGCCAGGCCGGCAGGGTGGCCGTCAGCCACTCCGACCGGCTCCAGGCCCGCGACCCGGCGCCCGTGGTCGGGAACGACGTGACGGGATCGAGCCACAGGTCGGCCAGGCGGACCGCCTCAGCCACCGAGCGCCTCTGGGCATCGGCCACCACCGGGTCCCCGGCCGAGGCGATGGCCTTGCGCGCCACGTCGGTGGCGGCGGACCAGTTCACGGGCCCGGAGTCGGGGGCAGCCGACATGCCCTGGAGCATGGCCCCGAGCTGCGACAGGGCAGCGCCGAGGTTGCCCATGTCGAACGGGTTCGTCGGCTGGCCGCCCTTGGGGTCCGAGTCGTCCGGCGGCTCGGGCGGGGTGAAGCCGAAGGGGACGTTGCTCATGCCGGTCGTGCCTCCTGTCGCGGGGCGATGGTTCGCCCTGGCACAAGGGTAGGCGGGTGGCGGTCGTCCTGCCCACACGCCGACCCGCCCGCCGCTGCTGGACCGGACCGGCCCTGACCTGCCCCTGACCTGCGCCGCACTGCGCCCGCACCGTCGGGAGCCCCCGCCGCGACGGCCCGGCGGTAGGCTCCCCGGCAGGACGAGTCGGAGGTGTCGGAGTGCGCGGCTGGGCGGTTCGCGACCGGTTGCGCGCCTGGTGGGACGCCGACCGCCCCGAGGACACCCCCTACGAGCGGACCCGGCACCGCGCGATCCGGCGCGGCACTGTGGCCGGTATGGCGCTCGTGGTGGTCGGGTCCGTGGTGCCCGTGCCGTTCATGGTGCTCAGCCCAGGGCCCACCTACAACACGATCGGGGAGGTCGACGGTGAGCCGGTGATCGTCATCTCCGGCACCACCACCTACCCGACCGACGGTGCGCTCGACATGACGACCGTGGCCGAGCGCGGTGGTGTCTCCGGGGGCGTGAACCTCGGGGAGGCGATGCTCGCCTGGCTGCAGCCCGACAGCTCGGTCGTGCCCCGCGAGTCGATCTACGGCCCGGACACCACCGGTGCGGAGGTCAGCGCCCGCAACGACCAGATGTTCGCCCTGTCGCAGTCCGACGCCATCGCCGCGGCGATGGGGGAGCTGGGCATCGCCACGGAGCAGGCGGTCGTCGTCACCCTGGTCGAGGGCGGGTCGCCGGCCGACGGCATCGTGCGGGCCGGCGACGAGGTCGTCGCAGTCGACGGCAAGCCGGTTCAGTCCCCGGATGACGTCGTGGCCGCGGTGCGCGCCCACGACGTGGGCGACACCGTCGCGCTCACCGTCCGGCGGGCCGACGAGTCCGGGGCCATGGCCACGACGGACGTGGAGGTCGTGGCGGGAGCCAGCCCGGCGGGGGCCGCCGACGGTTCCGCCGACCCCGTGGCCTATCTGGGCATCGGGGTGGGCACCCGGCACGACGCCCCGTTCGACATCGCCTTCACGCTGCAGGACGTCGGCGGCCCCAGCGCCGGGATGATGTTCTCCCTGGCCATCGTCGACATGCTCACCGAGGGACCCTTGACCGGCGGGGGGCACGTGGCCGGCACCGGCACGATCGACCCGGAGGGTGAGGTCGGGCCGATCGGCGGGATCACCCACAAGCTGCAGGGAGCCCGCGACGCCGGCGCCACCCTGTTCCTGGCCCCGGCCGACAACTGCGCGGAGGTTGTGGGCCATGTCCCGGACGGGCTGCAGGTCGTCTCGGTGCGGACCCTGTCCGAGGCCCGCGCGGCGGTGCAGGCCTGGGCCGATGACCCCGAGGCCCCCCTGCCCTCGTGCGCAGCCCAGCCCTAGGCCACGTCGAACGTGGCCAGCAGGGCGTCGGCCAGCCCGGGCACCAGGTCGGGGCCCGTGAGCAGCTCGTCCTCGCCCTGCTCGGCGCGCAGCCGCAGGACGCAGGCGGTCGCCCCGGATCGGGCCACTGCCACGACGATGCGCATGTCCCGGGCGGACGGGTGCTCCCGGGCGGCCCGCAGCGGGTCCGGCGAGTCGGCGAGCTCGGCCTCCGCCTCGGGGGGCAGCACCAGCCGCTCGACGACGAGCGCGGCACCGGCGACGTCGTCGGGCCACTGGATCCGTCCCAGGAAGACCTCGAGGTCCTCGTCGTCGGGGGGAGGGGTCTGCTCGAAGGTGGTGAGCTCGGGACCGTCCGCGGCCAGTCCCAGTCGCTCGGCCAGCTCCGGGTTGTCCGCGCGCACCCGCGCGGTCTCCACGAGGGCGAACATCAGGGTGGGCTGGTCCCAGCCCTCGGCCCCGACGTGGCGCTCGATCTCGACAGCCGACCCCAACAGCTCCTCGGACTCCACGCGCCCAGTCTGTCAGGGGCGGGCCGCGCCCGGGCCCGCCGGCCCCGGCGGGTCGTCCCCGGGAACGCTGTCCCCGGGCGCGTCGTCGGAGAACGCCGGCCCGTGGGCCCACTCGCGACCGCCCCGCACGAGCTGCACCGACCAGGCCGGCCCGAGCCGGGTGAACCAGGACAGGCAGCCCGGCCCGTCGACCAGGACGGCCGAGGCCAGCGCGTCTGCCCAGCCGGCGTCCGGACCCACCACGGTGGCGCTGTCCGCGCCGGTCGCGACCTGCTGGGTCCTCGGGTCCAGCACGTGGGCACCCCGCTCGTACAGCGCTGAGGTCGCGATGCTGGCGTCCTGCACGGCCACGGTGCGCACCACCCGGTCGCGGTGGTCCGGGTCGACGATGCCGATCCGCCACCCGCGCCCGGAGCCCGGGTGGCGGTCGCCGGCGCAGGTGACGTCCCCGCCGGCGTTGACCATGTGGTCGGCGAAGCCCGCGCCGCGCAGCAGGGTCGAGGCCCGGCCGGCGGCCCACCCCTTGACCAGTCCCGAGGGGTCGTAGCCACCGGGCACCCGCCAGGGGTCGAACGCCCCCCCGGTGAGGTCGCGGACCTGCCGGCACTGGCGCAGGACCTCGGCGAAGTCCCGGCTGGTCGGGTGGGCCAGGCCGTTGCGGGCCGCGGTCACCTCCGAGAGCGGCCGGTACGGCGAGAACCGCGCGTCCACCTCGGCGAACCACGCCTGACAGGCGCCGACGGCGGTCCGGGCGTCGGACTGCCGCAACCCGACGCCGGCCAGCTCCACGGTGATCGCCGTGCCCCAGACGAACTCCACGTGGACGAGCCGATCGCCATGCACGGCGGTACCGGACACGCCGGCATCCCAGCCGGCGAGCACCTCCGCGGTCGCCCGCTCCATCGTGCCTCCTGTCGCTGCCGCGTCCGCCCAGCATCCGGGGGCCGTGTTCGGAGGCGATGCGGGTTCCCGCTGACCGTGGTAAGCGGCGGTCGCTGCGGCGCCCGACGCGCCCCGACGCCGGGATGGCGGTCAGTGCGAGCCCCGATCAGCAGGTAGTTTGCCTGTGTGAGCTTCGAGCCCCCTGCCCGCCGACCCGCACCCGCCCGCCGGCCCCAGAGGTCCAGTGCCCTCGTGCCCACGATGGCGATCCTCGGCGTCCTCGCCCTGGCCTTCATGATCTTCACGTCGTTCTACACCGACCTGCTGTGGTTCCGCTCCATCGACAAGACCAGCGTCTTCTCGACCCTGCTGGTCACCCGGGTGGCGCTGTTCGTCGTGTTCGGCCTGCTCATGGCCTCCGCCGTCGGCGTCAACATGCTGGTGGCCTACCGCAGCCGTCCGGAGCTGGCGGCGGTCTCGGCCGAGCAGGTGTCCCTGGAGCGCTACCGGGCCGGGCTGGCACCGTTCCACAAGGTGATCCTGATCGTCATCCCGTCGATCCTGGGGCTCATGGCCGGAACCGCGGCCACCGCGCAATGGGAGTCCTACCTCGCGTGGCGGCACTACACGCCGTTCGGGCAGACCGACGCCCAGTTCGGCGCGGACATCGGGTTCTACGTCATGCAGTACCCGTTCCTGCGGTTCGTGCTCGGGTTCGCGTTCACCGCGCTGCTGCTCGGGCTGGGCATGGCCGTGATCACCCACTACGTCTTCGGCGGCATCCGGCTGCAGGGCCCGTCGCCGCGCACCAGCAGGGCCGCCCACATCCAGATCTCGATCGTGGCCGGCCTGCTGATGCTGCTCAAGGCCGCCAGCTACTGGCTCGACCGCTACGGCCTGGCGATCAAGGGGGAGTCCTTCATCGAGGGCTTCACCGGGCTGAAGTACCGCGACGTCAACGCGATCCTGCCGGCCAAGAACATCCTGACGGTCATCGCCATCGTCTGCGCCCTGCTGTTCTTCGCCAACGCCTTCCGCCGCGGGTGGGCCCTGCCGCTGGTCGGTGGCGGCCTGCTGGCGGTGTCCGCGTTCGTCATCGGCGGCGTGTACCCCGCCGTCGTGCAGCAGTTCCAGGTCAACCCCTCCGAGCTGGTGCGCGAGCAGGACTACATCGAGCGCAACATCGAGGCCACCCGGACCGCGTACGACCTGGCCGACGCGAAGTTCGAGGACTACTCCGGAGACGGCGACCCGACCGCCGCCGCGCTCAAGCAGGATGCCGGCACCTTGACCAACGTGCGCCTGCTCGACCCGGCGGTCGTCTCGCCCACGTTCCGCCAGCTCCAGCAGATCCGCGGCTTCTACTCCTTCCCCGACGCCCTGGACGTGGACCGCTACGCCATGGGCGACGGCAACCGGGGCGCCGTGATCGCGGTGCGCGAGGTCAACCTCGACGGGGTGGGGGAGCGCAACTGGGCCAACGACCATGCGGTGTACACCCACGGGTACGGCGTCGTGGCCGCCTACGACAACACGGCACGGGCCGACGGCCGCCCGGACTTCTTCGCCTCGGACATCCCGACCGTGGGTGAGCTGGACCTGGCCCAGCCGCGGATCTACTTCGGCGAGGAGTCCCCGGAGTACTCGATCGTCGGTGCGCCGGAGGGCTCCGAGCCCCGGGAGCTGGACTACCCGGACGACTCCTCCGGCAGCGGCCAGGCGAACAACACCTACGACGGGTCAGGGGGCGTCCCGACCGGGTCGCTGGTCAACCGGCTGGTGTTCGCCGCCCGGTTCCAGGACCCCAACATCCTGCTCAGCTCGCTGGTGAACTCGCAGTCCAAGATCCTGTTCGACCGGGACCCGGAGACCCGCGTGCAGAAGGCGGCCCCGTGGCTGACCACCGACGGCGACCCGTACCCGGTCGTCGTGGACGGGCGGGTGAAGTGGATCGTGGACGGCTACACCACGACCAACGCCTACCCGTACTCCAGCCGCACCACGCTGTCCGACGCCACCCAGGACGCGATCACCGCGTCGACCACCTCGGTCGCCGCCCTTCCGGCCCAGCGGATCAACTACCTGCGCAACTCGGTGAAGGCCGTGGTGGACGCCTACGACGGCACGGTGACGCTGTACGCCTGGGAGCCCGACGAGCCGCTGCTGCACACGTGGAGCAAGGCGTTCGGCAGCACCGTGACGCCGGTGTCGGAGGCCTCGGCCGAGCTGCAGGCGCACTTCCGCTACCCCGAGGACATGTTCAAGGTGCAGCGGACGATCCTGGCCCGCTACCACGTCACTGACCCGACCAGCTTCTACAACGGCCAGGACTTCTGGACCATCCCGAACGACCCGACCAACCGCTCGGTCAACGCGTTCCAGCCGCCGTACTACCTGACGCTGCGGATGCCCGGGACCTCCACCCCGTCCTTCTCGTTGACGACCACGTTCGCCCCGCTGCGCCGGCAGACGCTGGCAGCCTTCATGGCGGTGAACTCGGCGCCGGGTCCGGACTACGGCACGATCCGGGTGCTCCAGCTGCCCCGCAACACCACGGTGCCCGGCCCGACCCAGGTGCAGAACAACTTCGAGTCCGAACCCAGCATCACCGAGCAGCTCACGCTGCTGCGCCGGGGCGGGGCCGACGTCGAGTTCGGCAACCTGCTGTCCCTGCCGGTCAGCGGTGGGCTGCTGTACGTCGAGCCGCTCTACGTGCGCGCGACGCAGGGGCAGGGCTACCCGCTGCTGCGCAAGGTGCTCGCCGGCTTCGGCAACACCGTGGTGATGCGCGACACCCTCGGCGACGCCCTCACGGCGCTGTTCTCCGCGGAGGGCCCCGCGGGTGACGACGGAGGCGAGGATCCCGGCGGCGAGGAGCCGTCGGGGACCCCGGACGCCCGCGCGGACCTGGCCAAGGCGCTGGCCGATGCCGAGAAGGCGTACGAGGCGGGCCAGGCGGCGCTGGCCAAGGGCGACTTCACCGCCTACGGCCGGGCGCAGGCAGACCTCAAGGCCGCACTCGACCGGGCCCTCGCAGCCCAGAAGAGCCTCGGCGCTGCAGCCCCGGCGGGCGAGCAGTCGGCCAGCCCGGAGGCGTCCCCGACCCCGTCGTCGGCCTAGCGGGGCGGCCCGCTGCCTCGGCCATGGGCACTCCCGCGTGGCTACACTCGCCGGATCGGCGGGGGCGGACGGAGGGGTCTGTGGACGGTCACGGTCGGGAGCATGCCGAGGTCCGGGTCCACGACCTGGCGGACAAGGGCCTGCGACGGGGGTCGGTCTCGCTGGTGGCCGCCGTGGCCATCGGGCTGGCGGCCACGGCACCGGCGTACTCCTTGACCGGGGCGCTGGGCTACGGCGCGCTCGAGAGCGGCTACCAGCTGCCCATCGTGTTCGTCATCTCGGTGATCCCGATGTACTTCGTGGCGCTGGCGTACAAGCACATGACGGCGGTCGCCCCGGACTCCGGCACCATCTTCACGTGGGGGGCCAAGTCGATCGGGCCCCGGACTGGATGGTTCGGGGCGTGGGGGCTGCTGCTGTCCAGCGTGCTCGCCGGTGTCGGTGCGGCAGAGATCATGGTCAACGCGGTGACGACGGTCGCCGGGTGGGACGACCCGCCGAAGCTGGCGCGGACCGCGATCGCCGCCGCCTTCATCCTGTTCACGACGTGGTTGGTCTCGCTGGGCGCCGAGGAGTCCTCCCGAACCACGCTGGGGCTGACCATCGTGCAGTACGGCGGCTTGGTGCTGTTCGCCGGGATCCTGGGCATCGCAGTGCTGCGTGGCCATGCGGCGCCGACCGCGGAGCCGTTCTCCTGGCAGTGGCTCAACCCGGCGGCGATCGACGGTTGGGGGACGCTCGTGGGGGGCTTCCTGGTGGCCCTGTTCATCTTCTGGGGGTTCGACGCGTCCCTGGCGATGTCCGAGGAGTCGCAGGGGACCCCCGAGCAGGCTGGTCGCACCGGCGTGATCGCCATGATGATCACCCTGGTGACCTACGTGCTGTTCGCCATCGCGGCCCTGGCCTACGCGGGGATCGACGAGGAGGACCCGCTGAGCCTGACCCACCCGGATGCCATCGACGACGTGTTCACGACCATGGCCAGCCAGTCCATCGGGTCCGCGGGGGCCGCGGTCGCCGCGGTCATCGTCGGCATCTCCGCCTTCTCGGCCACCATGTCCACGGTGATGCCGACAGCCCGCGGGCTGCTGGCCATGGCGACCTACCGGGCGCTGCCGCACCGGTTCGCCTCGGTCGACCATGCCACCCAGACGCCCCGGTTCGCGACGTGGTTCATGGGCCTGATGACGCTGGCGATCTACGTCGGGCTGAGCCTGGTCAGCGAAGCCATCGTCGCCGACTCCGTGTACAGCGTCGGGCTGTCGATCTGCGTCTACTACACGGTCGCGGCACTGTCCTGCGCGGTGTACTTCCACCGGACGGCATTCGCGTCCGTGCGCACCGCGGTCAGCCAGGTGATCCTGCCGGTGATCGGGGCAGGCATCCTGATCTGGGTCATGATCATCGAGGCCGGCAACATGACGGACCCCGAGTACGGGTCGGGGGAGTCGTTCCTCGGTGTCGGGACGGTGTTCATCGTCGGCGTGCTCACGCTGCTGCTCGGGGCGCCGCTGATGATCGCGTGGAACCTGCGCGACCCCACGTTCTTCCGGGGCCGGACGCTGCCCAGGGAACGCGCGCACTGGGTTCGCGACGGTCGGTAGCGACACGGTCATGTCCGGCGCCTCCGCGGGCGCGGGTCGGACGCCCGGTGCCATAGTGCTGCCATGACCCGGCGACACCGGAGGCGCAGCTGGCCGTGGGTCCTGCTGTTCGGGGGGATCCTGCTGCTGGCCGTGTTCTACGTCGGCGGCGGGTGGTTCTTCTCCGGGCAGGTCCACGACGACGCCCTGGCGTCGGACCCGTACGACCCCTCCCGGCTGCAGGAGGGGGCCGTGGCCGCCCTCGCGGTCGACGACGGCGGGGGGGCGACCGTCACGCTGACCCCCGACGCCCAGTGGGCTGGGGACACCAGCTACGACGACTCGACGGTCGGGATCACGGTGGGGGAGACCCTGCTCGTGGTCGGGCCGGAGGGGGCGGACGGCCAGCGCCGGGTCCTGGACCTGCAGGGCGAGCTGCCCGACGCGGGCGACCGGTACGGGCTGGCCCGCGACGTGTGGCTGTCCGCGGAGCAGGCTGGCCTGTCCGCCAACGACGTGACCCTGCGGACCCTGGACGGCCAGCCGTTCCCGTCCTGGGTGATCCGCGACAAGGGCTCGACGAAGTGGGCGGTCCTGGTCCACGGCAAGAACGCCGCCCGCTCGGAGATGCTGCGGCTGGCCCGGCCGCTGCACGCAGCCGGGTACAACGTCATCATCCCGACCTACACGGGGGACGTGGGGGCCCCGCCCAGTGATGACGGGATGGTCCACTACGGCCGCACCGAGTGGACCGACATCGAGGCGGCCGTGCAGTACGCCGTGGATCAGGAGGCCACCAAGATCGTGCTGGGCGGGGCCTCGCACGGGGGCGCGGTCGCGCTCGGGCTGCTCGCGCACAGCACCCTGAGCCGGCGCATCGACGGGCTCATCCTGGACAGCCCCGCCTCGAGCCTGCGCGACGTGATCGACGAGGCGGCCGAGTCCCGGACCCTGCCCGTCGTCGGCCTGCCGATCCCGGAGTCGTTGGAGGACGTGGCCGCGTGGATCACCTCGGCGCGCTACCAGGTGTCGTTCTCGGCGATCGACTACACCGACATGAAGGGCCTGGTGGACGTCCCGCTGCTCACGTTCCAGGGCGTGGACGACACGACGGTCCCCCAGGCCGTGAACGATCGGTTCATGCGGGAGGGGGCCGGTCAGGGCGGCACGTACAAGGTCGTGCCCGGGGCCGGGCACGTCCAGTCGTGGAACGTCGACCCCGAGCGCTACGAGGACACCGTGACCGCGTTCGTGGACAAGCTCGGGGACTAGGGCTAGCCCCCGTCGCCCCAGCCGAAGCCCACGTCGGCGCCGCCCCACCCGGAGCAGCCGACGTCCGGGGGGAGGTCGACCACCTGCAGCAGGTGCAGGTGGATCCCCTCGGCGACCGGGAGCAGTCCCGTGTCGTGGGCGATCCGGGTGGCAAGGCGACGGGCCAGCACGTGGAGCTCGGGGACGATCACCAGCAGGGGACCCAACGCAGCCATCATGTCGAACGCCGATCGCGGGTCGGTGTCGATGGCCCGGCCCAGCGCCCCGAGGTCTGTTCCGTCGCGGGCTCGTCCCACCCTGTCGAGCTCGCCACGGGCAGGTGAGGACGGCCACCAGCGGGTCACTGGGCCCCGAAGGGACCGGCGCGTGGCCGAGGCCGCCAGACCGACCCGCTCCAGCGGCAGGGCCACGAACGTCCGCAGCCAGACCTGCTGGTAGTCGGTGAGGAAGTTGGGGCGCCCGGCGGCCTGGATCACGTCGGTCGCCACCGGGATGAGCCTGTTTGCCGATCCGACGAGGGCCTCGGTCCAGCTCCGGTGGCGCGGCTGGGCGGCCAGCACGGTGGCCAGGGCAAGGGTCATGGCGGGCGGGGCCGGGGCCGGCATCACCCCGGGGCCGGGCAGCACCCGGTCACCACCCTCGAGAGTGACGACCCGCCGGGCAATCAGCTCGGTGAACAGGACGCGGAGCACCTCGCCCGGCGTCGCATCATCGAGCAGCCAGGCGATCTCGTGGGCCCCCATCGGGCGCCGAGGCCCGCCGTCCCGGCCTGGCGCGAGCGGCCAGTGCCATGCCAGTGGCTGATCCCCGGGTCGTGAGACGCCGGGTCCCTGGTCTGATGCCCCATACGCCATCGGCCCCCGCCTTCCGCCCGCCGTGGGTCAGGCCTGCCTCACCGCTGGCATGGTGGCAGGGGTGAGGAACTGGGACAACCCCCTGTGCTCACCCGCGGGCGCGTTCCGCGACCACGACCCCGGTGAGGATCACCGCCCCGCCGACCAGTTGGACGGCCGTGAGCACCTCGCCGAGGACCAGCCAGGCGACCAGCGAGGCCAGGAACGGTTCGGTCATCCCGATGATGCTGGCCCCGGCCGCACCGATGTGGTGGATGGCCGCCAGCACCAGCCAGAACGGCACGATGGTGCCGAGGACGACCATGTAGCCAGCCAGCAGCCACAGCGGGACGTCAGGACCGGTGGTGCCCAACGGGGTCGCCGTGCCCTCCAGCGCCGACCACGGGTAGCCCCACCAGGGCCTCGCGACTGCCCACATCAGCGCGGCGAAGCCGAACCCCCACAGGGTCAGCGAGACCGGGTCGCGCTCCTGGCCGCAGCTCTCCCCGAGCAGGTAGTACAGGGCCAGCGCG
>JBDHZV010000016.1:0-36813 GCA_039812125.1 Candidatus Nanopelagicales bacterium
GCGGGCGGACTGGCGGCGGTGACGGGGGTGCTCCCACCCGACGTGTCGGCCGTTCCGGGGGGTGGGCGTCAGCCCGGCGGGACGGACGATCCGGACGATCCGCGCTGATCGAGCCCGGAACCGGCGAGCCCGGAACTGGCGCGCCCGGAACTGGCGAGCCCGGTCGGGGGGTCGGGCCGTTCGGAGCGGGCCGTGGCGAGGTCCGGCCGGGCGGATCGCGCAGGGGAGAGTTCAGCCGGCGTTCATCGTGCCGCCGCCGCCCGGTCGCAGCGGGGCGCCCGGGCCGGCCCAGCATGCAGGCATGGCTGAGCATCGTGAGGAGTCGGGCCTGCGACCCGGCTCGAGGCGGACCAGGACGACCGGGCTGCGGGTCCTGCTGGTCGACCGTACGCCGCCAAGCCGTACCAGACCGTCGAGCTCTGGTCGCTGATCCACGCCCTGGCCGGGCGGGACCGTCCGGCCGCCTGAGCCGCCGTCCGACTGAGGCGCCCGGCGCTCACCGGTCGCGCGGGCGCCGCCAGGACTGCCAGTGCCGGGCCCGGTGGACGGGGACGGGGCGGTCGTCCTCAGGAAGCACGATCGGGTGATCGGGGACCGGTTGCGTCGCCGGTCGGTCCGCGGCGCGCGCCCGGTGCTGGTGCAGGACGTCGCGGATGGTGGTCAGCAGCTGCGCGGCGGTGAACGGCTTGGTCAGGTACGCGTCCGCTCCAGCGGCCAGCCCGAGGGCCCGGTCGGCCGGGCTGTCCCGGGCGGTGACCATCACCACCGGGACCTCGGAGGTCGCCCGGATCCGCCGGCACACGTCCAGGCCATCCAGCCCGGGCAGCATGAGGTCCAGGAGCACCAGGTCCGGCGACAGCTGGTCGAACAGCCGCACGGCCAGCGGACCGGTCGTCGCCCACTCGACCCGGAACCCGTCGCGCTGCAGCAGGAAGGCGATCGCCTCGCTGACCGACTGCTCGTCCTCCACCAGCAGCGCCGTGAGCCGGTCGGCCCGGGTGCCATCGGGAAGGGTGCCCGTCGAGCTGGTCTGACCCACCATGGCGCCCACGCTAGGCGGGGCACCGGCGGGTCCGGAACCCACGTTCGCAGCCTTCACGAGGTGTTCACCGCCGCGTGGGTGGCTCAGCTGCCGTCGCTGGTGGCCACTGCGGTGGCCGCGGCGCGGTTGCTGGTGACGATGATCTCGGCAGCCCGCCGGGGGTCGTCGGTCACGTGCAGCAGGTCCAGGTCGCGCATGTCGATCCGCCCCTGCATCGCCACGGTCGACCACAGCCAGGTCAGCAGTCCCGACCAGTAGTCCCGGCCCATCAGGACCACCGGGAACCGGGTCACCTTCGCCGTCTGCACCAGGGTCAGCGCCTCGAAGAGCTCGTCCAGGGTCCCGAAGCCCCCGGGCAGCACCACGAACCCCTGGGAGTACTTCACGAACATCGTCTTGCGGGCGAAGAAGTACCGGAAGTTGATGCCGAGGTCGACCCAGTCGTTGAGCGACTGCTCGAAGGGCAGCTCGATGCCCAGGCCGACGGACACCCCGCCGGCACGGCAGGCACCCCGGTTGCCGGCTTCCATGATCCCGGGACCGCCCCCGGTGATCACGGCGTAGCCCTGCCCGACCAACTCGGCGGCCACCCGCTCGGCCAGGTCGTAGTGGGGGTCGCCCGGCTCGGTGCGCGCCGAGCCGAAGATGCTCACCGCCGGGCCGAGGGTGGCCAGCGCCCCGAAGCCCTCCACGAACTCGGCCTGGATCCGCAGCACCCGCCACGGGTCGGTGTGCACCCACTGCCCGGAGTCGGCCGTGTCCAGCAGCCGCTGGTCGGTGGTGGTCGCCTGAACCTGGCTGCGTCGCAGCAGCACGGGGCCCTTGTGCTTCGTGGGGCCGGGCGTCGCGGGCACGTCCCACGCGGTCCCGGTGGGGTCGTCGTCCTTGGTCTCGATGGTCATGCCCGACGGTCCCGTGCCCGGATGAGCAGGCGGCGAGCGGGCCGTGATCGGGGGGCGAACGGCCGGCGAACCCTGCGGCGAGTCGTGGTGCCGTCCCGGCCCCGAACAGCACTCGAACCCGATCCTGACCGACCCTCCAGCGGATCTCCTGGCTCCCTCCCGGGAGCCTCCTGGCGGCGGGGGGACCGTTGTGGTGAACGACGGGACCAGGCGGGCGAGAGCCGCCCGCCGCACGGAAGGGGCGATCGGACATGGCCGGAACGAGGAAGAAGGCAACCGTGGCAGCAGTGGCGCTGGCGGCGCTGGGCGTCGTCGCCGTGGGTGGGGCGGCGGTGGCCGCCCCCTCGAGCACGGCGCGGTACGGCGCCGGCGGCACGTCGGCCAGCGGGGACTGCACCGGGACCGGATCGGCGACCGGGGTGGCTCCGGCCGCACGGGCCGGGCGGGGTGCGGGGCAGGGTGCGGGGCAGGGTGCGGGGAGCCGGTCCCGGGGCGCCGGCGCGGCAGTGGCCCCCGTCGCCGGGGCGACCATCAGCGCCGCCGTCGAGAAGGACCTGCAGTTCATGGTCGAGGAGGAGAAGCTCGCCCGCGACATCTACCAGCTTGCGGCCTCGCTCTACCCGGATCGGATCTTCACATCGATCGCGGCGTCCGAGGCCCGGCACATGTCCTCGTTGCGCGTGCTGCTCGATCGCTACGACGTCGCGGACCCCACGGCCGGTGCCGCCTCCGGGACGTTCGTCGACGACGAGCTCCAGGCGCTCTACAACGACCTGGCCGCGCAGGTGCGCAGCAGCCGCGACGCCGCGCTCGACGCGGGCGTGGCGATCGAGAAGGCCGACATCGAGGACCTCCAGCACGCCCAGGCGCTGGACGCGCCTGCCGACGTGGACAGGGTCCTGGCCAACCTGATGGCGGGCAGCCGGAACCACCTGGCGGCCTTCCAGCGGCTCGCCTGAGCCGAGGGGCGGCAGCGGCGACAACAGGGGTACCGGCTGCCGCCCGGCCACCGGCGTGCCCGTGCAAGGGGCCCGGACGTTCCGCCCCTGCCGGCTACCCCGGTGGGGGCGAAGCTGGCAGCTCCACCCAGAACGTGGCGCCCTGGCCCGGGGTGCTGGTGACGCCGATGTGGCCGTGGTGGGCCCGCACGAGGGCCGCCGCGATGGCCAGGCCCAGTCCGCTGCCGCCGGCCGCCCGGCCACGGGCGTCGGGGGAGCGGTAGAAGCGGTCGAAGACCCGGGGGAGGTCCTCCGGATCGATCCCGGGTCCGTGATCGATCACCTCGACGCGCACGGCGTCCTTCCTGGCCTGCACCACCAACTCGATGGCGGTGCCCTCCGGGGTGTGGCGCAGGGCGTTGGCCGTGATCCCGGACAGCACCTGGGCAAGCCGGTCCCGGTCTCCCGGGACCACCGCGCGCGCGGGAGCCTGCACGCTGATCAGGCGCTGGGGATCGAGCACGCGCAGGTCGGTGGCCAGGTCCCGCACGATCGGGACCAGGTCGACCGGGTCGTGAGCCGATCGGCCTGCCTGGTCGAGGTCGGCCAGCAGCAGCAGGTCGTCGACCATGCGCCGCATCCGGACGGCCTCCTGCCGGATGCGGCGCATCGCATCGTCGAGCTGCTCGGGCTCGCTCAACCCCCCGGCGCGGTAGAGCGCCGTGTAGCCGGTGAGCGTGACCAAGGGCGTGCGCAGCTCGTGCGAGGCATCGGCCACGAACTGGCGCAGCACGGCGTTGGTGCGCTCGCTGTCCTCGACGAGCTGGTTGAACGCGGCGCCGAGATCCTGGGCCTCGGTCCCCGGGGGGTAGGGGTCGACCCGCTGGTCCGAGGCGCCGGCGACGATCGCGCGGGCGACCTGTGTGACCCGCAGGATGGGGTCAAGCCCAAGCCGGCGAAGCCACCAGAACACCACCGCCACGATGCCCAGGACGAGCAGGCCGACGACGACCATGGTGCGCTCGAGGTCGGCGATGGCGGCGTCGACCTCCGCGAGGCTGCGGCCCAGGATGACGGTCCGGCCGTCGGGCAGGGCTGCGGTGACCACCCGGACCTGCGCCGCCTGCCCGGACGATGTGGGCACCGTCGTGGCGACCCCGGGGACCAGGGCCACCTCATCGAGGTCGGGGGTCAGGTCCGGGTCGCTGCCAGGCGTCGCCACGGTCGCCAACCCACTCTCGCCGAGCAGGCCGACGTACAGGTCCGCCAGGCCCCGGGTCCCCGATCCGCGACCGGGGACCTGCTGGTCCGGCGTGCCGCCGGTCGCAAGGGCTGCGGCGTTTGCCACCTGGCGCTCGAGGCGGGTGTCCACCTGGTGCATGAGGAAGGCCCGCTGCAGCGCGAGCAGCACCAGGCCGGCAGCGACCAGGGTGCCGGCGATGGCGACGAATGCCACGACCATGCGGGTGCGCAGGGCCATCAGGGCTCCCGGATGGTGTAGCCGACCCCTCGGACGGTGTGGATCAGCTTCGGCTCGATGGCGTCGACCTTGCGGCGCAGGTTGCGGATGAACGACTCGATCACGCTGGACTCGCCGTTGAAGTCGTACTGCCAGACGCTGTCCAGGATCTGGTCGCGAGTGACCACCAGCCCCGCGTTGGCCATGAGCACCCGCAGCAGGCTGAACTCGGTGGCGGTCAAGGGGGTCTCCACGCCGGCGCGCCACACCCGGTGGGCGTCGAGGTCCATGACCAGGTCGGCCACCTCGAGGCGGGACCCGCTGCCCAGCCCGGCGCGGCGCACGGCCACCTGGACCCGGGCGACAAGCTCCTCGAGCTCGAACGGCTTGACGACGTAGTCGTCACCTCCATCGGTCAGGCCGCGCACCCGATCGGTCGTGGCCCCCCTGGCCGTCACGAACAGCACCGCCGTCCGGGACCCGGCGGCCCGGATCCGGCGCAGCACCTCGAAGCCGTCGATGTCGGGCAGCATCACATCCAGCACGACGACGTGCGGGGCGAACCGGCCCACCTCGGTCACCGCCGCAGTGCCCGTGCTGGCTGTGACCACGTCGTTGCCGGCCAGGCGCAGCGCGGACGCGATCAGGAACGCCACGTTCTCCTCGTCGTCGACGACCAGGACCCGGGGCGGGGCGGATGACGGGCTCAGTCGTGACCCTTCATGATCATCTGGATCATGCGCACGTTGATGGCGGCGAACCGCCACGCCTGTACGACGAGGTTGGTCCGGCTGCGCACGGTCTTCTCCGTGGGCAGCGGGGCCTGCGCGATGCTGGCCTCGGCGTCGTCCATGGCTCCTCCTGGTCTGTCAGCTCGGGGCGCGGGCCGGTGTCACTCGGGGATGAAGAACCAGCCCGGGCGGGCCTTGGCCTTGTAGATGAACATGTGGTGCAGCAGCGCCTTGATCCAGTGGGCACCGAGGCCGATCTCGCCGGTGGTGTCCTTCGGGCTGCGCCCGCCCGTGGTGGGCCATTGCTGGTAGTCCGGCACGATCGGGTACATGGTCATGGCTGCCGCCGTGCCGGTGCGCAGGCCCGCGCCGGCCGAGGCGATGCAGGCCGCTCCCATCCGAGCCATCGACGCGGTGTGGGTGGCAGCGGTGCTGCTGGTCCGGATCATCTCCGCGATGTTCTCCGCGGCGACCTTGCCCATCACGCCCGACGGCATCCCGGTGCGCGGCGGTGCCGGTGCGATCAGGGTGCCGTTCGGGTTCGTCCGCGGCCGGGAGATCTGGTGGGGTGGGGCGAACGCGATGCCGACCGCGAAGATGTTCGCGTAGGCCGGGGTCTGGTAGGTGCGCGGCCAGTCCTGCGCCCGCCACTGCTCGTAGGGCTTGGGGGTGTAGTCGGCGTCGACCTTCATCAGCCCGCTGGGAGCGAACAGCTCGGCGGTGATGTCGGCTCCGGAGGCGTCGAACGCGCTCAGGTCGGCCCCCCGGAACGGCGGCAGCAGCATCGCGAAGTCGAACTCCAGGGTGTGCACGGAGCCGTCGAGCTGCTCGTAGGTGATCACCCCGGGCTCAACCTTCTGCACGTGTGCGCCGAGGATGGCCCGCAGCCCGCGCTCGCGGAACAGCGATTCGGTCCAGGTGCGGCTGGTGGTCTGGAACCCCTGCTGGGTGAACACCATGCCGCCGACCCCGAAGTCGCCGAGCTCGCTCTCGTTGGTGAGGTAGACGACGTCGGCCATGTCGCGCACGCCGGCGTGGCGCAGCTCGTGCTCGACGTTGAACGCGTACTCGAACGCGGCGCCCTCGCAGGTGCAGGTGCCGTGGCCGGTCCCGATCACCAGGGTCTGACGCTGACCGGCGCGCATCCGCTCGATGGCCTGCTGCAGTCGGGTGGCCGCCTCGACGGCGTGCCCCGCGGTGCAGACCGACAGGCTGTTGCCGTCCGGGCCGAGGCCCGGGGTGGCGGCGAAGTTCAGCTTGGGGCCGGTGGCGTTGATCAGGTAGTCGTACTCGAGTGTGGCCGTCTGGCCGACCCGCTCGGGGTCGGTGTAGCGGATGTCCACGAACGGCTTGGCGTGCTCGGAGTCGCCCTCCGGGTGGATCGCCACCCCCAACGCCTGGTGGAAGGTGATCCCCTTGCGGGCGTAGATCGGGGCCAGTGGGAACGTGACCTGGTCGGCGCCCATCCGGCCGACGCCGACCCAGATGTTCGACGGGATCCAGTTCCATCGGGAGTTCGGCGCGACCACGACGACCTCGTGGTCGCGGCCGAGCTTGCGCCGCAGGTGCAGTGCGGCGGTGTGGCCGGAGATCCCGGCTCCCAGGATGACGACGCGTGCCATGGCGCACTCCCCTTCGACAGGACCGCCGTCGAGCCTAGTCCCGAGGTGGGTCGGATCGCGGCTGGCCGATCGTGTTGGGCCGATCAGATGAAGAAGGTCCCGTTGCTCTCGTTGGCCTGCCCGAGGAACATCGCGACCCCGCCGAACTCCACGCCGTCGAGCAGCTCGTCCTCGTGCAGGCCGAGCAGGTCCATGGTCATCGTGCAGGCCACCAGCCGGACGCCGGCCTGCTGGGCCGACGCGATCAGCTCGGGCAGGCTCGGGACCTTGTTGTCACGCATGATCTTCTTGATCATCGCCGTTCCCCCGCCGAGCATGTGCATCTGGGACAGCTTGAGCTCGTCCGGGCCCGAGGGCATCATGCGGGCGAACGCCTTGTTGACCAGGGACTTGTCCACATCGGGGGCGTCCGGCCGGCGTAGCGCGTTCAGGCCCCAGAAGGTGAAGAACATGGACACCTCATCGCCCATCGCGGCCGCTCCGTTGGCGATGATGAACGCGGCCAGGACCTTGTCGAAGTCCCCCGAGAACACCACGAACGACTTCTTGTCCCTCAGGCGGGCCGCGACCGGGTTGGCGGTGGCCGCTCCGGGGGCGGCCACCGCGCCGCCCTTGCGGATCGTGGCGACCACCCCGGCGCCCTCGGGCCGGATGTCGAGGACGTCGTGGCCGTTCCTGGCCGCCCAGGCGGGGGCGTCCAGACGGAACCCGATGTCGGAGACGTGGGCCACGACCCGGTCGCCGGGGGAGAGCTCGGCCATCTTCTTCTGCAGGGCCATGATCGGTCCCGGGCAGGCCAGTCCGGTGCAGTCCAGGTCGATCTCGACACCCTCGGGCTGGGTGGCCGGCGGCAGCACCCCGCCCATGCGCAGGGACGCCTCCTCGGCGTACGCGGCCATCGGGACCAGCGGGTCGGGGATGTCGTCCGGGGCGACGTGGTGCCAGGCCCGGAACGTCTTGATCCCGCCGACCAGCGTCGCCACGTCGGTGAAGCCACGCTGGACCAGGATCCGGTAGGCCAGGTAGCTGCGGAACCCGGAGGCGCAGTACAGCCGGATGGGCGTGGACCGGTCCCAGTCCTGCTGTGCCTCGCGCAGGGTGCCCAGGGGGACCAGCTCGGCGCCCGGGATGTGCCACACGTCGTACTCGCTCGGGCTGCGCACGTCGACGATCCGGGCGCCCTGGCAGTTCTGCGGGTAGTCGGTGGAGAACCAGCCGACGAGATCACCGCGCAGGGTGTTGGCCCCGATGAAGCCGATCATGTTGACCGCATCCTTTGCCGAGCCGAACGGTGGTGCGTACGCCAGCTCCAGCTTCTCCAGGTCGTACACCGTCGCGCCCAGCCGGATGGCGGTGGCGAAGACGTCGAGTCGCTTGTCCACCCCGTCGAACCCGGTGATCTGCGCCCCCAGGATGCGGCCGTCCTCGGGGGAGTACAGGCACTTGACGTCCATCTGCGCGGTGCCCGGGTAGTAGCCGGCGTGCCCGGAGGGGTGCACGTGCGCGCGCAGGTAGGCGATCCCGGCGCTCCGCAGCTGCTTCTCGGTGGCGCCGGTCCCCCCGGCGACCATGTCGAACACCTTCACGATCGACGTGCCCTGGGTGGACTCGTACTGGGTCTGCCGGCCGCAGATGTTCTCGGCAGCCACGCGGGCCTGCCGGTTGGCCGGGCCGGCCAGGGGGATGATCCACGACCCGTCCAGGACCGTGTGCTCGACCTCGACGACGTCGCCGGCGGCGTAGATGTCCGGGTGGGAGGTGCGCATGTGCCGGTCGACCCGGACGCCGCCCCGCGGCCCGAGCTCCAGGCCGGCCGCCACGGCGAGCCCGGTGTTGGGTCGCACCCCGGCGGACATGATCACCAACGACGTGGTCAGGAACCGTCCGCTGGTCAGCTCGACGGTCAGGGTCTGGGGCTGCTTGCCGGGGGTGAACGCGGCCGCGGCCGTCGACAGGTGCAGGGCGATTCCGTGCGCGCGCAGGTAGTTCTCCATCGGTGTGGAGAGCTCCTTGTCCAGTGGCGGCATGATCTGGTCGGCGAGCTCGACGATCTCGACGGCCAGCCCGCGCTCGTGCAGGTTCTCGGCCATCTCCAGGCCGATGTAGCCCGCTCCGATCACCACGGCATGGCGCAGCCGCGCGGCGTCGGCGGCGATCTCGTCGACCGCGGCCTTGATGTGGTCCATGTCCTCGACGTTGCGCAGCACCATCACCTGGGGGTGGTCCAGCCCGGGCAGCGGGGGTCGGAACGGGGAGGACCCCGGGCACAGGGCCAGCTTGTCCCAGCCCTCCGTGTACTCCTCACCGGTGAGCAGGTTGCGGATCGTGACGGTGTGGCCCTCCGGGTCGATCGCGGTGACCTCCTGGGAGACCCGCACGTCGATGTCGAGCGTCTCGCGCAGGCTCTGCGGTGTCTGCAGCAGCAGCCGCGAGCGGTCCGTGATCACCTCGCCGATGTGGTAGGGCAGCCCGCAGTTGGCGAACGAGACGTTGCCGGAGCGCTCGAGCACCACGATCTCGGCGAACTCGTCGAGGCGGCGTGCCCGCGCCGCAACCGAGGCGCCCGCTGCTACGCCGCCCACCACCACGAGCTTCATGACCACTCCTCATCCTGCGACCGCACGGTCACCCGCAACGACGCTAGCCGCCGCCCGGCCGGCATGGCCGCCCGGGCGGGGCGCCATGAGGCGGGGTGAGTAGCGTCACCCTCGCCGGGATGCCGCCCGGTCCAGCAGAGGAGGTCACAGGTGATCGTCGCCGCCGCAGTCGAGCCCGACGGGCACCTCGGCCACAGCTGGGGCAAGGCCCGCTCCGTGGTCGTCGCCCGGGTCGAGGGCGAGCAGGTGCTGGCCTGGCAGGTGCACCAGGTGAGCTGGGACCGGCTGCACGACGCGGGCACCCACGGGTCCCACCACGCCCGGGTGGTCAGCTTCCTGCGGGAGCACCGCGTCGAGGTCGTCGCCGTCGACCACGTGGGCGAGGGGATGCGGCGCATGCTGGCCAGCATGGGGGTCCGCCTGGTCGAGGACGTCCACGGCCCGGCTCGGGAGGCGCTCCTGGCCATCGGCCGCGCCGGGGGAGACGCCTGAGGAATACCCCCGGGGGTACCATGCGTTCCCGAACCATGAGCATCGACCCCACGGCAACGTCCTCGCCCGGGCCGGCGTCGCCCACCGCGCCCGCGGTGCCCGCCCCCACGAACGGCTCCTTCGAGCTGCGCACCTTCGCGCCCAGCTGGGGCGCCTCCGTCATGGGAACCTCAGCGCTGGCTGTCGCCCTGCTCGTCGCCGGGGGGAGCGGGGCCACGGGCTCGGTCACCCAGGCGGCCGCGCGCGTCGCCCTGGTCATCGCGCTGGTCCTGGGCGGGCTGGTGCTGGGGGCGACCGCAGCCCGCTGGCTCCGTCACGCGGACCAGGCTCGTGCCGACCTTCGCCACCCCGTCAAGGGGGGCATGACGGCGACCGCCGCGGGCGCGCTGCTCACGTTGGCCGTGGCGATCGGTCGGGTCGGTCCCGGCTTCCTGCCCCAGGGCGTGATACTGCCGGTCGTCACGGCCCTGCTGGTCATGGGGGCGGCGCTGGCCCTGCTGATCGGCTGGGAGTTCCTCGGCGAGGTCTTCACCTCCCGGGACGCCCAGTTGGCCCAGGTCTCCGGGGCGTGGTTCGTGCCGCCCGTGGTCACCGTCATCGCGCCCCTAGCCATGCTGCCGGTCGTCGTGGCGCACCCGGGGGCGGCCCCGGACCTGCTCGCGCTCGCCTGGGCCCTGCTGGGGATGGGGGCGGTGCTCTACCTGGTCGTGACCGCGACGCTGTTCGTCCGCAGCGTGACCCACCCGCTGCCCCCCGCCGGGCTGGCCCCCACGCTGTTCATCGGGATGGGCCCGGCGGGGCTGCTCGGGCTGGACATCGTCCGGCTCGGCCAGGTCTCGGTGGAGGTCGGGGTCGCCGAGCCTGCCCTGCTGTCGTCGCTGCTGCCGGTCGCCACCGCGCTGTGGGGGTTCGGGCTGTGGTGGATGGTCAGCGCGCTGGTCGTGCTGCGCCGCGGCTACGTCCACCTGCCGTTCTCGCTGTCGTGGTGGGGCTTCACCTTCCCGCTGGCGGCCTGGACCATCGCGACCACGGTGCTCGGGCATGCCTGGGACTCCGGCCTGCTGGTCGCGCTCGGTCGCGTGGCGACCGCGGCCCTCGTCGTCCTCTGGCTGGTCGTGGCCGGGCGCACCGCGGCGGGGGTCCGCTCCGGCGCCATCTGGTCGCACTAGCCCCGGGGCTGGCCGAGCGCGTCGAGGACGACCTGCGCGACCTCGGTGTTGTCCAGGTACGCCCCGCGGACCGGGTCCGAGGCGTCGGCGCGTTCGACCAGCTGCTGGGCGCCAGCCCCCCGGGCGAACAGCGGAACCAGGCTGTTGGTGTGCTCGTCGGACTGCCACGTGTTCGCTGCGACCTGCCCGCGGGTCCCGGTCAGCGGCGCCCAGCCGCCCTCCGGGCCCGGTCCGGTCAGATGGCCCGTCTCGTGGTCGGCGGTGACCACGACGAGGGTCTCGTCCCAGCTGGACTCGTGCTCGACCCAGGTCACGACGGCCTGGACGGTGGCGTCGAAGGCCAGCGCCTCCTCGATGAGCCGACCCGCCGAGTTGTCATGGCCCGCCCAGTCGATGGCGCCGCCCTCGACCATCAGCAACAGCCCGTCCGGATCCCGGCCCAGCACGTTCAGCGCGCCGCGGGCCAGCGTGGCGAGGCTGGGCACGTCGTTGAGGGGTGCCGCGTACGGGTCGGCCTGGAGGTCGCCGGTGCGTCGCTCCTGGAGGGTGGAGGCCACTTGGGCGACCCCGAAGACCCGGTCGGGCGGATCGACGGCGGTCGCCAGCGCGGCGAGGTCGCTCGGGTCGTCCAGGAATGTGAACGGCGTGTCCCCGGTCGTCAGGGCGAGCCAGTCGGCGGTGGAGATGTACTTGTACTGCTCGTCCACCCGCCGATGGTCGTCGTCGTAGAGCGGGTGCCCGGCCCCCATGATGACGTCGAGGTCGCTGGCCAGGTAGTCGGCGGTGATGGCGCGGTAGGAGTCGCGATCCACCTCGTGAGCTGCGAACCCCGCCGGGGTCGCGTGCGAGAAGGGCACGCTGGTGACCACGCCGGTGGCCTTCCCGACGGCGGCGGCCCGCTCGGTCACCAGCTCGACCGGCTGCTTGTCGGGTCCGACCCCGATCGCGGCGTCGTAGGTCTTGACTCCCGAGGCCAGCGCGGTCGCTGCCGCGGCCGAGTCGGTGGGGGCCCGGTCGACGTACGCGGGGTCAGTCCAGGCCAGCGTGCCGTCGTAGCTGCCCGCCACCGAGTAGGTGGAGACGGCCAGCCGCACGTCGAAGCGCTCGAAGGGCTGGGTCGGCGTGCGGGGCAGCGCGGAGGCCGATGGGCGCTCGCCGTCGACCACGACCTGGGAGTCCGACGTGCCCGCCTGGTACAGCGAGGCAAGGTCGACCTGGTTGTACCCCATCCCGTCTCCGATGAGCACGATGATGTTGCGCGGATGCTCGTCGGTCGGCGTGCTGCAGCCGCCGAGTGAGGCGGCGACGAGGCCGACGGCCAGGCCCGTGGCGGCGGCGCGACGGTGTCCCCGCTGCGGGGCAGGACCCTGCTGCACGTGCTCGATCATGGCAACCCCCGATCCGGTCCTCCCCTCAGGGTCCAGCGTCCTCGGTGTCGCATGGCGCTGGCAGGGTCCTTGGTCCCAGCGGCTGGGCCCGCGGGGAGAGGTCAGCCCGCGTGCAGCGCCGCGAGGGCCTGATGGGCGACCAGCAGGCTCATCCCCAGCACCAGCAGGGCGAACCCGGTCCCCATGGCCCGCGCTGAGAGCCAGCCGGAGAACCGGGCCGCGACCAGCGACGACGCCACGGCTGCCAGGACCAGCAGGGATGTCAGGCCGGGGTCGTCGAGCGCCTGGGCGTGGCCCACGCGCACGGCCAGCGACGTCGCCGAGGCCATCGCGATCGGGATCAGCCCCGTGGCAGCCGCGGTGGCCATCGGCATGCCGAGGGTGAGCACCAGGGCCGGCACGACGAGGAAGCCGCCCCCCACGCCGAGGAACCCGGTCACGACCCCAGTGCCGGTGGCCAGCAGCACGAGCAGCGCGATGGATCGGGCCGGTCCCGGCGCAGCGGTCGGCCCGGGGACCGACCGGGGTCGGGGGGGTGCCCCCACGGTGGCGAGCTCGTCCGCCGGCCGGGACGCGGGCTGGCGCTGCGCGTTGCGCAGCATGGCCAGCCCGGCGGCCACCATCAGGATCGTGAAGGTGGCGAGCTTCGCCCAGTCGGCAGCGTGGGTGGCCGCCATGGTCCCGACCACGCTGCCGAGCAGGCCGGTCGCCCCGAACACTGCGCCCTGGGCCCACAGGACCCGACCGGCCCGGTGATGGGACAGCAGCCCGCCGACCGCCGCGAACAGCACGACGACCAGGCTCGCGGTCGCGGCCTGGTCGACGTCCATCCCGAGCAGCCCCACGAACAGGGGCACGGCGAGGATCCCGCCGCCGCCGCCGAACAGCCCGAGGGCGGTGCCCAGCAGGATGCCGACGGCGGCGGCCAGCAGCAGGTGCATCAGTCGGTGTAGGCCGTTCCGATGGTCTCGACGTGCTCGTCGCGCACGATCGTCGCGCCGGCTCGCGCTGCGTTCGCGAAGGCGTCGTCGACGTGCACGGCGGGGATCCCGGCGGCCTGCAGCATCGAGGTGGCGATGCTGGCCCGGAAGCCGCTGCCGCAGCTGACCCACACCCGGGGGTCGCGCCCGGCGTGGGCCGCGGTGCGCGACCAGGTGGCCAGCTGCTCCAGGCGGGCCGGGAACTCGTGCAGGGGGACCAGCCGGGACCCGCGGACGTGGCCCGCCACCCACTCGGATCGACGCCGGGCGTCGACGTGGATCCGCTCGGGGTCCGCGGCGACCGCGGCCAGCAGGCCGACGAAGTCGGTCCGCTCCGTCGTGGCGAGGTCGGCCGGGTCGAGCGCCCACTCGGCAGGCGAGCCGGTGGCATGGGCGGCCGGACGGTCGATGCCGATGCGCACCAGCTCGCGCTGGAACTGCTGGACCTGCTCGGGGGTCTCGCCGAGCAGGGTCAGCGGCGTGCCCCACGGGATCACCCACCCCAGGTAGGTGACGGCGTTGCCCTGGGTCGGGAACGACAGCGTGCCGCGCAGGTGGCCCTGGGCGAACAGCACCCGGGAGCGCAGGTCGACGACCCACTCGCCGGCGTCGATCCTGCGGCGCAGGTCGGCGGCCTCGGCCCGGGCCGGCAGGGACAGGTCGATCGGGCCCGCGCCGGCCTCGTTGGCCGGGCCCATGTGTGCGTAGTAGGCCGGGAATGCGTCCAGGCTGTCGATGAGCTCCTTGACGAACACGTCCTGCGCCACCTGCAGGGCCGGGTTGGTCGCGGCCTGCTGGCCCACGGTGGAGGCGGTGCCGACCGTGGCCGTGGCCGAGCAGAAGGAGCCGAACCCGTGGGTGGGGAACACCTCGGCGTCGGCGGCGACCTCGGCGGCGATCCGGTGCAGGGAGTGCCACTGGGCGTGGGCCAGGTCGTGGGTGTGGTCCGGGCCGATGAGGTCGGGGCGCCCGACGCTGCCGTACAGCATCGACCCACCGGTGAACACTCCTACGTCCTGACCGCCCACGGCCAGGGCGTAGGCGACGTGGTGCGGGGTGTGCCCGGGGGTGTGCAGCACCCGCCACGCCATGGTGCCCGAGGTGAACGTGTCGCCGTCGCCGACGATCGTCGCGGGGAACCGGTAGTCGTGCCCGCGGGGCACGAGGTACTCGGCGCCGACCTGCCCGGCGAGCACGAGCCCGCCGGAGACGTAGTCGTTGTGCACATGGGTCTCGACCACGTGCGTGATCGACCAGCCGTGCTGCTCGGCGATCGCGGTGATCCGGTCGATGTCGCGCTGGGGGTCGACCACCACGGCCTGCCCGCCCAGTGCCACGACGTAGGACCGGTCGCCCAGGTTGGGTGTCTCCAGCGGCACCACGGTGGGTCGCGCACTCATGCGGCCACCTGCTGCACCGGCCGGCCGGACATCACCCAGGTGCCGGTTCCCCCGGCGACGTTCACCGCGCTGCGACCGTTGCGCTCCAGCCACAGGCACGCCTGGAAGGAGCGGTTGCCCGACTGGCAGATCACGTGCAGCGACCCGTCCTGGGGCAGTTCCTGGACCCGCAGCGGGATCAGGCTCAGGGGGATGTTCACCGCGCCGGGGACGTGGCCTGCGCGGTACTCGTACACCTCGCGGACATCGACCAGGGTGACCGGCTGCTGCTCGATCCGCCGCGCCAGCTCGTCGGTGGTGATCGTCGCGACCATGGGTGCTCCTTGCGCTCGTCGTGGGGGCCTTGCCCGGGGGTGGGATGGATCCTGTATACCCCCGGGGGTATCTGTCAAACGCAGGTCGGGTGGCGGGTATTCCCCGGGTCCCCGGGCGGAGTGACCGAACGATACCCGGGGGGGTATGCTCCTGGAACGCGGGCCGGGTCGAACCGGGGAGATGAGGAGGGTGTGGATGGTGTCTCCACGGGGCGGCAGGCTCGATCAGGTCGAGCGTCGGATCGCCGAGCTGTCCGCGGCGCTCCAGGCGGCGACCGGAGGTGCCCCGCTGTGCCGCCGCGATGACGCCTCCGGATCGGCGGGCGGACTTGGCAGCGCCAAGCACGTCGAGGGTCGCATCAGCGCGCTGCGGGAGGCTCGACGGGCTCTGCAGCGGGACCCCGGGGTGGATCTCGCCGATCTGGTCGACCGGTGGCGTGCTGACCTGGGGCGGCGCGCCGGGCAGGGGGCGGCAGCGGCGTGGCAGGAGTACCTCCTGGGTGGCGTGGAGGAGCTCGAGAGGGTCAGGTCCTCCGCGATACCCTCGTAGCCCCGGGGGAGGAGTGGTGATGGAGCAACCGCGTCACGCGTGGCCGGCGGGTTGGTACCCGGATCCGAGTGACCCTCGACTCCTGCGGTTCTGGGACCCGGATCGAGGCTGGAGCCACAGCACCATTCCCGGTTCCGGTGGGCAGCAGGCCGTTGCGACGGAACGCCCGGAGCCGAGCCGCATGCGGCTCTCCGTTGGTGGCGCCGTCGTCGTGGGGACGGTCATGCTGGCGATCGGGCTCCTGGCCGGCCTGGCCCTCGGCAGTGCCGACTGGGGGGCGTTCTCCCTGGATCGTCCGCTCCCGCCTGCTCCGGCGTTGCCGGCCGGCGCCGACGTGGTTCAGGGGATCGAGGGGTCGGACGGGGACGATGGGTGGATCGGTATACGAGGGTCGGCGTTCCGATCGGAGCTGAGCGATGCGGACCTTGCCGAGTTCCTGCGAGGGCAGTACCCGTCCGGCGATGGATGGAAGGATGTCGCCCCCGCTACGGGTCGGAAGCGTGAGGACGGCCTGGTCTTTCGATGCCGAGCGAGGCTCATCTCGTCGAGCGGCGATTGGGAGTCGGTCCTGCTGATCAGCGGACCGACGGAGGGTCGGTTCATCGTCATGCGTTCGGAGGTGGGCGATGACCACTGGCCCCTGACGGACCGGGAGCCCACGATGGACGGCTGCGCAGATGCCACGTTCTGGGCTGGTCCCTTCACCGTGTTCAGCTGGTTGTCCGGCGGGTGACTCGGGCTGCGGCGGGTCAGCGGGGCTGCGCCGGACCGGCTGGCTGCGGCAGCTCGAACCACCGCAGTCGCTCCTGGGCCTCGGTGAGGACCAGGCGGCCGGTCGGGGCGTCCGTTCGGGGCCGGTCCCCGGTGGCGACCAGCACGGCCCGGGCTCGGGCGAGCTGGGCCTCGAGGACCTCCTCGCCGGCGCGCTGCGGCCCCTCGGGCCAGCGCATCCGGCCCTCGGTGTCGAAGTGGACCTCAGTGAGCCGGACGGGTGGCTCGCTGCTGCCGCGGACATGGCGCCACCGGCCGCTCGCGAGATCGAACCGGTAGTCGTCGAGCAGGGCCCAGCCGTGCTCGGCGACCAGTTCCACGGCCTCGACGATGTACCGGAACGCCGTCTCGGTGAGGTAGTAGGGGAAGCTCACGCGCACCCAGCCGGGCTTGATGCCCTCGCAGCCGTGCTCGATCTCGGCCTCGAACTCCTCGCTGCGGACCAGGTCGATGCCGAGCAGGCGGTGGCCGTACGGCCCGGCGCAGGAGCACCCGCCGCGGGCCTGGATGCCGAACAGGTCGTTGAGCATCGCGACGGCCGCGTTGTGGTGCAGGAACCGACCCGCCCGGTTGCGCAGCACGAACGACACGATCGACAGCCGCTCGGCGGTGGTGCTGCCGAGCACCTGGACGACCGGGTGGGACTGCCACCGGGCGATCGCCCGCCGCGCGAAGTCGTGCTCCCGAGCGGCGATCACGTCGGTGCCGACCGCCTCCTTGAGCGCGAACACCAGCCCGGCGCGGATGCTCTCGACGATCGCGGGGGTGCCGCCCTCCTCGCGGTGCTCGGGGTCCTCGAGGTAGTGGTGGGTGGTGGCGTTCACGAACCGCACGGTGCCGCCGCCCACGACGTCGGGCACCGAGTTGGCCAGCAGCGCCCGCCGGGCGACCAGGACTCCGGGTGTGCTGGGCCCGCCGATGAACTTGTGCGGGGACAGGAACACCGCGTCCTTGGCGGCGGCAGGATCCTGCGGCCGCATGTCGATGGGCACGTACGGACCGGCAGCCGCGTAGTCCCAGAACGCCAGTGCCCCGCGGGAGTGCAGCACCCGGGTCACCGCGTCGGTGTCGGTCAGGATGCCGGTCACGTTGCTCGCCGCGGAGAACGACCCGATCATCGGACGGGTCCCGGCATGCGCGTCCAGGCCGCGGGCCAGGGCCTGCAGGTCGACGTGACCGTGCGCGTCCTCGGGGATCACGACGACATCGGCCAGCGACTCCCGCCAGGGGAGCTCGTTGCTGTGGTGCTCGAACGGCCCGACGAAGACCACGGGGCGCTCATGCTGGGGGATGAGCGAGCCCAGGTGGTGGCGGGCGTCCAGGTCCGCCGGGAGGCGCAGGTTCAGGATCCCGATGAGCCGGTCGATCGCCCCGGTCGCCCCCGAGCCCGCGAAGATCACGGCCGTCGAGTCGTCACCCCCGACCGCCCGTCGGATGATCGCGCGGGCGTCCTCGCGCAGCCGGGTGGTCTGCAGGCCGGTGGCCGAGCTCTCCGTATGGGTGTTCGCATAGGTCGGCAGGACGATCTGGCGGATCGCGTCCTCGATGAACCCCAGCGCCCGACCTGACGCGGTGTGGTCGGCGTAGGTGGTCCGCAGCGGGCCGAACGGCCCGGGCAGCATGACGTCGTCGCCGATCACCGACTCCCGGATCCGGGCCAGCACCGGCGGATCGGGCAGCGCAGGGTCCGGTGGTGCCAGGGGCTCACGCACGGGTGTCCGACTCCTGCTCCGCACTGGCGGCCTCGGCGGCGCGCCGGGCGGCACCGGTGCCCAGCGAGCACGTGAGCTCGCCGCGCAGCCGGACCACCAGGGCCCACGCCAGGGCGATCACGCCCACGGCGGCGAGGTACGGCTGGACCGGGGCGAAGACCCTCACCGCCCCGGTCGCCCCGAGCGTGAGCAGGACGACCTTGTTGCACACCGGGCACCCGATCGCCAGGTAGGCCAGGAGCCCGCCCAGGGCTCCGCGCCGCGCCGGGCCCTCGTCGGCGGGCAGCAGCGGCACCGCCGAGCGGATCGGCGCCGGCCCGTCGTTGCGCACGTACGTGGCGGTCAGCAGCCCCGCCAGCACGGCGGTCGCGACCAGCACCTCCATGGCCCAGGGGGTCGGGGCGATGGCGCGGCCGAAGACCGGGTTGGCGATGACCGCCGTCGGCAGGCCCAGCAGCAGGAACGTGCCCAGCCCGACGGCGGCGGCCACGACCCAGCGGCGGATCGACCACGTCAGCAGGGTCGCGAGGAAGCAGTTCTGCGGCATGCGCACATGATACCCTCCGGGGTATGCGACGCGTGCTGATGCTGATCCTGGCAGTCCTGTCCCTCGGCCTGGTGCTCTCCGGCTGCTCGAGCTCGTCGTCGAGCGTGAGCACGGTCGGCCCGGAGCAGTTCCAGGAGGTGGCCACCCAGCAGGGCACCCAGGTGATCGACGTGCGCACGCCGGCCGAGTTCGCCGCGGGCCACCTGCAGGGCGCGGTCAACATCGACGTCGAGTCGCCCAGCTTCGCCGGCCAGGTGGCCACGCTCGACCCTGCGGGCACCTACGCCGTCTACTGCCGGTCCGGTAACCGGTCGAGGAGCGCCACCCAGCAGATGGCCGACGCCGGGCTGGGCACCGTCTACGAGCTGGACGGCGGCATCAACGCCTGGGCGTCCGCCGGGTACCCGATCGTCCAGTGACCGGACGCCGCGACCGGCGGTCGGTGCGGGCGGCCGGGGTCCCCGCGCCGAAGTGAGGCAGCTCGACGGTGACGCGTTGGCTCACCCCTTCGGGCCGCGCACCGCACGGGCGGCGGCGGCCAGGTCGGCGAGGGTGGCATCGGGCAGGTACGCCCGCCCGATCGCCAGTCCCACCCGGGCCAGCGCGGCCTCGTCGGGAAGCACCAGGTGCAGCGGCTCGTGCCGGGGCAGGAACTTGCCCTTGAACGTGGTGAGCGAGCGGAAGCCGTAGTAGGGCTCGAGGACCTCGGCGAGCTGCTCCAGCATGGCGTCCAGGGTGGCGCGGTCGACGTCGCTGTCACCCTGGGCGGCTCGCGCCAGCGGCGCCCCGGACAGCGAGACCACGGCCAGGCCCTGGGCCTTGAACTGCTGGCAGGCCGACGCGATGAGGAACTCCATGGTGTAGCGGAAGGAGTCCGGCACGCGCCTCATGACGTCGAGGGTGTAGCCGGTCAGGGTCCCACCGGGCGCGTGAACCGGCATCCAGGACGTCACCCCGTGGACCCGGGAGTCGGCGTCGACGGCCAGGCCCACCAGCACGTCCGGGTCACGCGCCTCCTCCACGCCCCCCAGGGTGAACCCCATCTCCGGCAGGCCCCGGTCGCCGATCCACTGCTCGGAGATGGCGCGCACCTGTGCCTGCAGCCCACGTGGCGCCTGTGCCAGCGGCAGCAGCCGGAACTCGACCCCCTGCTTGTCCGCCTGGTTCAGCGCCGAGCGGACGTCCTGCCACTTCTTGCCCCGGAACTCCAGCGTGGGCAGGTCGATGACGGCCTCCTCCGCCACCTGCACGTGCAGCCATCCGCGCCGGCTGGCGTGGTCGGCCACCTCCGAGGTGCACGAGAACACGCAGGGCACCAGCCCGGCGTCGTCGGCGGCCTCGATGAAGGTCTCGAGCACCTCCTGGCGATCGGCCGGTGTGGGACCGATCGGGTCGGCCAGGCCGATGGCGACGCCCGTGTGCACCCGGTAGGCCAGGTAGCCCCGACCGCTGGGCGCGAACCACCAGCGGTTCTCCGGCCACGTGGTCATCCAGGACAGGCGGTTCGGAGACCCGGCAGCGACCAGGTCAGCCCGGGCGGCATGCTGGTCATCCTGCCCACTGGGGGCACCGATGCGACCGGTGCCGGCGCGTCGGCCCCGCCGGCCGGGGTTGCGGAACGCTGCCCGGCCCGCGACCAGCACGCCCAGCTGGACCAGGTCGAGCACGAGCGCCAGCGTCAGCATGCCGGTCCCCACGTCCTGGGCCCCACCCACGATGACCGTCACCATCGCCGCGGAGGCCAGGGACAGCGAGACCAGCGTCAGTCCCACGGCCAGCCGCCACCAGGTCCTGCGGCCGTGGCGCAGGCCGATCCCGATCACCACATCCAGCCCGGCGGCCAGGGCCACGGCCCAGGCGCTGCTGCCCGGCGCGCCGAAGCGGCCGAACGGGCCCTCGACGGAGATCGCGGCCCCGAGCACGACCAGGGCGGCGGAGATCCAGTAGAGCGTGGCGGCGACCAGTCGCACCTCGTGGCGGCCCAGGCGGGGCAGCCGGGGTCGGACCTGCCGACCGGCCATGCGGGTCCCGACCGGGAGGGCGTACAGGAACGCCAGGAGGTGCTCGAGGTCCCACAGCACCCCGATGACCAGCATCGACACGACGACGTAGAGCCCGAGCAGGGCGCGCAGCCGCCCGCGCCAGGGCGAGCGCAGGGTGGCCGATGCGGCGGTGAGGGCACCGACCGCGCCCGCACTGAAGCCGACGTCGAGGGTGGCGGCGGTCTGCCCGGCCCAGCCCCAGTCGGTCCGGCCCAGGGCGAGCAGCAGAAGCGCGGCGCCGAGGACCCCGACCAGCTGGGAGGTGACGGTCACCAGGGCCGTGCGGGCCGTGCCCAGCCGCAGCTCGGCGAAGCCGACCATGACCGCGAAACCGCCCGCGACCGGCAGGTACTGGGCCGGCGTCAGGGCGAAGAACGAGCCGGTGACCGGCGTCCACCACCTGCCCGCCTCCAGGGCGGGCAGGCCGTAGGCCACCTGCTCGAACAGCGGCAGGTCCTGCAGGGGCGTCCACAGCGCCGTCGTCACGACGGCCAGGACCAGCATGGCCACGACCACGCCGGCCGTGAACGGCACCCGGCGCACCACCGACCCGGCCCGCGCCAGCCACTGCGGCATGGCGTCCTCCTCGGTATCGGCCCCACCCAGGCGGCGCCGGGCACCGCGGCTGCGCAGCGGGGCGTCGGGCTGCGCGTCCGGGCCAGATCCTGCCACCGGTGCCGGCCGGTGCCACAGCGCGCCGCCCGGCGGGCCACGGTGTCGCGGGTCGGGTTTCAGATCAGGAGGTGCGCGCGGAAGCTGAGCAGGAGCCCGTCCTCGTCGACGTCGGCGGTGATCTCGTCGGCGACCGCCTTCAGCTCGGGCACCGCGTTGCCCATGGCCACGCCCACGGCCACGTGCTGAAGCATCTCGAGGTCGTTGTGCCCGTCGCCGTAGGCGATCGTGTCCGCGACGTCCATGCCGAGGTCCTCCAGCAGCGCCGCGATGGCCGTGGCCTTGTGGACGCCCGGCAGCGACAGCTCGCCGGAGTTCGGCCCGAACAAGGGCACCGTGCCCGGGATCACGGTGAAGGTGTCCCCGAGGGCGGCCCGGACCTCGTCGAGGGTGACGGGGGAGTGCAGGAACGCGATCTTGTTGATGTCCGTGCGGGTGGGGTCGGCGGGGACCTGGACGGTGTCCAGGAAGGGCCCGACCGCCCGCTCCAGCTGGGCCAGGACGTCCTCGTCGGT
Source organism: Candidatus Nanopelagicales bacterium (assembly GCA_039812125.1). Classification (GTDB taxonomy): domain Bacteria; phylum Actinomycetota; class Actinomycetes; order S36-B12; family CAIYMF01; genus Prado023. Next base: position 21,844 of record JBDHZV010000016.1, read on the forward strand.
GACCCCGCCCAGGACGAGCTCGCGGACTCGGGTCACGAACCCGTCGCTTCCGAACAGCCCGGCGTTGGCCTCGAGCAGGTACTCCGTTCCGTGGTCCCGGAAGAACGCGGTGACGCGCCGCACCTGCTCGACCGGGATCGTCTGGTGCAGCAGGACCTCCCCGCCGACCTCGACGTAGCCGCCGGCCGCGGCGATGACCCCGTCGAAGCCGACGTCGAGGATCCCGTCGAAGACCTCCGCCATCGACCGGCCGGTGCACAGGAAGACCAGGTGCCCGTTGGCGCGAGCCCGCCGGACCGCCTCCCGGGCGCTGTCGGGGACCACTGCGTGGTCGTCCACCAGGGTGCCGTCGATGTCGAGGAAGATCGCGCGGCGCCTCATCGGGGCGCCGTCCCGGAGCCTGCCGGCACCAGGGTGGTGCCGTTGCTGGCGATGACCCGGCGGTACCAGTCGAACGACTTCTTCCGGTAGCGGGTGAGCGTTCCGGTGCCGTCGTCGTCGCGGTCGACGTAGACGAACCCGTAGCGCTTGCTCAGCTGCGCGGTCGTGAAGCTCACGAGGTCGATCGGGCCCCAGGAGGTGTACCCGAGCACCTCGACGCCGTCGGCGATGGCCTCGCTGACCTGGACGAGGTGGTCGTTGAGGTAGGAGATGCGGTAGTCGTCCTCGACGGTGAGCACCCCGTCGACCTCGACGAGCTGGTCCTTCGCCCCGAGTCCGTTCTCCACGATGAACAGGGGCTTCTGCCAGCGGTCCCAGAACTGGTTGAGCACGATCCGCAGCCCGACCGGGTCGATCTGCCAGCCCCACTGGCTGGCGGCCAGGGTGGGATTGGGCACGCCGCCGAGGATGTTGCCCTCGCCCGTGGTCCGCTTGGCCGGGTCGGCTGTCTCGCAGATGCTCATGTAGTACGAGAAGGACACGAAGTCCACCGTGTTGGTCAGGACCTCCCGGTCGGCGTCGGTGATGTCCAGCTCGATGCCGTTCTCGCGGAGGAACCGCTGCGCGTAGCCGGGGTAGTACCCGCGGGTGTGCACGTCGCCGAACATCAGGTTGGCGTGGTCGGCCGCCATGACGGCCAGCACGTCGGCCGGGTCCGGGGTCAGCGGGTAGATCGGCATCGACAGCAGCATGCAGCCGACACGGGCCTGGGGTGTGGCCTCGTGGATGATGCGGGTGGCCAGGGCCGACGCCACGAGCTCGTGGTGGGCGGCCTGATAGAGGTCGGCCGCCGAGAGCTGGTCCTTGGGGGTGTTGATCCCCCCGGACAGGAATGGGGCGTGCAGGATCGAGTTGATCTCGTTGAACGTCAGCCACAGCCTGACCCGGTCGCCGTACCTGTCGACCAGGACCCGGACGTAGCGCTCGTAGCAGCCGATCATCTCCCGGGACACCCAGCCGTCGTAGGTCTCGGCCAGGTGCAGCGGGGTCTCGTAGTGGCTGATCGTGACCAGCGGGGTGATCCCGTGCCTGTCCAGCTCGTCGAGGACCCGGTCGTAGAACGCCAGGCCCTCCTCGTTGGGCTCGAGCTCGTCGCCGCGGGGGAAGATCCGCGACCAGGCGATGGAGAACCGGAACACCGAGAACCCCATCTCGGCGAACAGGGCGATGTCCTCGGCGTAGCGGTGGTAGAAGTCGATCCCCGCCAGCTTCAGGTTGTCCGGGGTCGGCTCGACCGTCCGGGGGGCCTGGATGCCCCGCGGTGCGACGTCCTGGACGGACCGGCCCTTGCCGCCCAGGTCGTAGCCGCCCTCGAGCTGGTTGGCAGCGGTCGCACCGCCCCACAGGAAGCCGGCCGGGAAGGGGCGTGACGTGACAGTGGTGGTGGTCATGGGCAGCGGGCCTCCTGGGTAGCACGTGTAAGTGGCACGTGTAAGTAGAGTGCCACACCGTCCCGGCGCTGGCAAGGGTGCTGGACCTGTGCACGAGCCGGGCGGGTCGCCCCGCAGCGCGGTTGACTGGTCCTGCCCGGTCGGGCGGCCGTGGTCCGGACCCGGCGGGCACCGGGGGGTGAGGGGAGGTCAGGGCGATGCAGGAGCGCACGGTGCGCGACGCGCTGGGAGAGGTGACCATCCCCCCGGGCGCGCTCTGGGGGGCCGCGACCCAGCGGGCGGTGGCCAACTTCCCGATCAGCGGGCTGCGGATGCCGGCCGAGATGATCGCGGCGATCGCGCTGGTGAAGCGCGAGGCCGCGGCGACGAACGCCGACCTCGGCCTGCTGGACCGCCCACGGGCGCAGGCCATCGCCGCGGCCGCCGGAGAGGTCATCCGTGGCGAGCACGCCGACCAGTTCCCCGTCGACGTGTTCCAGACCGGTAGTGCGACGTCGACCAACATGAACGTCAACGAGGTGATCGCCACCCTGGCCAGCCGGGCGCTGGGGCAGCCGGTCCACCCCAACGACCACGTCAACCGGGGCCAGTCCTCCAACGACGTCATCCCGACCGCGATGCAGGTCGCGGCCTGCCTCGCGATCCGGGACCGGCTCCTGCCCGCGCTGGTGGACCTGGAGGCCGCCCTGGCAGCCCGGGCGCTGGAGTTCGACGACGTCGTGAAGTCGGGGCGCACCCATCTGATGGACGCGACCCCGATCCGGCTCGGGCAGGAGCTGGCCGGGTACGCCGCCCAGATCCGGCACGCGATCCGGCGGGTGGGTCAGGCCAGCGACGACATGGCCGAGCTGCCGTTGGGGGGCACGGCCGTCGGGACCGGGGTCGCCACCCACCCCGCGTTCGCCGCCCGGACCATCGCCGCCCTGTCGGAGGCGCTCGGGATCCCGTTCGTGGAGGCCACGGACCACGTGGAGCGGCAGGCCACCCGGGACACCGTGGTGTTCGCCCACGGCGCCCTCGTCACCCTGGCGGTGTCCCTGACCAAGATCACCACCGACCTGCGGCTGATGGGCAGCGGTCCCCGGGCGGGGTTGGGCGAGATCACGCTGGCCGCGCTGCAGCCCGGCTCCAGTGTCATGCCGGGCAAGGTCAACCCGGTCATCCCGGAGGCCGTGGCGATGGTCGCCGCGCAGGTGATGGGCAACCAGGCGACGGTGACGGTCTGCGGGGCGTCCGGCCAGCTGGAGCTCAACGTGATGATGCCCCTGATGGCGCACGCCCTGCTCCAGTCGGTCACCATCCTGGCCACCGGTTGCCGTGCCCTGGCGGGGTGCGTGCGGGGGCTGTCCGCCAACCGGGACCGGGCCCGCGACCTCGTCGCGCGCAACCTGTCGCTGGGCACCGCCCTGGCTCCGGTCATCGGCTACGACGCCGCCGCGGACCTGGCCAGGGAGGCCCTGCGCACGGACCGGACGGTCGCCGAGGTGGCCCGGGAGCGGGCGGTGCTCCCGGGTGCCGTCCTGGACCACCTGCTCGATCCGGTGGCCCTGACCCGACCGGGACGACCGGAGGACCTGGCCCTCGACGTGCCGGGTCCGGCTGGATCGGGTTCGGATCAGCCGGGCGACGCGACGCCGGCCGGCCAGGAGACCCCGTCGGCCCAGGGCCCGCGGATGACCCCGCGCCCGTGACCCTCCCGGTATCGTTGCGAACAGTTCGCATCTGGTGGGTCCGGCGAGACAGGGGTGGGCGATGGGCACCGACGATCTGGCCGGCGGGCAGGTCCGGCCGATCGTGCGCTGGGGGGACCCGGTCATGCACACCAGGTGCCGGCCGGTCACCGCCTTCGACGAGTCCCTGCGCCGGCTGGCGGCGGACATGGTGGCCACGATGGCCGCCGCTGACGGTGTCGGGCTGGCGGCCCCGCAGGTCGGCGTCGACCTCGCAGTCTTCGTCTACGACTGCCCGGACGAGGATCACACCTGGCATCGGGGCGTGGTCTGCAACCCGGTGGTCCAGGTGCCCACCGGCCGCGACCGCCGCCTGGATGAGTCCGAGGAGGGTTGCCTGTCGCTGCCCGGGGCTCATGCGGTGCTCGCCCGCCCGGACACGGCGGTGTGCCGGGGACAGGGCCTGGATGGATCCGACGTCGAGGTCCGCGGCACCGGTCTGCTGGCACGGTGCCTGCAGCACGAGACCGACCACCTGGGGGGCACCGTGTTCGGTGACCGGTTGTCGAAGCGGGTGCGGGCCCAGCTGGTGCGCGACCACGCCGACGTGGCAGACCAGTACCCGGCCAGCTGGCCTGCCGATCAGCGGTAGCCGCGCTCCTTGAACAGCCGCCGCCCGTCGAGTCGGCGCTGCCGCCACACCGCCTCGGCCTCCCGAGCCGCCCGCGGGTCGTTCCGGCGGGCCTCGTGCTCCAGCTCGCGCACCAGCGTCCGGTAGCTGGCCAGCCGGCCGGGTGGCAGCCCCCCGGACCCGTCGGCGGCGAGCACGGCGCACCCGGGCTCGCGGTCATGCCCGCAGTCCCGGAACCGGCAGCTCGCGGCGAGTTCGAGGATGTCGGGGAACGCGGCGCCGAGCGCCCCGGCGTCCACGGCCAGGGACAGCGAGCGCAGCCCGGGGGTGTCGATCAGTGACCCGCCACCGGGGACCGCGTGCAGGTGCCGGGCCGTCGTGACGTGCCGGCCGCGGTGATCGGACTCCCGCACCGCGCCGGTCGGGGTCACGTCCTGGCCCAGCAGGCCGTTGACGAGTGTCGACTTGCCCGCCCCGCTCGGGCCGAGCAGCACCGCGGTGCGGTCAGGCGCCAGCCGCTTGCGCAGGTCGTCCAACCCCTGGCCGAGCACGCTGCTGACCCGGAGGATGTCGACTCCCATCACCCGCTCGGCCAGGGCTGCTGCGAGGCTGCCGTCATCGAGGTCGGACTTGGTCAGCAGCACGACCGGCTCGGCCCCGCTGTCCCACCCGATGGTCACCTCGCGCTCGACCCGGGCCAGGCTCAGCCGGTCCGCCGGCGCCGTGACCAGCACCAGGTCGACGTTGGCTGCCAGGACCTGCGTCTGCCCGGTGGGGTCGCGGCGGGTCACCGCGGTCCGGCGCGCCAGGACGGCGGCGACGGTGGGGTCGGGGCCCCCGGACAGCTCCACCCAGTCGCCGACCGCCACCGGCATCGGGGCCCGGGCCCGCACCGGACCCGCCGGGTCCGTCACCAGGCAGGACGCGTGGTCGACGCGCACCACGCGGCGCACCCCGCCATCACCCGCCGTGACCATGTCCATGACCCTGCCCTGGAGATGCATGTCAGCCCGCGGTCCGGCCATGGTGAGGCACTGGGCGCGCGGAGGCCCGCCACACTACTACCGGTCGCGCGGCGGCGCCGGCGCGGGCACTCCCGAGCCTCTTTGACACCGCCACCCCCGGGGCCAAGACTGGGCGGGTCGCGCGCCACGTGCGCGCCGAGTCCCTGGAGGTCCTGTGATGTCGGCATCGCCGCGGGTGGGGTACCGACCGCCCCTGAGCTCGATCGCACCCCTCGTGGTGATCGCCGTCGGGCTGGCCCTGCTGGTGCCCGGTCAGAGCCGGCTCCTGCTGTTCGTGCTGGTCCCGTTCGTGCTGGCGATGCTGCGGTTGCGCCAGCTCCTGGTCCTCACCGACGAGCGGCTCGAGGTCACCGTCGTGCGGACCCGCAGGATCGCCTGGGATCAGGTGGAGGGCTTCCAGCCGGCACCGGCATGGCGCGGGGGAACGCTGATCCGCACCGCCTCCGGGACGGTTCACTCGGTGGCACCCTGCTCGTGGTGGGGTGGGCCGGCGGCAGCCGAGGACCTGGAGACCCTCGAGCGCCTCCGGCAGTCCCACCGCCGGGCCAGCACGCCGGCCCGCGGGCGGCCCACTCCCCGGCCCGTCCCACGCTCGGCGCGCCGCCGGCCCTCCTGAGTCGCTCGTCCCGATGGCTCGCCCCGATGGGTGCTCGCCCCGACGAGTGCTCGTCAGGGGGCCGACGCCGGCCATGTCCGCGGGGTGGCGGGCGTGCGCGGTGCCTACCCGGCCGACAGGGACAGGTCGACCATGAGCTCGTTGGCCAGCTCCTCGAGGACCGCCTGCAGCTCCTCGAGCGCCAGGCCCGCGGGCGCCAGCAGGGTGGCGGCCGCCTCGAACAGCATCCCGCCGGTCATCGGGGCCTCCCGGGTGGCTGTGCTCAGCTCCTCGATGCTCACCCTCCGGGCGGCCAGAGCCCGGGAGATGTCGTGCACGATCCCGGGTCGGTCGGCCCCGACCAGCTCGAGTCGCAGCCGGGTCAGGCCAGCCTCGGAGCCTCTGTCCTCGTCACCTGCCCGCTCGACTGTGATCTCCAGCAGGCCCTGGGACTGCAGCGGGTCGAGTGCGGCGACGAGGGTGTCGGCGCCCTGGTCGGGTACGGCAACCATGACGATGCCGGCGAACTTGCCGGCCAGGCGGGCCATCTGGCTGCGTTCCCAGCTGCCCCCGTGCGCGGCGATCACGCCGGACAGGGCCGAGACGAGTCCCGACCGGTCGTCGCCGAGGACGGAGAGCACCAGCGTCGCCACCCGGGCAGGCTACCCGTCTCCGGACCGTGCGGTCCTCCGGGCGGCGCGGTCCTCCGGGCGGCGCGCGGATGCCGGTACGGTGCGGTCGTGCACACGGCTGCCCTGGGTCCGCGTCGGGTCGACGTCACCTGCGACGACGCGCTGGGCACCAGCGACGCCACCGAGCTGGTGGCCCGGCTGGCCCGCCGGGAGGTCTCGCCCCGCGAGCTGCGTGCCGCCGCGCTGGACCGCTGCCAGCGTGCCGACGCCGTGCTGGACGCGGTGGCCGACTGGTTCCCGGAGCCGCTGGTCACGGAGGTGGCGGTGGGCGTCGACGCCCCGCTGGCCGGCATCCCGGCGCTGCTGAAGGACTGCGAGGCGGTCACGGGTCGGGTGGCCTCCCACGGCTCCCGGGCGGTGGGCCAGCAGCCTGCTGCGCGCTGCTCGCCGATGGCCGGCCACCTGCTGAGGATGGGGCTGGGCCTGCTCGGCGCGACGACCCTGCCGGAGTTCGGGATGACGGCCAGCACCGAGTCCGACCGGTTCGGGGCGACGCGCAACCCATGGGACACGACGCGCACGCCGGGCGGGTCCAGCGGTGGGTCGGCCGCGATGGTCGCCGCCGGAGCTGTCCCGATCGCCCACGGGACCGACGGGGGAGGGTCGATCCGGATCCCGGCGGCGTGCTGCGGCCTGGTCGGGCTGAAGCCGTCCCGGGGTCGGCTCCCGGAGGGGCGGCCGGCTGGCGGGACGCCGCTGCGGCTGGCCACGGCAGGGGTCCTGACCCGTTCCGTGCGGGACACTGCGCTGTTCCTCGCCCTGTCCGAACGCGCGTCGCCGGCGGTGGGGCTGCCGCCGATCGGTCACGTGACCAGGCCCGGCCGGGCCCGGTTGCGCATCGGGCTGTGCCTGACCGCCACGCGGGGCATGCCGATCACGGCTGAGGCCGCGGGTGCGGCCAGCGCGGCGGCCGACCTGTGCTCCCGATTGGGCCACGACGTGGAGCTGACCCAGCCCCCGGTGGGGGACCGGTTCCTCGTGGACTTCCTGCGGTACTGGTCCTTCCTGGCGTGGCGCATCAGCGTCCGTGGCCGGGCCTGGTTCGGGCCGGGGTTCGACCGTCGGCAGCTGGGGACCTTCATGCGGGGCCTGCGGTCCCGGATGGTCGACCAGGTCGAGCTGCTGCCCGGGGCAGTGTCGCGGCTGCGGCGCCTGGCCGCGGAGCACGAGCCCGACCTGCGCCGGTTCGACGTGATCGTCTCGCCCAGCACCGGCCACGAGGCGCCTGGCATCGGATTCCTCGGCCCGGATGTCGCGTTCCCCACGCACCTGGCCCGGTTGGTCCGGTTCGCCGCGCCGACCCCGTCGGTGCAGAACGTCTCGGGGTCACCCGCCGTGAGCCTGCCGTTGGGCCGCACCGCCAGCGGGGGGCCGCTGGGCGTGCAGCTGGTCGCCCCGTTCGGGCAGGAGCGGATGCTGCTGCAGCTCGCGCTGGCGCTGGAGGAGGCGGCCCCCTGGCCGGTGACGCCTGCGACGGTCGTGCCCGGCCCGCCGCCTGCCTCCCGGGTCGCGGGGAGGCGGTGGGGGTGACCAGCGGCGTGCCCGCAGGCTGGGTCGCGCCTGGCGCGCCGGCACCGCCGCTGCCACCCCCCGGGGCCCCGGGAGCCGGCGGCGTGATCCGACGCGAACGCGTCACACTGCCCAGCCAGGACCGGCTCCTCGCCGGGACGGTCGTCTCCGCCCCGGTCCCCAGCGGGGCCGGCGTGCTGTTCGTCCACGGCCTGGGCAGCAGCCGGATGACGAACGTCGAGCGGGCCGAGGCGGTGGCCCAGGCCCATGCTGCCACCTGCCTTGCCCTCGACCTGGGCGGTCATGGGGAGAGCACGGGCAGCCTGAGCCGGATGACACCTCGGGGCAACCTCGCCGACGCGGTCGCCGGGTTCGACCTGCTCGCGGGCCTGGCCGGCGTGGATCGGGACCGGATCGGCGTCTGCGCGGCCAGCTACGGCGCCTACCTGTCGGTGCTGCTCAGCGCGCTGCGGCCCGTCAGCAGGTTGCTGCTGCGTGCTCCGGCGCTGTACGCCGACGACTCCTTCGACCGGCCGTTGGGGCAGCGGCTGCGCGGCGACGCGGGAACCGCACCCACCCTGCTGGCCCACGTCGCACTGTTCTCCGGGCGGCTGCTGGTGGTCGAGTCCGAGCGGGACGAGGTCATCGGCGCTGACACCATCGCCGCGTACCTGGCCGCTGCCCGTCCGGGGGTCGCCCACGTGGTGCAGGCGGGGGCCGCCCACGCGCTGACCGACCCGGTGTGGCGCTCCCAGTTCCAGCAGGTCGTCGTGGAGTTCCTCGCCGGGTTGTGATCGCCGCCCCTCGGCGCCCCACGGCGTCCAGCCGCCCCGGGCCGGCCCCGGTCAGCCCGGGAACGCGAGCAGGACGCTGTTGCGGGAGTGGCCCTCCTTGGCCGCGAAGGCCGTGCGGGCGGCGACCTCGATCGAGGCGGCGGCCGGGATCCCGGCAGGGACGTCGGCGACCACGACCGTCGTCGTGAGGCTGGTCAGGTCGTGGGAGCTGTCCGGGTGGTCCGCCAGGGCTTCCACCCGGGCCCGGATCCGCTCGGCCACGGCCGCTCCCTCGGCCGGCGAGCACCCGGGCAGCAGGGCGACGAACTCGTCACCGCCCCGGCGGAACAGCAGGTCCCCGGCCCGGCACGTGCTGGCCAGCACCCGTGCGACGGCCCGCAGCGCGGTGTCCCCGGCCTCCTGGCCGTACGTGTGGTTGAACACGTGCAGGCGGTCGACGTCGATGAACAGCACGGCCGCCGGCTGCTCGGCGCGCTGCTGGGCGTGGTCGAACCGGGTCAGCCACTCGTCGAGGGCGCGCCGGTTGCCGATGCTGGTCAGCGGATCGGTGCGGACCTCGGCGCCGAGCTGGGCCAGCCGGGTGCGCAGCTGGCTGATGTGCTCGAGCAGGTCCTGGCGCTCCGCGGCGAACCGCTGTGTGGCTGACCCGAACTGCACGACGCTGTTGCGACCCGTGGACTTGGCGTGCAGCAGGGCGACGTCGGCCCGGGACATGGCGTGGCTGCTGAGCTCCCCGGCGACGAGCACGGTCACGCCCGCCGAGCAGGTGACCGGCAGGGGGCCGGCGGAGGTGCTGATCGGTCGTCCCCGGGGAAGGGCGCCGCGCAGGACGTCGGCCAGCTCGTCGGCCACCATTCCCGGGACGACCACTCCCAGCTCGTCGCCACCGAGCCGGGCCAGCAGGGCGCCGGGGTGCAGCTGCTCGGTCGCGGTGCGCAACCCCTGCGCGTAGGCCTGGATGACCTCGTCGCCGACATGGTGGCCGTGGTCGAGGTTCACCTGCTTGAGTCGGTCCAGGTCCAGCATGGCCAGGGCCCCGACGCTGCTGCCCGCCGCGCTGCCGTCCCCCGGGGACGAGCCCTCGGGTGGTCCGGTCAGCCCGTCCACGCCGAGCAGGAACTCGCCCGCGGAGGCCAGTCCGGTCAACGGATCAGCGCTCTGCCATGACTTGTCGTACGCCTGAGTCCAGAACATCGAACACCACGCCCCCCGTGCCGCCCTACGACGGCCAGTGTAGCACTGGGTGATCGAATGATTACAATTGGTGATCTTGGTGGACATTTCGGCCGTACGTCCCGGCTGTGGCGTGCGGCATCGCCTCGCCGGTGAGGGATGGGTAGCGTGGAGCCGGCGTCGGGAGCGGGCGCTCCCGGACAGCCGTCACCCGGGAGGTGGCCATGGGCAAGAGGATCCTGATGCTGGTCGGTGACTTCGTCGAGGACTACGAGGTGATGGTCCCGTTCCAGGCCCTGCAGGCGGTGGGGCACACGGTGCACGCGGTCTGCCCGGACAAGGTGGCCGGCGACACGGTCCGCACGGCGATCCACGACTTCGAGGGTGACCAGACCTACAGCGAGAAGCCCGGTCACAACTTCGCGCTGAATGCGACGTTCGCCGAGGTGCGCCCGGAGGACTACGACGCGCTGGTCATCCCCGGTGGCCGTGCCCCGGAGTACCTGCGCCTCAACCAGGCGGTGCTGGAGATCGTGCGGCACTTCTTCGAGCGCGACAAGCCCACTGCAGCGATCTGCCACGGCCCGCAGATCCTGACGGCCGCGGGGGTGGTCGCCGGGCGCACCGTGTCCTCGTATCCCGCGGTCGGGCCGGAGGTCACCCTCGGCGGCGGGCGGGCAGCCGACATCGCGGTCGACCAGGCGGTCACCGACGGCAACCTGGTCAGCGCACCGGCGTGGCCGGCCCACCCGGCATGGATCGCGCAGTTCCTGGCCGTGCTGGGTACCCGGATCGTGCACGAGTAGCGGGCGGGATCCGGCGGCGGGCACCGGCTCTACAATGGGCGGCAGCGAAGGGGAGTAGCCCCCAACCGTGGAGTCGACATGCTGGCACCCCGTGGTGCCCGGTTCCCGGGCCGGTCCGAGTGACCGGCGGGCGAGACCTTCGACCCGTCCCCTGTGGGTCGGGTCGAGGTGTGCCTCCCCGGTCCTCGGCCCGGCCCCCGGCCGAGAGGTTCCCGCCGATGCATGCGCTCCTGCTCAGCTTCGCCGTCATCTTCGTCGCCGAGCTCGGCGACAAGTCCCAGCTGATGGCGATGACGTTCGCGACCCGGTACCGGTTCTGGACCGTGCTCGGCGCGATCACCGCCGCGACAGCCGTGGTGCACCTGCTCTCGGTGGCCGTGGGATCGGCTCTGGGGACGGCCCTGCCGACCGGTGCGGTGAGCGTCGCCGCCGGGCTGGCGTTCCTCGGGTTCGCGGCCTGGACGTGGCGCGGCGACGAGCTGTCCGATGACGAGGCGGGCAAGGCCGGCCGCGCCACCCGCTCGGCGTTCTGGGCGGTGGCAACGGCCTTCTTCCTGGCCGAGCTGGGCGACAAGACGATGCTGGCCACCGTCACCCTGGCCACGACCGAGGGGTGGTTCGGGACCTGGGTCGGCTCGACCGTGGGCATGGTCGCGGCGGACGCCCTGGCGATCGGGGTGGGGGCCATGCTCGGACGGGCGCTGCCGGAGAAGGTCATCCGGATCGGTGCATCCATGCTCTTCCTGCTGTTCGGGCTGGTGCTGATCGGCCAGGGGCTCCACGCCGCCTGAGGCTCACGCGAGCCGATCCGGCGTCCATGGCCGGCGCGCCGGGGCGGTGGCGGGCGTGACGGGGCGAGAGGACGTTGGCCCCTGCCCATGGCTGGTACGGGCAGGCACGATGGACCCGCAGCGGAGTCCCTCATCACGGGAGGCGGGGCATGGGCAGCAACGGCAGCGGCGCGGGCGCGGCGGCGGGCGGCGGTGCGCTCTACGGCTTGGGCATCTTCGGTGCCCTGGTGTGGTTCTGGCAACAGGCCGAGGGCGTGTGGGAGCACCTGTTCTCGCTGGTCCAGGCCCTGTTCTGGCCCGCGTACCTGGTGTTCGACCTGTTCGAGGTCCTCAACCGGGCGGTGCCTGCCGGCTGAAGCGCGCCCCCGGCGCCCGCATCGGTGGGGGCGCCAGCAGGCGCGCGCTCGCGGACCACCCTGGCTCGCGGATCGCCCCGGGCCCGCGGATCGCCCAGGGCCGGTGCTGCTGCCGTCAGGCAGTCGCCCCCTCGGGGCCAGGGCTCGCGATGTCCTGCGCGCCGTCGGACTCCTCGGGGATCTCGCCGAGGCGGGCCAGGGCGATGGCCCCCGCGACGGCCAGCACCAGCCCGATGCCGGCCACGACCTCGAACCCCGGCCTGATCCGGTCGCCCAGGAAGGCCAGCCCGATCGCCGAGGGGATCACGGTCTCGGCGACCACCATCGCGGCGGTGGCTTGGGTGACCGCGCCACGCTGCAGCGCCGTTGCAAGCGCCAGCAGTGCGACGCCACCGGCCACCACGATGCCGTACGCAGCAGGATCGGTCAGCACTCCGGTCACCGTGAGGGGGCTGTCCAGGGTGCGCGTCGCGATGCCGACCAGTCCGAACCCGAACCCGGCCAGGGCGCCCAGGACGGTCACCCCAGTGCGACCGCCGACCCGTGCCCCCAGCCAGGTCAGGCCGAGCAGGAGCAGCCCGACGAGCAGGGGGAGCCACTGCTGCCAGGCCTGCAGCGCGACCTCCTCGTCCGCGCCGGCCGACAGCCCCAGCATGGCCAGGCCCACCACGGTCGCCGCCACGCCGGCCCACTCTCCGCTGGACAGCCGCAGCTTCAGCCAGGTGGCGGCGGCCACCGCGGTCACCGCCAGTGCGCCGGCGGTGAAAGCCTCGACGACGAACAGGGGCAGGGTCTGCAGGGCGACGACGGTGAGCAGGAAGCCGGCGCCGTCCAGGCCCAGACCCACGAGGTACGGGATCGAGCGCAGCAGCCGGATCATGAGGCCGGGATCCAGGCCCTCGCTGCCTGCGGTGGCCTTGGCCCCGACGGACTGCAGCACCGTGGCCAGCCCGTAGCAGAGCGCGATCCCGGTGGCGGCCAGCAGTGCCAGTGACATGGGCCGAGGTTAGCGGGGGGTCGTCGGGTGCGCAGCGACGGGCGGCGGGGCTGCGTCGAGCAGCGCCCCGCGGACCAGCGCGAGGAGGTCGGCATCGCTGATCCCGCTGCGACGGGCGACGGTGACCAGTGCGCCGACGGCCGCCTGGACCGTGTCGTCGCCGCGGGATCCCCCGGGGGCCACCATCGTGCCCGTGCGGCGGCGGGATACGACCAGACCCGCCGACTCAAGCTCCCGGTACGCCCGGACCACTGTGCCCACAGCGACGCCCAGGTCGGCAGCGAGGTCTCGCACCGTGGGCAGGCGGGACCCTGCGGCAAGAGCGCCGGCGGCGATCAGCGAGGCGATCTGGGACCGGATCTGCTCGTAGGGAGGGACGCCGGAGGAGATGTCGACGCTCACGCTCGCGGTCACGGGGCAACCCGTCGCGCGCTGGCTGCCATGCTGGTGCCCAGGACTCCGACGGCCAGGGCCACCGCCGTCCACGACCACCACCACCCGGCGTTGCCGGCAGCAGCGCCGGCGAACAGCAGCACGCCCGCCACTGTGGTCCCGATCGCCAGCTGGGAGCCTCGCACCACACGGGTGGCTGACACGGTGCGCAGGATCTCGTCCTCGGCGCTGGAGGCGCCGGGGACCGCTGGCCGACGCGCGATGAGGTAGAGCGCGCCGAGGGTCGCGGCCAGCAGGGCCGCCGCACCCAGGGCGATGGGTCCGCCGTACGCCCATCCGGGGAAGGGTCCGACGACGGTGCTGTCGCACGGCACGGGGACCGCGTCGACCACGCAGCCGTCGGCCGACCGCGCTGCGAGCGAGCGACCGTCTGGCTCGGCGATGGCCCCGAACATGACGACGCACAATGCGAGCAGCGTCGCCCACGCTGCCAGCGCCCGGCTGGCCCACCGCTGCGCCCGGGAGTACCGAGGCCGCCGCGCCAGGTTCGCGGCTCGGGCGGGACCGGTGGGTCCGCGCCACGTCGCCTCGCCGACAGCGACGACCCCGAGGTACACCAGGCCCGCGGTGGCCGGGCCGAGGGCAGCCAATAGCCCGGGGACCCGGGTCGTGCTGGCCATGGCGGTGGGCAGGGTCACCCAGGCCCAGAGTGCGAACAGCAGGCCGGCGAGGCTGGCGACCAGGGTCGTGGTGTTCATCCGCGACAGGGCCTGCTCCATCTCGAAGGTCGAGGGGACGACCCGCACCGTCCGGAAGGCGACGGCTGCGAGCAGGGACAGTGTGCCCACCAGCAGGACGGCTGACATCAGGATCGATGCGTTCATCGACGACTCCTCCGGATTGAATCAATGTCTCGGCACAATGATCGTCGGTGTCCATGAATGTGTCAAGGGGGCGGTTCAATGGGGGCCAGTCCGACGCTTCGCCGTGTCGGGCCGGTTGTCGTGGGCGGGCGAGGGTGGGCCCCTGGTGGGGCGACTACTCTCGGGGCGTGGTCGCAGAGTCGGGCGGACCACCCGGCCGGGCCCCGCGCCCGCGCGGGTGGCTGACGCGCAACGTCAAGATCCTGTCGGCCGTGTCGTTGGCCCAGGACGCGGCCAGTGAGCTCATTTATCCGCTGCTGCCCATCCTGCTCACCACGGTCCTGGGTGCGCCGGCCGCCGTCGTGGGACTGGTCGAAGGGGTGGCCGAGGGCGCTGCGGCCGCGCTGAAGTACCTCAGCGGGAGGATCTCGGACCGGGTGGGACGCAAGCCCGCGATCCTCACCGGGTACGGCCTGGCCGCGGTGGGCAAGGTCGTGGTGGCCGCCGCGGGCGCGTGGTCGAGCGTGCTCGTCGGGCGTGTGGTCGACCGGACCGGCAAGGGCATCCGAGGTGCGCCCCGGGATGCGCTGCTGGCCGAGGGCGTGCCTCCCGCTGGACTGGGCAGGGCGTTCGGATTCCATCGGGCGGCCGACACGATCGGTGCGGTCGTCGGACCGTTGCTGGGGCTGGCCATCCTGACCGCCTCCGGTGGGGACGTCCGCGCTGCCCTGTGGATCGCAGTGATCCCGGCGATCCTGAGCGTGCTGCTCATCCTTCCGGTCCACGAGACCCGCCCCACGCGGGTGCGTGCTCGCGGGAGCGACGCGCCCAGTCGGAGCCCGG
>JBDHZV010000017.1:0-35890 GCA_039812125.1 Candidatus Nanopelagicales bacterium
GCCAACGCCCGCTGGGACAACAGCGTGGCCATCCTGACCGGCGACTTCCTGTTCGCCCGAGCCTCCGACCTGCTCGCCGATCTCGGCCCGGACGCGGTGCGCATCCAGGCCCGGACCTTCGAGCGGCTGTGCACCGGGCAGATCCGCGAGACGGTCGGCCCGGCCGAGGGCGAGGACCCCATCACCCACCACGTGTCCGTCCTGGCCGACAAGACCGGCTCGCTGATCGCCACGGCCGGGCGGCTGGGCGCGATGATGGCCGGGGCCGACGACGTGGTCGTCGAGACGCTCGCGCTGTTCGGTGAGCGGATCGGGGTGGCGTTCCAGCTGGCCGACGACCTGGTCGACATCGGCAGCGAGCACGCCCAGTCCGGCAAGACCCCGGGGACCGACCTGCGCGAGGGAGTGGCCACCCTCGCCGTCCTCTACGCGCGGCAGTCCAGCGACCCCGCCGACGCCCGCCTGCGGGAGCTGACCTCCGGGCCGATCCACGACGACGCCGATCACGCCGAGGCGCTGGCCCTCCTGCGGGCCCACCCGGCGATGGGGCGGGCCCGCGGCGCCGCACGGGCCTGGGCCGACGACGCCCGCGCCGCGCTGACCCCGCTGCCCGCCTCACCAGCGCGCGACGCCCTCGAGCAGCTGTGCGACTACGTGGTGGAGCGGACCGGCTGACATGGCCGCGGATCCGGGCAGCAGCGTGCGCTCGGGGGTCCTGTCGGGGGTCACGGCCTACGTCCTGTGGGGGCTGTTCCCGCTGTACTGGGGCCTGCTGGAACCAGCCAGCCCGACGGAGGTCCTCGCGGCCCGGGTGGTGTTCTCGCTGGCCTGCCTTGCCCTGCTGGTGACCGTGGTGCGCCAGTGGGGGATCGTGGGCCAGGTGTGGCGCTCCCCGCGGCCCCGGGCGCTGCTGGCGGTCGCCGCGGTCCTGGTGTCGGTGAACTGGGGCGTGTTCATCTGGGCGGTGGCCAACGACCACGTCATCGACACCGCGCTGGGCTACTTCATCAACCCGCTGGTCTCGGTGATCCTGGGTGTCGTGGTGCTGCGGGAGCGGCTGCGCGGGCTGCAGTGGCTCGCGGTCGGCATCGCCACAGTCGGCGTCCTGTACGCGACGCTGTCCCTGGGTCGACTTCCGTGGATCGCCCTCGTGCTGGCCCTCTCCTTCGGCCTGTACGGCCTGGTCAAGAAGCTCGCCGGCATCGACGCGATCCCCAGCCTGACCGTGGAGACCACCGTCATGGCCCCGGTGGCGCTGGGGTACCTGGCCTGGCTGGCGGGCCACGGGGAGCTCGCGCTGGGGGCGCACGGCCCCGGGCACGCCGCGCTGATGGTCCTGGCCGGCCCGGTGACCGCGCTTCCGCTGCTGTTCTTCGGCTACGCCGCGACCCGGATCCCGCTGTCGGTGCTCGGGCCGCTGCAGTACGTCGCCCCGTCGCTGCAGCTGGCGATCGGGGTGCTGGTCCTCGGGGAGCCCATGACGACGGGCCGGTGGGTGTCGTTCGCCATCGTGTGGGTGGCGCTGGTGATCTTCACCGTCGACGCCGTCGCGACCGCCCGGCGCGGGCGATCCGGCACCGCGCCGGCCCTGGTCGAGGTCGGGCAGCCGCCCACCCCCTGAGGGCCGTCGGCCGGCGATCCCGCGCCCACTCCCGCGCCCACCCCCGGTTCGCCTCCGGTCCGCCTCCGGCCCGGATCCGGGTCCCCGCTCGCCGCACCGGGCGACCATGGTCCCTTCCCGATGCGGGCCAGCGGGGGCACGATGGACATGGCGGAGCGCGTCCGCGAGTGGTTCGCGCCCGCGGCCGCCGGACAGGGGATCCGATGGACCACATGACCGTCCGCCCGATCGTCGTCGGCTACGACGGCTCGCCGGACGCGCGCGCCGCGCTGGCCTGGGCCATCCGTGAGGCCGCGTCGCGCCACCTGCCCCTGCGCGTCGTGTACTGCGAGCCGGACCTCACCGGGGCCGATGCCGCGGCCGCCACGATGGCGGGCGCCCCCATCCTGACCGCCCAGCAGCCGGTCGCTGGGGACGCCATCGTCACCCCGGCCGCGCAGGAGGCTCGGGCCGCCGGGGTGCCGGCCGAGGGCGTCGCCCTGGTCGGTCCCACGGCCCCCGGACTGCTGCGGGAGTCCGCCGATGCCACGATGGTGGTCATCGGCTCGCGCGGGCTTGGCTCCGTGAGTTCGGCCATCCTGGGCTCCACCGTCTCCCACGTCGCCGCACATGCCGACTGCCCCGTGGTCGTGGTCCGCGAGCAGGGGCACCTGGACGGCCCGGTCGTGGTGGGGGTGGACGCCTCGGCGGACGCCGAGGAGCCGCTGGGGTGGGCCTTCGACCATGCCTCGCGCCACGCCCTGCCCCTGGAGGTCATCCACGCCTACGCCATCCCGGTGTACCCCGGCGTGGTCCCCTACGTCCCCCCCGAGGAGATCACCCGGGCCACGGCGGACTTCGAGGACCGACTCACCCACGAGCTGCTCGCAGGATGGCGGGAGAAGTACCCGGACGTGGTGGTGACGCTGCGGGTCCGCCACGGCCGCCCGGGACCACTGCTGGCCGAGGCCACCGACCGGGCAAGCCTGGTCGTCGTCGGCTCGCGCGGCCGCGGGGCGTTCCTCGGGATGCTGCTCGGCTCGACCAGCCAGTCGCTGCTGCACCACGCGCACGGGTCTGTCGCGGTGCTGCGCCAGCGGCGCCGCGGATGACCGGCCGGGGTGGGTTCAGGCCTCGGGCCCTGCGATGGTCCAGGTGTCGTTGCCGGCGATGAGCCGGCCGAGGTCGCCGCGTCCGTGCGCCTGGGCCTGCTCCAGTTGGGCAGCCAGCAGCTGGTCGTAGACCGGCCGGTGGATGTCGCGGAAGATGCCGATCGCCGTGTGCTCGAGGGTGTTGAAGTCCGCCAGCCGGGCGATCGCGAACGCGGTCGACGGTTCCGCGGCACCCGCGTCGTGGACCCACAGCCGGTCCTCGCCGAACTCGGCCACGTCGACGGCCGTGAGCACGCCGTCCGGGCGGCGCCCCAGGCCCTTCTCCAGGTTCGCGCCGAACCGGACCGGCTTGCCGTGCTCCAGGCGCATCAGGTGCTCGTCGCGGACCGCCGGGTCCTTCAGCGGCTCCCACGCGCCGTCGTTGAAGATGTTGCAGTTCTGGTAGATCTCGACCAGCGCTGAGCCCTCGTGGGCCGCGGCGGCACGCAGGGTCTCGACCAGGTGCTTGCGGTCGGAGTCGATGGTGCGCGCGACGAACGAGGCCTCGGCGCCCAGCGCCACGGAGATCGGGTTGAACGGGTAGTCGATCGAGCCCATCGGCGTCGACTTGGTGATCTTGCCCGCCTCGCTGGTGGGCGAGTACTGGCCCTTGGTCAGCCCGTAGATCCGGTTGTTGAACAGCAGGATCTTGATGTTGACGTTGCGGCGCAGTGCGTGCAGGAAGTGGTTGCCCCCGATGCTCAGCGCGTCGCCGTCCCCGGTCACGACCCAGACCGACAGGTCCGGCCGGGACGTGGACAGGCCCGTCGCGATGGCCGGGGCGCGGCCGTGGATCGAGTGCATCCCGTAGGTGTTCATGTAGTACGGGAACCGCGACGAGCAGCCGATCCCCGAGATGAACACGATGTTCTCCCGGCGCACGCCCAGCTCGGGCAGGAACGACTGCACCGCGGCCAGGATCGCGTAGTCCCCGCACCCGGGGCACCAGCGCACCTCCTGGTCGCTCTTGAAGTCCTTGGCGGTCTGCGCGGCGTCGGCCTTGGGAACCAGGCGCAGCGCCGGCGAGGAGGTCAGGTCGAGGGTCACAGGAGCTCCCTGATCTGGTCGGCGAGCTCGGTCGCCCGGAAGGGCAGCCCGCGGACCTGGTTGTAGCCGACAGCATCGACGAGGTACCGGGCGCGCACCAGCAGCCACAGCTGGCCGAGGTTCATCTCGGGGATGAGCACCCGGTCGTAGCGGCGCAGCACGTCGCCAGTGTTGGCCGGGAACGGGTTGAGGTGGCGCAGGTGAGCCCGGGCCACGCGTCCGCCCTCCGACCGGATGATCCCGCACGCCGCCCCGATCGGGCCGTGCGTCGAACCCCACCCCAGCACGAGCACGCGCGCGGCGCCGTCCGGGTCGTCGACCTCGAGCGGCGGGATGCTCGCGGCGATCCCGTCCACCTTCGCCTGGCGCAGCCGCACCATGAGGTCGTGGTTGTCGGGGTCGTAGCTGATCACGCCGGACCCGTCGGCCTTCTCGATGCCCCCGATGCGGTGCTCCAGCCCTGGCGTGCCGGGGATCGCCCACGGGCGGGCCAGGGTCTCGGGGTCCCGCTTGAACGGCCAGAACACCTCACGGCCGTCGGGCAGCGTGTGGTTGGGCTGGGTGGCGAACGACACGTGCAGGTCGGGCAGGTCCGTGACGTTGGGGACCCGCCAGGGCTCCGAGCCGTTGGCCAGGTAGCCGTCGGAGAGCAGGAACACCGGCGTGCGGTAGGTCAGCGCGATCCGGGCAGCCTCGATCGCGGCGTCGAAGCAGTCGCTGGGCGACTGCGGCGCGACGATCGGCACCGGCGCCTCGCCGTTGCGGCCGTACATCGCCTGCAGCAGGTCGGCCTGCTCGGTCTTGGTCGGCAGGCCGGTCGAGGGACCGCCGCGCTGGACGTCGACGACCAGCAGCGGCAGCTCCGTGGCCACGGCCAGCCCGATCGTCTCGGACTTCAGCGCGATGCCCGGACCGGAGGTGGTGGTCACCGCCAGGGACCCGCCGTACGCCGCACCCAGGGCCGCGCCGATGCCGGCGATCTCGTCCTCGAGCTGCAGCGTCCGCACGCCGAAGTCCTTGTGCCGGGACAGCTCGTGCAGGATGTCGCTGGCCGGGGTGATCGGGTACGAGCCCAGGAACAGCGGCAGCCCGGACAGCTCCGA
This sequence comes from Candidatus Nanopelagicales bacterium, assembly GCA_039812125.1. Classification (GTDB taxonomy): domain Bacteria; phylum Actinomycetota; class Actinomycetes; order S36-B12; family CAIYMF01; genus Prado023. The sequence continues at coordinate 4,902 of JBDHZV010000017.1, forward strand.
CGCGGCGATCAGGCCGTAGGACAGGGCCACGTTGCCGGTGATGTTGCGGTAGGTGCCCGCGGGCAGCGGGGCGGGGCTGACCTGGAACTGGACGGCGAAGTCCTCGGTGGTCTCCCCGTAGGCCCAGCCCGCGTCGAAGGCGGCGAGGTTGGCCGCCAGGATCTCGGGCTTGCGGCCGAACTTGGACTTCAGGAACGCCCGGGTCCCCTCGGTGCCGCGGTGGTACAGCCAGGACAGCAGGCCCAGGGCGAACATGTTCTTCGCCCGCTCGGCCTCCTTCTTGGTGATGTCGAAGCCGCGCAGCGCCTCGACGGTCAGCGTCGTCAGGCTCACCGCGTGCAGCTGGTAGGAGTCCAGGCTGCCGTCGCGCAGCGGGTCGGCGGCGTAGCCGACCTTGGCCAGCGCCCGGGAGGTGAACTCGTCGCTGTTGACGATCAGCGTGCCGCCGCGCCGGACATGCTGGAGGTTGCTGCGCAGCGCTGCGGGGTTCATCGCGACCAGGACGTCGGCGGCGTCCCCGGGGGTCTGGATGGCGTGGTCGGCGAAGTGCAGCTGGTAGGCGCTGACGCCGGGCAGGGTGCCGGCTGGGGCCCGGATCTCGGCGGGGAAGTCGGGCAGCGTCGACAGGTCGTTGCCGAACGACGCGGTCTCGTGGGTGAACCGGTCCCCGGTGAGCTGCATCCCGTCGCCGGAGTCACCCGCGAACCTGATGACGACCTTGTCGAGCTGCTCTACAGGCTTGCTCACGCCCGTGCCTCTACTTCCACCCGTGCTGGTGAGGGATGCTTTGCCTTCTATTCTCCCCCATGATCCCCCTGCCGGCGCACGCCGACGCCGTCCCCACGCGGGCGACGCGCTGGTGGGTAGCCTGTCCGCATGACCAGCACCGCCCCGGTGGCCGCCGTCGTCGTCGTGGACGGCCGCGTTCTGCGGCTGCACGTCATGGAGCTCGGCCTGGCGTGCTGCGGGCTGGAGATGCGCCAGGCCCGCCGCTCTGGCCTGCTCGACAGGCTGGCCGGCAGCCCCGGCCTCGCCCCTGTCGCCGAGCCGGCGGGGCTGCCGGCCACCGGCGTCCCGGGTGGCCCCGGGGGCGTGGCCCTGGAGGTGCTGGTCGTCGCGGGGACCGTCACGACCCTGCTTGCCGACGCGGTCCGCGAGGCCCACGCCGCCCTGCCCGAACCCCGGGCGGTGCTGGCCTTCGGGGCCTGCGCCGCCACAGGTGGGCCGTACTGGGACTCCTACGCGGTCGTGCCGGGCGCCCACGAGATCGTTCCGGTCGACGTGTGGGTCCCGGGCTGCCCGCCTCGTCCCGCTGACCTGGTCGAGGGCCTTCGGGAGGTGCTGCGTGCAGCTGCATGACGAGCAGGTCGACCCCGGCAGCTGGCGGGACCGCTGCCGGGCGCTGGCGACCGCCGGCGCCGACATGCTGGACCTGATGACGGCGGTGGACCACCCCCAGGACCGTCAGGTCGAGGTGGTGATCCACCTGGTGGACGTGAACGGCCGGCGCCGGCACCTGGTGCGGACCCGGGTCGATCGAGCGGACCCCGCGCTGGACAGCATCGCCGACGTGCTGCCCGGCGCCGCCTGGCGGGAGCGCGAGGTGCACGAGATGTTCGGGGTCGGGTTCCCGGGGAACGTCGACCTGCGGCCGCTGCTCACCACCTCACCGCCCGCGCCCCCGCTGCTTCGCACCACGGCCCTCCCGGCCCGGCTGGGCACCCCGTGGCCCGGCGCGCGCGATCCGAGCGACCGACCGGCGCCCGGGGCGCGCGCGGCCGGGCGCCCCCGCACCCCCCCGGCCCCGCCGGGTGTCCCACGGGAGTGGACGACGTGACCGCGCACGGCCGGATCCGGCTCGACCCCGGGCAGTGCACCTCGTGCATGCTCTGCGTGCGGGAGTGCCCCGCGTGGTGCATCACCCTGGCTGCCCACCAGGAGTCAGTGGGGGAGCCGGGGGCGCGACGCCCGCGCACCGTCAACGTCCTCGACTCGTTCACCATCGACTGGGGGCTGTGCATGTACTGCGGCATCTGCGTGGACGTCTGCCCGTTCGACGCCCTGGCCTGGCAGGGCCCGCCCGTGCCCCCGACGGCCGCCCCCGCGGGCCTGCGCCACGGGATCGACGCGCTGTCCTGATCAACCGGTCAGGACCGGGGCTGCGGGCTGCCGGGTCCCAGCCCGAGCAGCGCCGGCAGGTCCTCCGGGCGCTCGGCCAGGGCGACGGCCCCGGCGGCCCGCAACTCCTGCCGCCCGCCGTAGCCCCACACCGCCCCGATGCACGGCAGGCCGTGCGCGGCGGCGCCCTCGACGTCGTGATGGCGGTCGCCCACCATGACGGCCCCGGCGGCCGCCGGTTCGGGCAGCTGGGCGAGCACGTGGGCCACGACCTCGGACTTGCGGGTGCGCCGGCCGTCCAGCTCGGCCCCGACGACCAGGTCGACCAGGGGCGCCAGGCCCAGGTGCGCCAGCACCGACTCGGCGAACACCTGCGCCTTGGAGGTCGCCACCGCGACGGTGCGGCCCCGTCCGCGCAGCGCCGCCAGCACCTCCGGCATCCCGTCGTACACCCGGGTGTCGAACTGGCCGTGCTCGGCGTAGAAGGCCCGGTAGGCGGCGACGGCCCGCTGGGCGAGGACCGGGTCCAGCCCGCACACCTCGCGGAACGAGTCGACCAGCGGCGGGCCGATGAACCGCAGCAGCTGGGCCTCGGACGGGATCGGCTCGCCCAGCACGGACAATGCGTGCCGTGCCGAGGCGAGGATCCCCGGAGCGGACTCGCTGAGGGTCCCGTCCAGGTCGAACAGGACGGCGCCGTGGCTCACCGGTAGTTGACGAACTGCACCGCGAAGTCCAGGTCGGCCTGCGTGACCATGCCCTGGACCGCCTGGAGGTCGTCCCGGCTCTTCGAGCTGACGCGCAGCTCCTCGCCCATCACCTGGGCCCGGACCGACTTCGGCCCCTGGTCGCGGATGAGCTTGGTGATCCGGGAGGCCTGCTCCTTGGAGATCCCGGACTTGAGGGTGCAGGAGATCCGCGACTCCCGGCCGGACTGGCGGGGCTCCCCGGCGTCGAGGGCCTTCAGCGAGATCCTCCGCCGGACCAGCTTGTCCTGGAACACGTCCAGCGCGGCCCGCACCCGCTCCTCCGTGGAGGAGACCAGCTCGACGCCCATCTCGCCGCGCCACGCGATGGTGGTCCCGGTGTTCTTGAAGTCGAACCGCTGGGCGAGCTCCTTCGCGGCCTGGTTCAGGGCGTTGTCGACCTCCTGGCGGTCGACCTTGCTGACGATGTCGAAGCTGCTGTCTGCCATGGGCCCGAGGGTACCCGGCGCCCGACCTGGGCCAGGGGCGCGTTTGGCTGCGCGGGCGGGGCCCGTTGTACGATTGCGGCCTCGGCGGGTTGCCCGAGCGGCCAAAGGGAGCGGTCTGTAAAACCGTCGGCTACGCCTACGTTGGTTCGAACCCAACACCCGCCACGCCTGGCACAGGGAGTCCTCGCGACACAGTCGCGGGGGCTCCCTTCGTCATGGGAGGGCGGGGCCCGGTGACGGGAGGGCAGGGCCGCCGGCCGGCCGGACCCCAGCGGCGGGACCGACCGGGGCGATTTCTCGATTCCGCCGGCGGTCCGGTAACCTTCTGCAGGCGTTGCCCCTTTAGCTCAGTCGGCAGAGCGTCTCCATGGTAAGGAGAAGGTCTACGGTTCGATTCCGTAAAGGGGCTCGGAAGGATCGGTCCGCCGGTCCATAGGGCGGAGTAGCTCAGCCTGGCAGAGCAAGCGGCTCATAATCGCTGTGTCGCCGGTTCAAGTCCGGCCTCCGCTACCACCCTGGTTCCCGGCGACGGGGGCCCGCACGAGGCGCCCGGGCAGGGCGTGACCGACGAAGGACGAAAGGCTCAGCCGTGGCCAAGACCACCGACATCCGGCCCAAGATCACCCTGGCCTGCCAGGAGTGCAAGCACCGGAACTACATCACCAAGAAGAACCGGCGCAACGACCCTGACCGGCTCGAGCTGAAGAAGCACTGCCCCAACTGCAACCAGCACACGGCGCACCGCGAGACCCGCTGACGCCGACGCGCCCGACAGCCGCCCACCCCATCGGGGTTGGGCGGCTGTCGGGTTTCCGGGGGTCGGCACCGACCGGTCCCCGGCGCGTGTCGGAAGGGGGACGTCAATACGATGACCACCGACGTGAGCCGCGCCTAGAGAGCTGCCGACATGACCAAGCAGAACCTGTTCCCGGGCAAGACGTTCATCAGCACCGCCCTGGAGGCCCTGGACTACAAGGCCGCGATGACCGCGGAGATGCGGCACAGGTACCTGATGAGGGCGGCCATGGCCGGCATCATCGTGGGCATCTTCTACGACGCGTACCTGTCGGTCGTGGCCGCCTTCGACGCGGTCGAGATCGGGGAGATGACCCTCAAGCCACTGGGCAAGATCGCCGGGGCGCTCGCGTTCTCCCCCGCGCTGGTCTTCATCTACTACTCGAAGTCCGAGCTGCTCACGTCGAACATGATGATCGGCTCGATCGGCATGTACTACAAGCGGATCACGGCCAGTCGGACCGGCAAGATCCTGTTCTGGTGCTTCATCGGCAACGCGCTGGGCGGGCTCTTCGTCGCGGCCGTCATGAACTTCTCGTCGATGATCAGCCCGCAGGTGCTGTCGATCATGACCGAGACCATCGACCACAAGCTGGAGTACATCTGGGAGGGCTGGCCCGGCTGGGTCGACCTGTTCTTCCGGGCGATGTACTGCAACTTCATGATCAACCTGGCGATGCTCCTGATCTACAACGGCATGATCAAGGAGGACATCGTCAAGACGCTCGTGATGATGATCGCCGTCTTCGTGTTCGCGTTCACGGGCATGGAGCACTCGGTCGCCAACACGGTGCTGTTCGAGATCTACGCCTTCCAGGCCCACCTGGACTGGGCTGCGGCGATCGCCAACGTGTTCATATGCCTGTTGGGGAACATGGTGGGCGGCGGCATCCTCATCGGGCTCTACTACGCCTACGTCAACGACGACGCCCGGTACCTGCGGCGCCATCCCGAGGCCGCTGAGCCGTCCGCGGAGGTCGAGTCCTGACCCGTCAGCGGCGCGAGGTCGACCCGGCCTGGCGCGCATGGGTGGGGACCTGCGTCCTGCTCGGGGCGCTGCTGGCCGTCGCGTCGGTGTACTGGCTGGTGCTGCTCGGCCTGGCCGTGGCCCGGCAGGGCACCCGGGAGCTCGGCTCCGGCCCGCTGGCGCTGGCCGGGCTGCTCGCACTGGCCGACATCGCGCTGGTGGGCAACCTGGGTCGTTGGTGGTTGCGGCCGCGGTGGCCGGGGCGCCAGCCCCGCGGGTGGTGGCCCGGCTGGACCGATCCGCTGCGCCGGACCCTTCCGGCAGTCACCGGTGGAGTGCTCCTGGCCAACCTGGCCCTGGAGTTCGTCGACCCGCTCGGGACGGCGGACTGGATCAGCATCGGGCTGATCGTGGCCTCGCTGGCGGTGCTCGGGGTCGCCGTGGTGCGGACCCCACAGCCCGACCAGCCCGAGCAGGCAGGAACGCCATGACCGTCACCCTGGCCGAGCTGACGACCCTGCGCGTCGGCGGGCCCGCGCGACACCTGGAGCGCGTGCGGGCCACCGACGACCTGGTCGGCGCGGTCCTGGCAGCCGATGTCGCCGGCGAGCCGCTGCTGCTGGTCGGGGGAGGTTCGAACCTGCTGGTCGCCGATGCCGGCTTCCCGGGAACGGTCCTGCAGGTGGCCACCCGCGGGGTGACGATGCGGCCCGGCGCGGGCGGGGTCGTCGTGGAGGCGCTGGCCGGCGAGCGCTGGGACGACCTGGTCGCCCGGACCCTGGCCGAGGGCCTGTCCGGGCTGGAGGCGCTGTCCGGCATCCCCGGCAGCGTCGGGGCCACCCCCATCCAGAACGTGGGCGCCTACGGCGCCGACGTGGCCCAGGTCATCCGCTCGGTGCGGGCGCTGGACCGCCGCTCGGGCGACGTCGTCGACCTGGCCCCCGTGGCGCTGGGCTTCGGCTACCGGACCTCGGTCCTCAAACGTGACCCCGGCCGGTGGGTCGTGCTTGCCGTGCAGTTCGCGCTGGCCCGCTCGGTCGACTCGGCCCCGGTCGCCTACGCCGAGCTGGCACGTCGGCTTCGCGTCGACGTCGGGACGGTCGTCCCGGCCCGCGAGGTGCGCGAGGCGGTCCTGTCGTTGCGCCGGGGCAAGGGCATGGTGCTCGATTCCCAGGATCACGACACGTGGAGCGCCGGCTCGTTCTTCACCAACCCCGTGGTCCCGGCCGGGGTCGCCGAGGCGCTGCCCGAGGACGCGCCACGCTTCGTCCAGCCCGACGGGACGGTGAAGACGTCCGCAGCATGGCTGATCGCGCGCAGCGGGTTCGACCGGGGGTTCCGGCTGGCTCCCGACGCACCGGCCAGCCTGTCCACCAAGCACACGCTGGCGGTCACCAACCGCGGAGCCGCGAGCGCGGAGGACCTGCTCGCCCTGGCCCGGGCTGTGCGCGCCGGGGTGCTCGACCGGTTCGGCATCCTGCTCGAGAACGAGCCGGTGCTGGTCGGCTGCTCCCTCTGAGCCGACCAGCGACTCCGGCCCGCCCAGGCGGGTCCCGGCGGGGTCAGCGGGCCTCGGCCAGCAGTGCGGCCATCCGGCCCACGCCCTCCTCCAGGTCGGCGTCACCCAGGGCGTAGCTCAGCCGGAGGTAGCCCGGCGTCCCGAACGCCTCGCCCGGCACCACGGCCACCTCGGCCTCGTCGAGGATGAGGGCCGCGAGGTCGGCGCTCGAAGCCGGCGTGCGGCCCCGCAGCTCCCGGCCGAGCAGCGCCTCGACCGAGGGGTACACGTAGAAGGCGCCCTCGGGCTCCGGGCAGACCACGCCCGGGATCGCGGAGAGCAGCTCGACGATGCGACGGCGCCGCCGGTCGAAGGCCACCTTCATCTCCTCGACCGCTGACAGGTCCCCGGAGACCGCCGCGAGGGCCGCGATCTGCGAGACGTTGGCCACGTTCGACGTGGCGTGCGACTGCAGGTTGGTCGCGGCCTTCACGACGTCGGTGGGGCCGATCAGCCATCCCACCCGCCAGCCGGTCATCGCGTAGGTCTTGGCCACGCCGTTGACGACCAGGCAGGTGTCGGCCAGCTCGGGCACGAGCGCGGGCATGGAGGCGAACTGGGCGTCGCCGTACACGAGGTGCTCGTAGATCTCGTCGGTGATGACCCAGATGCCGTGCTCGACAGCCCACTGGCCGATCGCTGCGACGTCCTGCGGGGAGTAGACCGCACCGGTGGGGTTCGACGGCGAGACGAAGACCAGTGCCTTGGTGGCCGGCGTCCGGGCGGCCTCGAGCTGCTCGACGGTGGCGCGGTACCCGCTGGCGGGATCGGTCATGACCACGACGGGCCGCCCGCCGGCCAGGGCGATGGACTCCGGGTACGTGGTCCAGTACGGGGCGGGCAGCAGGACCTCGTCGCCGGGGTCGAGCAGCGCGGCGAACCCGTTGTAGAGGGCCTGCTTGCCGCCGTTGGTGATGAGCACCTGGTGGGCGCCGACGGCGTAGCCGGAGTCGCGCAGCGTCTTGGCGGCGACGGCCTCCTTGAGCTGGGGGAGGCCCCCTGCGGGGGTGTACCGGTGCCAGCGCGGGTCCCGGCAGGCGGTCACGGCGGCGTCGACGATGTACCCCGGCGTCGGGAAGTCGGGCTCACCGGCACCGAACCCGATGACCGGGCGACCCGCTGCCTTGAGGGCCTTGGCCTTGGCATCGACGGCGAGGGTGGCGGACTCGGCGATGGCGCCGATGCGGGCGGAGACGCGCGAGGGGGTCGGCATGGCCCCATAGTAGTGAAGCCCGCAGCAGGCTTCCCACGGTGGCGCGGGCCCGCGAGCCGGGGGCGACCGGGGGGCGTTTGGACCGATCCGAGGGTCGCCCGTACACTGGGGCCTCCGGGTCGGCGCACCCTCGCGGTAGCCTGCCCGGCACAACGGTAGTTCCCTAGGGTCGTAGCTCAATTGGTAGAGCACCGGTCTCCAAAACCGGCGGTTGGGGGTTCAAGTCCCTCCGGCCCTGCGAGGCGGGGTGCCCACGCGCCCTGCGTCGGACACACCTGCGGATGCCTGGCGTCCGCCTCGGAGGGCCTGTGAGCGAGAGCAGCACGAAGACCCAGCAGGGTCCCGGTCGGCGCAAGCCCTCCGGGAAGCCCAGCCTGTGGGCGCGGATGCGGCTGTTCCTGCGCCAGATGGTCGCCGAGCTGCGCAAGGTCATCTGGCCGACCCGTCGGGAGCTGATCACCTACACCTGGGTGGTGATCGTCTTCGTCGGCGTGGTCACGGCCATCGTGGGCGTGTACGACCTGCTGTTCACCAAGCTGGTGCTGAGGATCTTCGGCTGACCCCGGGCCGCGGCACCCCGTAACGAGATCTGCGAGGACGACCATCGTGGCTGGATCCACCGACCCGTTCGACGCCCAGGACGTGGCCGTCGAGGACGACGCGCGCGACTGGGAGTCCGCCGTGGCGTCGGCGGACGACGAGCCAGCCGGCGCCGAGCCGGTCGAGGCCGACCCCATGGACGCGGCGGACGCCGGGGACGACACGAGCCCGCGGAGCGCGCAGGACGAGTCCGAGGCCCCGTCCGAGCCGGTCCCGTCCGAGCCCGTCGACCCGGTCGCGGCGTTCCGCGACGAGATGGCCTCGGTCCCCGGCGACTGGTACGTCATCCACTCGTACGCCGGCTACGAGAACAAGGTCAAGACCAACCTGCTCACCCGCGTGACCTCGCTGAACATGGAGGACTACATCTTCCAGGTCGAGGTCCCGATCGAGGAGGTCGTCGAGATCAAGAACGGCCAGAAGAAGCTGGTCAAGCGCAACAAGTTCCCGGGCTACGTGCTCGTGCGCATGGACCTCACGGACGAGTCGTGGGGCACCGTTCGCCACACCCCCGGGGTGACCGGCTTCGTGGGGCACGCCCACCAGCCGCTGCCGCTCTCGCTCGACGAGGTCGTGGCGATCCTGGCGCCGGAGCCGGAGGTCGTGGCCGAGACCGCGGCGACGGCGACGCCCGGGGCCGCGAAGGCCCGCAAGCCTGCCAAGACCGTCGAGGTCGACCTGGCTCCCGGCGACTCGGTCACCGTCATCGACGGCGCGTTCGCGACGCTGCACGCGACCGTCTCCGAGGTCAACGTGGAGGGCCAGAAGATCACGGGCCTGGTCGAGATCTTCGGCCGGGAGACCCCTGTGGAGCTCCGCTTCGACCAGATCCAGAAGAACTAGCGCCCCACCGGCGCCCGAAGACCCCCGCGGTGGACGAACCGCGGGTGCACCCACACGAAGGACCCGAACCGACATGCCTCCCAAGAAGAAGAAGGTCACCGGCCTGATCAAGCTCCAGATCAAGGCTGGCCTGGCCAACCCGGCGCCGCCCGTCGGCCCGGCGCTCGGCCAGCACGGCGTCAACATCATGGAGTTCTGCAAGCAGTACAACGCGGCAACCGAGGCCCAGCGCGGCCAGGTGGTGCCGGTCGAGATCACGGTGTACGAGGATCGCTCGTTCACGTTCGTGCTCAAGACCCCGCCGGCGGCGAAGCTGATCCTCAAGGCCGCGGGCGTCGAGAAGGGCTCGGGCGTTCCCCAGAAGACCAAGGTCGGCTCGATCACCCGGGCCCAGGTCAAGGAGATCGCCGAGACCAAGATGCCCGACCTGAACGCCAACGACGTCGACGCCGCGATGAAGATCATCGAGGGCACCGCCCGGCAGATGGGCATCACCGTCTCCGAGTGAGACGCCTCCACCAGGAACGCGTGGTAGGGCCAGCGCGGCCCGTTCACCACCAACGGAAGGAATCCGTGCGATGAAGCGCAGCAAGGGCTACCGCAAGGTCGCCGAGCAGATCGACCCCACCCTGCTCCACACCCCGCTGGGCGCGGTGCGCCTGGCCAAGGTGTCGAGCCCCGCCAAGTTCGACGCGACCGTCGAGGTCGCCCTGCGGCTGGGTGTTGACCCCCGCAAGGCCGACCAGATGGTGCGCGGCACCGTCCTGCTGCCCCACGGCACCGGCAAGACCGCCCGGGTCCTGGTCTTCGCCAACGCCGCCAAGGCTGAGGAGGCGCGTGCCGCCGGGGCGGACTTCGTCGGCTCGGACGACATGATCGAGAAGGTCGCCGGCGGGTGGACCGACTTCGACGCCGCCGTCGCCACCCCCGACCTCATGGGCAAGGTGGGCCGCCTGGGCAAGATCCTGGGCCCCCGCGGCCTCATGCCCAACCCGAAGACGGGCACGGTGACCATGGACGTGACCAAGGCCGTGTCCGACATCAAGGGTGGCAAGATCGAGTTCCGCGTCGACAAGCACTCGAACCTGAACTTCCCCATCGGCAAGGTGTCGTTCACCGAGAAGCAGCTGGTCGAGAACTACGGCGCGGCTCTCGATGAGATCGTCCGGCTCAAGCCGTCGGCCGCCAAGGGTCGCTACATCAAGAAGGCGACCCTGTCCACGACGATGGGCCCGGGCATCCCGGTCGACCCGAACCGCACGCGGGACCTGCTCTCCGAGGACGAGAGCGCCTGACCTGCGCCAGCGGCACCGACGACGGGCCCCCACGTGACCAGCAGTCGCGGCGGGGGCCCGTCGCGGATTTGGTCGGGGTCCGCCGCCGGGCGTAGCCTTGTGCCACCCAAGACCGCCGGTCGCTGGCCCAGCCAGTCGAAGGTCCCATCCGTGGGCGACCCGCGCAGGTGAGAGCAGAACGACCGCGTCCCCGGGCCAAGGCCCGCGCCCGCGGCCCCACGCCCCGCGCCTGCGCCGGGGCGTTCGTCATATGGGGCGCCCGTCGGTCGTGTCTGCCAGAAGGAGAACCATGGCGCGGAATCCCAAGTCCACCGCCGTCGAGGAGATCACCGAGGAGTTCCGCTCCTCGAACGCGGCGGTGCTGACGGAGTATCGCGGCCTGACCGTGGCCCAGCTCAAGACGCTGCGCCGCTCCCTCGCCGGCAACGCCACGTACGCCGTGGTGAAGAACACCCTCACCAAGATCGCGGCCAAGGACGCCGGGGTCGAGGGCCTGGAGGGCCTGCTGGTCGGCCCCAGCGCGATCGCCTTCGTCAAGGGCGATCCGGTGGAGACGGCCAAGGGCATCCGTGACTTCGCCAAGGCCAATCCCAAGCTGGTCATCAAGGGCGGGTACCTGGAGGGTCGGGTGCTCTCCGCCCAGGATGTCGTCAAGCTTGCGGACCTGGAGTCCCGTGAGGTGCTGCTCGCCAAGCTCGCCGGCGCGATGAACGCGTCGCTGCAGCAGGCCGTGTCGCTGTTCGCCGCACCGCTGTCCAAGGCGGCGCGGACCATCGACGCGCTTCGGGCCGCCGCCTCCGAGGACCCCTCCCTCATCGGCGGTGCGGGCTCCGCACCTGCCGCTGACGTTGTCGCCGAGGCGGTCGCCGAGGCCCCCACCACCCCGGCAGAGGCGCCCGCCGACGCCGCCACCGACGCTGCGGCCGCAGCCGAGGAGAACGCCGAGGGCTGATCGCCCAACGCAGTCAGCCCCAACCCGGCACCGGCCGGAATACCAGAAAGGAACGCCATCATGGCGAAGCTGAGCACCGCGGACCTGCTCGACGCGTTCAAGGAGATGACGCTGATCGAGCTGTCCGAGTTCGTCAAGCTGTTCGAGGAGACCTTCGGCGTCACCGCGGCCGCCCCGGTGGCCGTCGCCGCCGCCCCGGCCGGTGGCGGCGCTGCCGCCGCCGAGGAGGTCGAGGAGAAGGACGAGTTCGACGTCATCCTCGAGGATGCCGGCGACAAGAAGATCCAGGTCATCAAGGAGGTCCGCGCCCTGACCAGCCTGGGCCTCAAGGAGGCCAAGGACCTCGTCGAGGCTGCCCCCAAGGCTGTCGTCGAGAAGGTCAACAAGGAGGCTGCGGAGAAGGCCAAGGCCGCCCTGGAGGGCGCCGGCGCCAAGGTCAGCGTCAAGTGACGCACTGATCGACCCGTCAGGACGGGCGCATCCCTCAGGGGGTGCGCCCGTCCTCGCATGTCCGGGCCCCTTCGTCCCGGTCGCGCGGATCGGCATCCACCATCCCGGGTCGGCCATGCCCGCAGTACTTGACTCCGCGCGTCCGGGCGGGCACCCTGAGTGGACGCACGGTTCAACCTGCTCGGTGCAGGCACGGCTCAGCCGGTGCCAGCGCCGCCAGCCAGTCCGAGGGCTTGCGCGTACGGGTCCCGCCACCCGCTGTCGAGTGGCGCGGGGCCGGCGCACAAACGAGGGGCTCGTTGGCGGTCGAGGGCGGGTCTCGACAGCGGCTGCCCGTTCGGGTATGCTGCCGCTTTGCGCTGTCCTTTACCCCTCAACCCTGCGACCTGCGTGAGCCGTGCCCAGATCCTGGGCGGCCCCGGTGTGGCTGTGATCCGGCAGACCCGGTCAGCCGCCCGCCGGCGCGCAGTCGGTGCAGGGGGCGGGTGCAGGCGGCGTGCCGACCGCAGTGAACCGCTCTGGAAGGACCTGTCTTGGCCTCCTCCCGCACGTCCGTCACGCCCCCGCCGCCCCCCGGGCTGAACCGGGTGTCCTTCGCGAAGATCCGGGAACCCCTCGAGGTCCCCAACCTCCTCGCCCTGCAGACCGAGAGCTTCGACTGGCTGCTGGGCAACGAGAAGTGGCAGGACCGTGTCGCTGCCGCGCTCGAGTCCGGCAACGCCAGCGTGCCGAGGACCTCGGGCCTGGAGGAGATCTTCACCGAGATCTCCCCGATCGAGGACTTCTCCGAGACGATGTCGCTGAGCTTCCGCGACCACCGCTTCGAGCCGCCGAAGTACACGGTCGAGCAGTGCCGCGAGAAGGACATGACCTACTCGCAGCCCATGTTCGTCACCGCCGAGTTCACCAACAACGAGACCGGCGAGATCAAGAGCCAGACGGTCTTCATGGGCGACTTCCCGCTCATGACGGACAAGGGCACGTTCATCGTCAACGGCACCGAGCGTGTCGTGGTCTCCCAGCTGGTCCGCTCGCCGGGCGTCTACTTCGAGCGCCAGGAGGACAAGACCTCCGACAAGGACGTCTTCGTCGCCAAGATCATCCCCAGCCGGGGTGCCTGGCTCGAGTTCGAGATCGACAAGAAGGACATGGTCGGTGTCCGGGTCGATCGCAAGCGCAAGCAGCCCGTCTCGGTGCTGCTCAAGGCGCTGGGCCGCACGGAGGCCCAGATCCGGGAGCGCTTCGCCGCGTTTCCGTCGATGGAGCTCACCCTGGACAAGGACCCGATCGGGACCCAGGACGAGGCGCTGCTGGACATCTACCGCAAGCTGCGCCCGGGTGAGCCGCCGACGATCGACGCCGGCCGGAACCTGCTGGAGAACTTCTACTTCAACTCCAAGCGCTACGACCTGGCCAAGGTCGGCCGCTACAAGGTCAACAAGAAGCTGGGCCTGACCACCGAGCTGGGCCAGAGCACCCTGACCATCGAGGACATCGAGGCCACCATCGAGTACCTGTGCCGGCTGCACGCCGGCGAGGTCGCGTTCGAGTCCCCAGCCGGTTCCAAGCAGGTCGAGACCGACGACATCGACCACTTCGGCAACCGCCGCCTGCGGACCGTGGGCGAGCTGATCCAGAACCAGCTGCGGACCGGCCTGTCGCGGATGGAGCGGGTGGTCCGCGAGCGGATGACCACGCAGGACGTCGAGGCGATCACCCCGCAGACCCTGATCAACATCCGCCCAGTGGTGGCCTCGATCAAGGAGTTCTTCGGGACCTCCCAGCTGTCGCAGTTCATGGACCAGACCAACCCGGTCTCGGGCCTTACCCACAAGCGCCGGCTGTCTGCGCTGGGCCCCGGCGGCCTGTCCCGCGAGCGGGCCGGCTTCGAGGTCCGCGACGTGCACCCGTCGCACTACGGCCGCATGTGCCCCATCGAGACCCCTGAGGGCCCGAACATCGGCCTGATCGGCTCGCTGTCCACGTACGGCCGGGTGAACGCCTTCGGCTTCATCGAGACGCCGTACCGCCGGGTCGACGACAAGGGCCGGGTCACCGACGAGATCCACTACCTGACCGCCGACGAGGAGGACCTGCACGTCATCGCGCAGGCCAACGCCCCGCTCACCGGCGACGGGCACTTCGCCGAGGAGCGGGTGCTGGTCCGCACCAAGGGCGGCGAGGTCGACTTCGTCGCGCCCGTGGACGTGGACTTCATGGATGTCTCGCCGCGCCAGATGGTGTCGGTGGCCACGGCCATGATCCCGTTCCTGGAGCACGACGACGCCAACCGCGCGCTCATGGGCGCCAACATGCAGCGTCAGGCTGTCCCGCTGCTGCGCAGCGAGGCCCCGCTGGTCGGCACCGGCATGGAGTACCGCGCGGCCGTGGACGCCGGCGACGTCGTCGCGGCCCGCAAGGGTGGCGTGGTCTCCGAGGTCTCGGCCGATCACGTGACCCTGGCCAACGACGACGGCACCTACGAGACCTACCGGCTGCGCAAGTTCGACCGGTCGAACCAGGGCACCTGCTTCAACCAGAAGGTCATCGTCGACGAGGGCCAGCGGATCGAGGTCGGCCAGGTCATCGCGGACGGGCCGTGCACCGACACCGCGGAGATGGCGCTGGGTCGCAACCTGCTCGTGGCCTTCATGCCCTGGGAGGGGCACAACTACGAGGACGCGATCATCCTGAGCCAGCGCCTGGTGCAGGACGACGTGCTCTCCTCGATCCACATCGAGGAGCACGAGGTCGACGCCCGTGACACCAAGCTGGGGCCCGAGGAGATCACCCGGGACATCCCCAACGTGTCCGAGGAGGTGCTCGCCGACCTCGACGAGCGCGGCGTGATCCGGGTCGGTGCCGACGTCGTGACCGGCGACATCCTGGTCGGCAAGGTCACCCCCAAGGGCGAGACCGAGCTGACCCCCGAGGAGCGGCTGCTGCGCGCCATCTTCGGGGAGAAGGCCCGCGAGGTCCGCGACACGTCGATGAAGGTCCCCCACGGTGAGTCCGGCAAGGTGATCGGCGTGCGGGTCTTCGACCGGGAGGAGGGCGATGAGCTGCCCCCGGGCGTCAACCGCCTCGTCCGGGTCTACGTGGCCCAGAAGCGCAAGATCACGACCGGTGACAAGCTGGCCGGCCGTCACGGCAACAAGGGTGTCATCGCCAAGATCCTTCCGGTGGAGGACATGCCCTTCCTCGAGGACGGCACCCCGGTCGACGTCGTGCTGAACCCGCTGGGCGTCCCCGGGCGCATGAACGTCGGGCAGGTCATGGAGACCCACCTCGGGTGGGTGGCCAAGACCGGCTGGGAGGCCCCCAAGGGTGCGGCGTGGGCACAGAAGCTGGACCCGTCGGCGCGGGCGTCGGCGCCGAACACCCGGGTGGCCACCCCGGTGTTCGACGGTGCCAAGGAGGACGAGCTGTCCGGCATGCTGGCCAGCACGATCCCCAGCGAGCAGGGCGTCCGCCTGGTCGGTCCCGACGGCAAGGCCCGGCTGTTCGACGGCCGGTCCGGCGAGCCGTTCCCGGCCCCGGTCGCGGTGGGCTACATCTACATCCTGAAGCTGCTGCACCTGGTCGACGACAAGATGCACGCGCGCTCCACCGGCCCCTACTCGATGATCACCCAGCAGCCGCTGGGCGGGAAGGCCCAGTTCGGTGGCCAGCGGTTCGGCGAGATGGAGGTGTGGGCCATGGAGGCCTACGGCGCCGCCTACGCCCTGCAGGAGCTGCTGACCATCAAGTCCGACGACGTCCTGGGCCGCGTGAAGGTGTACGAGGCCATCGTCAAGGGCGAGAACATCCCCGAGCCGGGCATCCCCGAGTCGTTCAAGGTGCTGGTCAAGGAGATGCAGTCGCTGTGCCTGAACGTCGAGGTGCTGTCCAGCGACGGGCAGTCCATCGAGATGCGTGACTCCGACGATGACATCTTCCGCGCTGCGGAGGAGCTGGGGATCGACCTGTCGCGGCGCGAGCCGAGCAGCGTCGAAGAGGTCTGACGCCCTGGGCCCGGGCCGGCCACCGGCCCGGGCCCAGGGACCGACATCCGTGACGACGACGAACCACCCACGAACGTAAGGAACCCACCTTGCTCGACGTCAACTTCTTCGACGAGCTCCGCATCGGCCTGGCCACGGCTGATGACATCCGCACCTGGTCGCATGGCGAGGTGAAGAAGCCCGAGACGATCAACTACCGCACGCTCAAGCCGGAGAAGGACGGCTTGTTCTGCGAGAAGATCTTCGGGCCCACCCGGGACTGGGAGTGCTACTGCGGCAAGTACAAGCGCGTGCGCTTCAAGGGCATCATCTGCGAGCGCTGCGGCGTCGAGGTGACCCGTGCCAAGGTCCGCCGCGAGCGGATGGGCCACATCGAGCTGGCCGCCCCCGTGACCCACATCTGGTACTTCAAGGGCGTTCCCTCGCGCCTGGGCTACCTGCTCGACCTGGCCCCGAAGGACCTGGAGAAGGTCATCTACTTCGCGGCCTACATGATCACCTCTGTCGACGACGAGGCGCGCCATCGCGACCTGCCCTCGATCGAGGCCCGGATCGGTGTCGAGCGCAAGCAGATCCAGGACAAGATGGAGGCCGACCTGGCCAAGCGCTCCCAGAAGCTGGAGGCGGACCTGGCCGCCCTTGAGTCCGAGGGTGCCAAGGCCGACATCAAGCGCAAGGTCCGGGAGGGCGCCGAGCGTGAGCTCGGTGCCATCCGGCGCAACGCCGAGAAGCGGGCCGAGAACCTCGACCGGGTGTTCGACCGGTTCCGCACCCTGAAGGTCCAGGACCTCGAGGGCGACGAGCTGCTGTACCGGGAGATGCGCGACCGGTTCGGCATGTACTTCTCCGGTGGCATGGGCGCGGCGGCGATCCAGGCCCGCCTGGCCACCTTCGACCTGGAGGCCGAGGCGGAGCTGCTGCGCGAGGTCGTGCGCACCGGCAAGGGCCAGCGCAAGACCCGTGCCCTCAAGCGGCTCAAGGTCGTGACGGCCTTCATCGCGACGAACAACGACCCGCGGGGCATGGTGCTCGACTGCGTGCCGGTCATCCCGCCGGACCTGCGCCCGATGGTGCAGCTCGACGGCGGCCGGTTCGCGACGTCGGACCTGAACGACCTGTACCGCCGCGTCATCAACCGCAACAACCGGCTCAAGCGGCTGCTCGACCTCGGGGCCCCCGAGATCATCGTGAACAACGAGAAGCGGATGCTGCAGGAGGCCGTGGACGCGCTGTTCGACAACGGCCGCCGCGGTCGGCCGGTGACCGGTCCGGGCAACCGGGCCCTGAAGTCGCTGTCGGACATGCTCAAGGGCAAGCAGGGCCGGTTCCGCCAGAACCTGCTGGGCAAGCGCGTGGACTACTCGGGCCGTTCGGTCATCGTGGTCGGCCCGCAGCTCAAGCTGCACCAGTGCGGCCTGCCCAAGGGCATGGCCCTGGAGCTGTTCAAGCCGTTCGTCATGAAGCGCTTGGTCGACCTGAACCACGCGCAGAACATCAAGAGCGCCAAGCGGATGGTCGAGCGGTCCCGCTCCGTGGTGTGGGACGTGCTCGAGGAGGTCATCTCCGAGCACCCGGTCATGCTCAACCGGGCTCCCACGCTGCACCGGCTGGGCATCCAGGCGTTCGAGCCGCAGCTGATCGAGGGCAAGGCCATCCAGATCCACCCGCTGGTCTGCACCGCGTTCAACGCCGACTTCGACGGCGACCAGATGGCGGTGCACCTGCCGCTGTCGGCCGAGGCGCAGGCCGAGGCCCGGATCCTGATGCTGTCGAGCAACAACATCCTCTCGCCGGCCAACGGTCGTCCGATCACCACGCCCACGCAGGACATGGTGCTGGGCATGTACGCCCTGACCACGCTGCGTCCCGGCCTGGCTGGCGAGGGTCACGCCTACGCCTCCCTGGCCGAGGCAGTGATGGCCTTCGACGGCGGTGAGCTCGCGCTGCAGAGCCTGGTGACCCTGCGGCTGCGCGACATCGTGCCGCCCAAGGGCTTCGAGGTCCCCGAGGACTGGCAGCCGGGCGAGGCGCTCATGCTGACCACGACGCTGGGCCGGGCGCTGTTCAACGAGGCCCTGCCGGCCGACTACGAGTTCGTCAACGAGGACGTGGACAAGAAGCGCCTTGGCGCCCTGGTCAACGACCTCGCGGAGCGGTACTCGAAGACCAACGTGGCCAACACCCTCGACGAGCTGAAGAACCTCGGCTTCCGGTGGGCCACCCGCTCCGGGGTCACCATCTCGTTCGACGACGTGGTCGCCCCGCCGAAGAAGGCACGGCTGCTCGAGGAGGCCGAGAAGCGTGCGGCCGCGGTCCAGGAGCAGTACGAGGACGGCCTGATCACCGACGCCGAGCGCCGCCAGGAGCTCATCGAGATCTGGACGCGGACCACCGACGAGGTGGCCGAGGCCATGAAGGAGCACTTCCCGGCGACCAACCCGGTGTTCATGATGGTGAACTCGGGTGCCCGCGGCAACTGGATGCAGGTCCGCCAGATCGCCGGCATGCGTGGCCTGGTGGCCAACCCGAAGGGCGAGATCATCCCGCGGCCCATCAAGAGCAACTACCGCGAGGGCCTGTCCGTGCTGGAGTACTTCATCGCCACGCACGGCGCCCGCAAGGGCCTGGCCGACACCGCCCTGCGGACCGCCGACTCCGGGTACCTGACCCGACGGCTGGTCGACGTCTCCCAGGACGTGATCATCCGCGAGGAGGACTGCGGAACCGAGCGCGGCCTGAAGATGCCCATCGGCACCACAGGGTCCGATGGGGTGGTCCGGCCGGCCGAGAACGTGGACACCTCTGCGGTGTCGCGGATCCTGGCCGAGGACATCGTGGTCGACGACGTGACGCTGGCGACCAAGGGCGACGAGCTGTCGATCACCCTGGTCGAGCAGCTCACGGCGGCGGGGCTCGCGCAGGTAAAGCTGCGCTCCGTGCTGACCTGCGACTCCAAGGTCGTCACCTGCGCCACCTGCTACGGCCGGTCGTTGGCCACCGGCAAGCTGGTCGACGTCGGCGAGGCGATCGGCATCATCGCTGCTCAGTCCATCGGCGAGCCGGGCACCCAGCTGACCATGCGGACGTTCCACACCGGCGGCGTCGCCGGTGAGGACATCACGCACGGCCTGCCTCGTATCGTCGAGCTGTTCGAGGCACGCACCCCCAAGGGCGTCGCCCCGATCAGTGAGGCGACCGGGCGGGTCCGCATCGAGGAGACCGACCGGGCCAAGAAGATCGTCATCGTCCCCGATGACGGCTCGACCGAGCAGGAGCACCCGATCTCGCGGCGTTCCCGGCTGCTCGTGACCGAGGGCGACCACGTCGAGGTCGGCCAGCAGCTGGCCGTCGGCGCGGTGGATCCCAAGACGGTGCTGCGGGTCATGGGACAGCGGGCGGTGCAGCTGCACCTGGTCGACCAGGTGCAGGAGGTGTACCGCTCCCAGGGCGTGTCGATCCACGACAAGCACATCGAGGTCATCGTGCGCCAGATGCTCAAGCGCGTCACGATCATCGACGGCGGGGACACCGAGTTCCTGACCGGGCAGCTGGTCGAGCGCGGCCTGTTCGAGGCGGGCAACCGCAAGGTGGTCTCCGAGGGTGGCCAGCCGGCCTCGGCCCGCCCCGAGCTCATGGGCATCACCAAGGCCTCGCTGGCCACCGAGTCCTGGCTGTCGGCGGCCTCCTTCCAGGAGACCACCCGGGTGCTCACCGAGGCCGCGATCGAGGCCAAGAGCGACCCGCTGCTGGGCCTGAAGGAGAACGTCATCATCGGCAAGCTCATCCCGGCCGGCACCGGCCTGCCCCGGTACCGCAACATCCGGGTCGAGCCCACCGAGGAGGCCAAGGCGGCGATGTACGCGTCGTTCAGCGGCTACGACGACACCCTGTACCAGGGCGGCTTCGGGGCCTCCGACGCTGCCTCTGTGCCCCTGGAGGACTACGACTTCCGGGACTACACCCGGTAGCCGTACCCGCATCGCGACGGCGGGGTGGCGCGTCCCAGTTCGGGCGCGCCACCCCGCCGTCGTCGTCGTGGGCGGTAGCATGCCCGATATGTCGTTGCAACCCGGTCCCGAGGACCGTCCGGACGAGAACGCGCTCACCCCGCCCGCCGGGGACCAGGCGCCCCAGCAGCCCGTGAGCCCGCCACCTCCCCCGCCGCCGCCCCCGGCGGCGCCTCCCACTGCCCCGGGTGGCTACCCGCCGCCTCCCACCTGGGCAGCGGCCCCGCCGCCCCCGCAGTCCCCCCCGCCGGGCGCGTACGGGGCGGGCTACCCCGGCCAGGCGCCGGCCGCGCCGACCTATGGAGCTCCGGCCCACGGTGCCGGCGGACAGCCCCCGGCGGCCCCCGGCTACGGGGCTCCGGGGTACGGGGCACCCGCCTACGGCTCCGGGTACGGCTACCCCGGCTACGTGCCCCGGCGCACCGACACCAAGGCCATCATCGGACTGGTGCTGGCGATCGCCTCCTGGGTGATGTGCCCGGTGCTCGCGGCGGTCATCGCCCTGGTGCTGGCCTCGCAGTCCAACCGTGAGATCGACGCTTCCCAGGGCACCCTGGAGGGCCGGGGACTGAACACCGCGACCAAGTGGGTGGCGTGGTTGAACATCGTGCTGACGACCGTCGGGATCATCGCGCTGATCGCCCTGTTCGTCGCGATGCCCGAGGTCGCCGGCAGCTTCACCCTGGACGACAGCACCCAGTTCTGACCCCAGCGGGTGCGCGGATCCCCCCGGCCAGTGGCCCCGGGGGGATCCGCCGCTCCGGCGGCAGGCCGACGCGATTTGGCGGGGCGCCGGACCTGCCGGTAGTCTTGCTGCTCGTGCCTGGGAAGCCCCGGGCGCCGCACGGATGCACTACTTGCTTCCCCGTGCCTCGCAGTGGCAGGGACGCCCCAGGGCGGCCGGCCGGCGGAGCGGCAGCCCCAAGGGGCGGCATGGGCAGCACCGGACATCCACCCAACGATCCGACGTGGATCGCCGCCGGGAACGGCGCGCGACACGCCCGACCGCGGGGGGGCGGCGAACAGGGCGAAGCGGACACACGACCACGACAGCCTCAACGCACCGGAGTACAAGTGCCCACGATCCAGCAGTTGGTCCGCAAGGGCCGACAGGACAAGGTCGCGAAGAACAAGACGCCTGCCCTCAAGGGCAGCCCGCAGCGTCGCGGTGTCTGCACGCGCGTCTACACGACCACGCCCAAGAAGCCGAACTCTGCCCTGCGCAAGGTTGCCCGCGTCCGCCTGAGCAGCCAGATCGAGGTCACCGCCTACATCCCGGGTGTCGGCCACAACCTCCAGGAGCACTCCATCGTGCTGGTGCGCGGTGGTCGTGTGAAGGACCTGCCGGGCGTGCGCTACAAGATCGTGCGCGGGGCGCTGGACACCCAGGGCGTGAAGAACCGCAAGCAGGCGCGCAGCCGCTACGGCGCGAAGAAGGAGAAGAGCTGATGCCGCGCAAGGGCCCGGCCGCCAAGCGTCCGGTGATCGTCGACCCCGTGTACGGCTCGCCGGTCGTCACGCAGCTGGTCAACAAGATCCTGCTGGACGGCAAGAAGTCCACCGCGGAGCGGATCGTCTACGGCGCGCTCGAGGGCTGCCGTGACAAGACCGGTGGCGACCCGGTCATCACCCTCAAGCGCGCGCTGGACAACGTCCGGCCGACCCTGGAGGTCCGCAGCCGCCGCGTCGGTGGCGCCACGTACCAGGTCCCGGTCGAGGTCAAGCCCGCTCGTGCCCACACGCTGGCCCTGCGCTGGCTGGTCGGCTACTCGCGCAACCGGCGCGAGAAGACCATGACCGAGCGCCTGATGAACGAGATCCTGGACGCCTCCAACGGTCTGGGCGCCTCCGTGAAGAAGCGTGAGGACACCCACAAGATGGCCGAGGCCAACAAGGCCTTCGCGCACTACCGCTGGTAAGCGCGCCCCACCCCATTACTACGAGAACTTCGGAGTCGAACGTGTCCAGCCCCACCGTGAATGACCTCGCGATGGTCCGCAACATCGGGATCATGGCGCACATCGACGCGGGCAAGACCACCACGACCGAGCGCATCCTGTACTACACCGGCATCAACTACAAGATCGGTGAGGTGCACGAGGGCGGCGCCACGATGGACTGGATGGAGCAGGAGCAGGAGCGCGGCATCACGATCACGTCGGCCGCGACGACCTGCCACTGGCGCGACCACCAGATCAACATCATCGACACCCCCGGTCACGTGGACTTCACCGTCGAGGTCGAGCGCTCGCTGCGCGTGCTCGACGGTGCCGTTGCCGTCTTCGACGGCGTGGCCGGCGTCGAGCCGCAGTCGGAGACCGTGTGGCGTCAGGCGGACCGCTACGGCGTGCCGCGGATCTGCTTCGTGAACAAGATGGATCGAGTCGGCGCCGAGTTCCACCGCTGCGTCGACATGATCGAGACCCGCCTCGGCGCGGTCCCGCTGCCGCTGCAGATCCCGATCGGCTCGGAGGCCGACTTCCGCGGTGTGATCGACCTGGTGCAGATGAAGGCGTTGGTGTGGTCGGCCGAGACCAAGCTGGGGGAGTCCTACGACACCCTCGAGATCCCCTCGACCCACGCCGAGGCCGCGCGCGAGTGGCATGACCGGCTCATCGAGACGGTCGCCGAGAACGACGACGACATCATGATGATGTACCTCGAGGGCGAGGAGCCCCCGGTCGACGACCTCAAGGCAGCCATCCGTCGCGGCACGCTGGGCGGCAAGTTCACCCCGGTGCTCACCGGCACGGCGTTCAAGAACAAGGGCGTCCAGCCCATGCTCGACGCGGTCGTGGAGTACCTGCCCTCGCCCCTGGACATCGGTGCCGTCGAGGGCCACAAGCCCGGCGACGAGGACGTGGTGGTCACCCGGACCCCGTCGGACTCCGAGCCGCTGTCGGCCCTGGCCTTCAAGATCATGTCCGACCCGCACCTGGGCAAGCTGACCTACGTGCGGATCTACTCGGGCAAGCTGATGGCGGGGTCGCAGGTCCTCAACAGCTCGAAGGGCCGCAAGGAGCGGATCGGCAAGATCTACCGGATGCACGCGAACAAGCGTGAGGAGATCTCCGAGGTCGGCGCGGGCAACATCGTCGCGGTCATGGGCCTGAAGGACACCACCACGGGCAACACCCTGTGCGATCCGAGGGACCAGGTCGTGCTGGAGTCGATGACCTTCCCCGCGCCGGTCATCCACGTGGCGATCGAGCCGAAGACCAAGTCCGACCAGGAGAAGCTCGGCACCGCCATCCAGCGCCTGGCCGAGGAGGACCCGACCTTCCAGGTCCGCACGGACGAGGAGACCGGCCAGACCATCATCGCCGGCATGGGCGAGCTGCACCTGGAGATCCTGGTGGATCGCATGCGCCGTGAGTTCAAGGTCGAGGCCAACGTCGGCAAGCCCCAGGTGGCCTACCGCGAGACGATCACCAAGGCCGTCTCCAAGGTCGAGTACACCCACAAGAAGCAGACCGGTGGGTCCGGCCAGTACGGCCGGGTCATCATCGGCATCGAGCCCACGGGCGGCGGCGACGGCGGCTACGAGTTCGTCAACGCGGTCACCGGTGGGCGCATCCCGAAGGAGTACATCCCTTCGGTCGATGCCGGCGTGCAGGAGGCCATGGAGTACGGCATCCTCGCCGGGTACCCGATGGTCGACGTCAAGGTGACGCTGCAGGACGGCGCCTACCACGAGGTCGACTCCTCGGAGCTCGCCTTCAAGATCGCCGGCTCGATGGCCTTCAAGGAGGCTGCTCGCAAGGCCACCCCGGTCCTGCTCGAGCCGATGATGTCCGTCGAGGTCACCACGCCCGACGACTTCATGGGCGACGTGATCGGCGACCTCAACTCCCGCCGGGGGCACATCCAGTCGATGGACGAGCGGGCCGGATCGCGCATCGTCCGGGCGCTCGTGCCGCTGTCCGAGATGTTCGGCTACGTGGGCGACCTGCGATCCAAGACGCAGGGCCGCGCGAGCTACTCCATGCAGTTCGACTCGTACGCCCAGGTGCCGTCGAACGTGGCAACCGAGATCATCGCCAAGGCGAGGGGCGAGTGAGTCGGTCCTGACCGACGAGCCCGCCGGCAAGCCGGGCCATGCGGCCCGGTGCACGACCCACGGACCACCGTGGGGGTCGACCCGCCAGGGAAGACCTCCCCCGGGGAACGACAACTGAAGGAAGCACAGAAGAAACGGACCACGTCGTCAGGCGAGTCCAACCCGTCCTGAGGAGGGACCCCAGTGGCGAAGGCCAAGTTCGAGCGGACCAAGCCGCACGTCAACATCGGCACCATCGGGCACATCGACCACGGTAAGACCACCCTTACCGCGGCCATCACCAAGGTGCTGCACGACAAGTACCCGGACGTGAACCCGTTCACTCCGTTCGACATGATCGACAAGGCTCCCGAGGAGCGCCAGCGCGGTATCACCATCTCCATCGCGCACGTCGAGTACCAGACCGAGGCCCGGCACTACGCCCACGTCGACTGCCCCGGCCACGCCGACTACATCAAGAACATGATCACCGGCGCGGCGCAGATGGACGGCGCGATCCTCGTGGTCGCCGCGACCGACGGTCCGATGCCGCAGACCAAGGAGCATGTGCTCCTGGCCCGCCAGGTCGGCGTCCCGGCGATCGTGGTCGCGCTGAACAAGTGCGACATGGTCGACGACGAGGAGATCCTCGAGCTGGTCGACATGGAGGTGCGCGAGCTGCTCGACGCCTACGAGTTCCCGGGTGACGACACCCCGATCGTGCGGGTGGCGGCGGCCCCGGCCCTGGCCGGCGACGCCACCTGGGCCGAGTCGATCCTCGAGCTCATGGACGCGGTCGACACGTTCATCAAGACCCCGGAGCGTGAGGTCGACAAGCCGTTCCTCATGCCGATCGAGGATGTCTTCACGATCACCGGCCGCGGCACCGTGGTGACCGGGCGCATCGAGCGCGGCATCATCAAGGTGAACGAGGAGGTCCAGATCATCGGGATCCGGCCGACCACCACCAAGACGACCGTCACGGGCGTCGAGATGTTCCGCAAGCTGCTCGACGAGGGCCAGGCGGGCGAGAACGTGGGCCTGCTGCTGCGTGGCATCAAGCGCGAGGACGTGGAGCGCGGGCAGGTCGTGTGCAAGCCGAACTCGGTCACCCCGCACACGGAGTTCGAGGCCTCGGTCTACATCCTGAGCAAGGACGAGGGCGGGCGGCACACGCCGTTCTTCAACAACTACCGCCCGCAGTTCTACTTCCGCACCACGGACGTGACCGGCGTCGTGACCCTCCCCGAGGGCACCGAGATGGTCATGCCCGGCGACAACACCACCATGAAGGTCGACATGATCCAGCCGATCGCGATGGAGGAGGGTCTGCGCTTCGCCATCCGCGAGGGCGGCCGCACCGTCGGCGCCGGCCGGGTCACGAAGATCCTCAAGTAGTACCGATCCCGCGCGACGGGGCGCGGCGGCCCAGTAGGCCGCCGCGCCCCGTTCCCCGGACCGAAGGCAGCCAGCAACAACCGGCCGGTGACGGCCGCACGAGAGAAGGACACCGTAGCCATCATGGCGGGACAGAAGATCCGCATCAGGCTCAAGGCCTACGACCACGAGGTCATCGACACCTCGGCGCGCAAGATCGTCGAGACGGTGACCCGGACAGGCGCGCAGGTTGCCGGCCCGGTGCCGCTGCCGACGGAGAAGAACGTCTACTGCGTCATTCGTTCGCCCCACAAGTACAAGGACAGCCGCGAGCACTTCGAGATGCGCACGCACAAGCGGCTGATCGACATCATCGACCCGACCCCCAAGACGGTGGACTCGCTCATGCGCCTGGACCTGCCGGCTGGTGTCGAC
Source organism: Candidatus Nanopelagicales bacterium (assembly GCA_039812125.1). GTDB lineage: Bacteria > Actinomycetota > Actinomycetes > S36-B12 > CAIYMF01 > Prado023. The sequence goes on from JBDHZV010000017.1 coordinate 30,750, forward strand.
ATCGAGATCAAGCTGTAGAGAAGGACTGGCAATGGCAACCAACGTCAAGGGCATCCTGGGCGAGAAGCTCGGCATGACCCAGGTCTGGGACTCCGCCAACCGCGTTGTCCCGGTGACCGTGGTCAAGGCCGGCCCGTGCGTGGTCACGCAGGTGCGCACCCCGGAGGTCGACGGCTACGAGGCCGTCCAGATCGGCTACGGTGCGATCGACCCGCGCAAGGTGACCAAGCCCCAGAAGGGGCACTTCGCCAAGGCGGGTGTCACCCCACGCCGGCACCTGGTCGAGATCCGCACCGACGACGCCGCCGAGTACACGCTCGGTCAGGAGATCAGCGCGGAGCTGTTCGAGGCCGGCCAGTCGGTCGACGTCGTCGGCACCACCAAGGGCAAGGGCTTCGCGGGCGTCATGAAGCGCCACGGGTTCTCCGGCGTGGGGGCCAGCCACGGCGCGCACCGCAACCACCGCAAGCCCGGGTCGATCGGCGCATGCGCCACGCCCGGCCGCGTGTTCAAGGGAGTGCGCATGGCGGGTCGGCTCGGCGCCGTCCGCCAGACCACCCAGGGGCTGACCGTCCACGCGGTGGACACCGAGAACGGCCTCATCCTCATCAAGGGCGCGGTGCCCGGTCCCAAGGGTGGCCTGGTCTTCGTCCGCTCGGCTGCGAAGGGGGCATGACGATGGCGAGCATCGACGTGCTGAGCCCCGCGGGTGCGTCCACCGGAACGGTGGAGCTGCCCGCCGAGGTCTTCGACGTGCAGGTCAACGTGCCGCTGATCCACCAGGTCGTTGTGGCCCAGCAGGCCGCCGCGCGCCAGGGCACGCATGACACCAAGAACCGCGGCGAGGTTCGCGGCGGTGGCAAGAAGCCCTACAAGCAGAAGGGCACCGGCCGCGCCCGCCAGGGATCGACGCGTGCCCCGCAGTTCACCGGCGGTGGCGTGGTCCACGGCCCGACGCCGCGCAGCTACGACCAGCGCACCCCCAAGAAGATGAAGGCCGCTGCGCTGCGCGGCGCCCTGTCGGACCGGGCTCGCGGCGGTCGCGTGCACGTCATCAGCGCCGTCGTGGCCGGTGACGTCCCCTCGACCAGCGCCGCGGTGGCGACGCTGGCCGCGCTCACCGACCGGCGCAACGTCCTGGTGGTCGTCGAGCGCGACGACGTCCTGGGGTGGAAGAGCCTGCGCAACGTCGCCGGCGTCCACCTGCTGGTCGTCGACCAGCTCAACACCTACGACGTCCTGTGCAGCGACGATGTCGTGTTCACCGCGGGGGCCCTGGACACCTTCCTGTCCGGGCCGATCAGCACCAAGGCGCCCAGGCCTGTCGTAGCCGCCGAGCCGGCCGCACCTGTGCGCGCCGCGGTGAAGGCCACGGCGGCCAAGGTCGCCGCCAAGGCTGCCGAGGTCACGGACGAGGTCGTCGCCAAGGCCGCTGAGGTCCGTGCCGAGGTGGTCGAGAAGGCTGCCGAGGTCAAGGACGAGGTGCTCGAGAAGGCCGCAGAGGTCAAGGACGAGGCGGTCGAGAAGGCCGCAGAGGTCACGAAGGAGGCGACCGGTCGGGTCGCCGCGGCGCGGGCTGCGCGTGCGAGCGCGAAGGCCGATGACGAGGAGGCGACCAAGTGAGGGTCAGCGACCACCGGGACGTGCTGATCGCCCCGGTCATCTCCGAGAAGAGCTACGGGCTGCTGGACGAGAACAAGTACACGTTCCTGGTCAGCCCGGACGCCAACAAGACCGAGATCAAGATCGCGGTCGAGAAGGTGTTCGGCGTCAAGGTCGTGTCGGTGAACACGAACAACCGCGAGGGCAAGCGCGTGCGCACGCGACGTGGGTTCGGTCGTCGCGCCGCCACGAAGCGCGCGATCGTGTCCGTCGCTGCCGGTGACCGCATCGACATCTTCGGCGGCCCGGTCTCCTGACCGGCCTGGATCGAGAACGAGGAAACCATGGGAATCCGCAAGTACAAGCCGACAACGCCGGGCCGTCGCGGCTCGTCGGTTGCCGACTTCGTCGAGGTCACCCGGTCCGAGCCGGAGAAGTCGTTGGTCGAGCCCCTTCCCAAGAAGGGCGGGCGCAACAACTCCGGCCGGATCACCACCCGGCACCAGGGCGGCGGTCACAAGCGGGCCTACCGCGTGATCGACTTCCGGCGCTCGGACAAGGACGGCGTGCCGGCCAAGGTCGCCCACATCGAGTACGACCCCAACCGCACCGCGCGCATCGCCCTGCTGCACTTCGCCGATGGCGAGAAGCGCTACATCGTGGCGCCCAACAGGCTCAAGCAGGGTGACCGGGTCGAGACCGGACCGGGCGCCGACATCAAGCCGGGCAACAACCTGCCGCTGCGCAACATCCCGGTGGGCACCGTGGTGCACGCCGTGGAGCTGCGTCCCGGGGGCGGGGCCAAGATCGCCCGGTCGGCTGGCGCGAGCGTCCAGCTCGTGGCGAAGGACGGCCCGTACGCCCAGTTGCGGATGCCCTCGGGCGAGATCCGCAACGTGGACGCCCGGTGCCGAGCGACGGTGGGCGAGGTCGGCAACGCCGAGCAGTCCAACATCAACTGGGGCAAGGCGGGTCGGATGCGCTGGAAGGGCGTCCGCCCGACCGTGCGCGGCGTCGCCATGAACCCGATCGACCACCCGCACGGTGGTGGTGAGGGCAAGACCTCCGGCGGTCGCCACCCGGTCAACCCCGCCGGCAAGCCCGAGGGTCGCACCCGCAAGGCGAACAAGGCCTCCGACAAGTTCATCGTCCGCCGTCGCAAGACCGGCAAGAAGCGCTGAGGGATACACAGATGCCGCGCAGCCTGAAGAAGGGCCCCTTCGTCGACGACCACCTGGCCAACAAGGTGGACGCCCAGAACGCCAAGGGGACCAAGAACGTGATCAAGACATGGTCGCGTCGGTCGATGATCGTGCCGGAGATGCTCGGGCACACCATCGCCGTGCACGACGGCCGCAAGCATGTGCCGGTGTTCGTCACCGAGAACATGGTCGGCCACAAGCTGGGTGAGTTCGCCCCCACCCGCACCTTCCGCGGCCACGTCAAGGACGACCGGAAGTCCAAGCGCCGCTGAGCGCGCCGGTCACCCGCACAGCAACCAGTCACAAGAGCAAGGGGAAAGCGATGGAAGCCAGGGCCCAGGCGCGGTTCGTCCGTGTCACGCCCATGAAGGCCCGCCGTGTGGTGGACCTCATTCGTGGACTGCCGGCTGCGCAGGCGCAGGCCGTGCTGCAGTTCGCCCCCCAGGGGGCGAGCGAGCCGGTCGGCAAGGTGCTCGACAGCGCCATCGCCAACGCCGCCAACAACCACAACCACACCGACGTGTCGACGCTGTACGTCTCGCAGGCCTACGTCGACGAGGGCCCCACGATGAAGCGGTTCCGGCCGCGTGCGCAGGGGCGGGCCTACCGCATCAAGAAGCGGACGAGCCACATCACCGTCGTCGTCGCCGAGCGGCCTGCGGCCGGGAAGAAGGGCTGACCCCATGGGCCAGAAAGTGAATCCGCACGGGTTCCGTCTCGGGATCACGAGCGACTTCGCCAGCCGTTGGTTCGCCGACTCGACGAAGCCCGGGCAGCGCTACCGCGACTACGTCGCCGAGGACGTGGCTATCCGGCGCCTGCTCAGCAAGGGCATGGAGCGCGCCGGAATCAGCCACGTGGACATCGAGCGCACCCGAGACCGGGTCCGCGTCGACATCCACACCGCGCGCCCCGGGATCGTCATCGGTCGGCGGGGGCAGGAGGCCGAGCGCATCCGTGGTGACCTCGAGAAGCTCACCGGCAAGCAGGTGCAGCTGAACATCCTCGAGGTGAAGAACCCGGAGACCGACGCCCAGCTCGTCGCCCAGGGCATCGCCGAGCAGCTGTCCAGCCGGGTGTCGTTCCGGCGGGCCATGCGCAAGGGCATGCAGTCGACGATGAAGTCCGGCGCCAAGGGCATCCGGGTGCAGTGCTCCGGTCGCCTCGGCGGTGCGGAGATGTCGCGTTCGGAGTTCTACCGTGAGGGCCGGGTGCCGCTGCACACGCTTCGCGCGGACATCGACTACGGCTTCTACGAGGCCAAGACCACGTTCGGCCGCATCGGCGTGAAGGTGTGGATCTACAAGGGCGACGTGACGGGCACGAAGGCGGAGCGCGATGCCGCCGCCGCCGCGAGCCGCCTGGGCCAGGCCCGCCGTCCGGCCGGCACCGGCCGTCCGCGCCGTGATCGGGAGCAGGCTCCCGCCGCGGCCGCCCAGACCCCTGGAACGGAGGCCTGACATGCTGATCCCCCGTCGGGTCAAGCACCGCAAGCAGCACCGCCCCGACCGGCACGGCGCATCCACCGGCGGCACGAAGGTCACGTTCGGCCAGTACGGCCTGATGGCCCTCGAGCACTCCTACGTGACCAACCGGCAGATCGAGAGCGCACGTATCGCCATCACCCGGCACATCCGCCGTGGTGGCCGCGTGTGGATCAACATCTACCCGGACCGTCCGCTGACCAAGAAGCCCGCCGAGACCCGCATGGGTTCCGGCAAGGGCTCGCCGGAGTGGTGGATCGCCAACGTCAAGCCCGGCCGCGTCATGTTCGAGCTGAGCTACCCCAACGAGGCGGTGGCCAAGGAGGCACTCCTGCGCGCCGCGCACAAGATGCCGATGAAGTGCCGGATCGTCCGGCGTGAAGTGGGTGAGGACTGATGGCCGCGACCACCGCAGGCGAGCTGCGCAACGTCGACTCCGAGGACCTGGTGACCAAGCTGCGCGAGGCCAAGGAGGAGCTGTTCAACCTGCGCTTCCAGGCTGCCACCGGCCAGCTGGAGAGCCACGGGCGGCTGCGCGCCGTCAAGAAGGACATCGCCCGCATCTACACCGTGATGCGCGAGCGTGAGCTGGGCATCACCGACGAGCCGGCCCCGGCCGAGCCGGTGCCCGCGAAGAAGGGTGCCAAGGCATGAGCACGAAGGATGATGCTGTGAGCAGCACGCCCGCCGCCGAGTCGCGGGGCTACCGCAAGACCCGTGAGGGGTACGTCGTCAGCGACAAGATGGACAAGACCGTCGTCGTCGCCGTCGAGGACCGCTTCACCCACCCGCTGTACGGCAAGGTGGTGCGGCGCACCTCCAAGCTCAAGGCGCACGACGAGGCCAACGCCGC
>JBDHZV010000018.1:0-35519 GCA_039812125.1 Candidatus Nanopelagicales bacterium
GGGCGATCAGGTGGGCGATCAGGTGGGCGATCCGGGACCAATGGCTGGTTCCGGCGGTCGGACAGAGGAGGTGCCCTGATGGGGCGCATCGGGCAGCTCGTGGGTGTCGGACGCTCCCTGGCGACCGGTGGGGTGCTGGGGGTCGGTCACCGCGAGCCGGGGCGGTTGCGCCCCTTGGCTGAGTCGGCTCTCGACCTGCCCGAAGCCGACCCGTCGCGGGCTGCCGAGATCGACCGGATGCTCGCCGGGGCCGACGCCCGCGCCCTGCAGGCGCGGATGGTCGCCGGGGACCTCACCGCGGTGGAGCTGACGGCGCACCTGCTGTCCCGGGCCCTGGTGACCGACCGCGACGTCAACGCGATGATCGAGATGAACCCGCAGGCCCTTGCCGAGGCCCGTGAGGCGGACGCACGGCGGGCGGCCGGGGAGTCCGGTCCGCTGCTCGGGATCCCGCTGACGGTCAAGGACAACATCGAGACCGCCGGCGGTCTGCGCACCACTGGTGGGGCCCAGATCCTGGCCGAGCACCGGGCGGCCGAGCCGGCGCCGGTCGTCGTGGCACTGCGCCGGTCCGGCGCGGTCGTGCTCGGGACCGCCAACCTCTCGGAGCTCGCCGGGGCGGTGTCGCGCAAGCCCGGGTACAGCGCGGTGGGCGGACTCACGCACAACCCGCGTGGCGGCGCCTTCCCGCCCGGTGGTTCCAGCAGCGGCTCGGCCGCGGGAGTTGCCGCCGGCCTGACCGTGCTCAGCGTGGGGACGGAGACGTCCGGTTCCCTGCTCGCCCCGGCTGCCTTCAATGGGGTGGTCGGGATGAAGCCGAGCCGTGGGGTCGTCGATGGGGCGGGCATCATCCCGCTGGTCCGCCACCAGGACAGCGCCGGACCGGTGGCCCGCTCGGTCGCCGACGCGGCGGACCTGCTGGCCACGCTCTCCGGGGGCCGGGTGGCGGCGTCGCTGGTGCCCGATGCCCTGTCCGGGGTGCGCGTGGCGGTGCTGGCCGACGACATCCGCAGCCAGCGGACCCCCTTCGAGGACACGTCCGACAACCCGGCCGTCCTGGACCGCATCATGGCGGCGCTTCGCGCAGCCGACGCCACGGCTGTTGAGGCGACCATCCTGCCGGACGGCGCGCTGCCCGCCTTCGAGGCGGCCTTCGTCACGGTGGTGCTCGGTGGGCTCACGCACGACACCCTGGGCTACCTGGCTCGGGCCGGGGCGCCAGTCGCGACGGTGGCAGACCTGCAGGCCTACAACCTGCGCGACGTGCGGCACCGGATGCCGACGGGCCAGTTCTTCCTCGGACTGGCAGTCGTGCGCGGCATCAGCCTCGCCGCGTATGAGGACACCGCGTTGCGCCTGCGCCAGCAGGCCAGTGACATCCTCGACGCCACGTTCGACGCCGCCGGGTGCGACCTGCTGGCGAGCGTGAGCAACCGGCACTCCGCGTTGTACGCCACAGCCGGGTATCCGGCCGTCACCCTTCCACTGGGCCCTCGCGGCAACGGCATGCCCGTGGGCCTGACCCTGATCGGCCGGGCGGGCCGCGACGCCGCCCTGCTCGGGATGGCGGCCGCGATCGAGACGTCGATCGCCACCCTCGCGACCGGCTGAACGACCTCGCGGGGGTTGTGGGGGTTATGCGGGGGGTTCGAGGCCCGCTGGGGCAACCTCGCGGGTGTTCTGGGGGTTTGGCGCGGCGTGTCTGATGTCCGTAACCCGCAACTCGGCCGCGAGGCTCGCCCAGGCGGTGCGGGAGAAGAGACCAGAGCCACAGAACCCCTGCGAGGTTCACCGGCTGGCAGTCCCGGAACCCATCGATCGTGCTCGGGCTGGAACGTGGGGCGGGCGGGATTCGAACCCGCAACCTGACGGATTATGAGTCCGCTGCTCTGACCTGTTGAGCTACCGCCCCCGACGCCGGCCCAGATCATCCGGGGCCGAAACCCGCCACCGCCGGGCGCACCGGCGGTGGTGACGGGTATTCATGAGGAGTCTAGTCGCGCGGAGCCCAGTGGCCCCCGGACCCGGGCCCGGCCGATTCCCGGACCCGTGGCCCGGTCGAGCCCATCCCGGGGCGGCGTCCGGCCCGGCCGAGTCGGGCGGCGTCGCGCCCGGCCCCGGCCCCGGGAGTCCGGGCGGCGTCCGGCCCCGCGAGTCCGGCTCGGGTGACGCGCGTGCCCCCGATCGGCGCCGATCGGCCCCGGTATGTGACCCTTGTCCGGTGGGATTCTCCGCGGTACGCGTTCGGTGGCTGCCGCTCTGGGCGATCGTCGGCTCCATCGTCGTGCAGGTGGGCACCACGGCGCTGGGCGATCTGGCCGGCGTCCCCCTGTCCGATGACCTGGTCACGGCCCTGAGCTACCTGCCGATCGTGGCATGGGTGGGGCTGGTCGTCGTGCGTCGCAACGGCGTCGACCTCGCCGTGCTGTTCCGCTGGCCCCGCCTCGGTGGGTACTGGTTCGTGGTCGCCGGGATGTTCGTCGTGCAGTTCCTGTTCACGATCGGTGTGGTGACGCTGCTGCAGCTGCTCATCCCCGACCTCGGGGCGGGGTTGGAGGGGACCGGCACCGCCACCCTGCTCGTGTCCGTCGTCGCGCTCGTGGTGCTGCCGCCGCTCGTCGAGGAGACCGTCTTCCGGGGGATCCTGGTGGAACGGTGGTCGATGAAGTGGCAGGTGGTCACCGCGGTCCTGGTCTCGTCGCTGTGCTTCGGGGTGCTGCACGTGGACCCGGTCGGGGCCGGGGTGTTCGGGATCGTGCTGGCACTGATGTACCTGCGCACGGCGTCGCTGTGGCCGGGAGTCCTGCTGCACGCCGCGAACAACGGCCTCGTGCTGCTGGTGGTGCGCCTGCAGGGATCGGCCACGACGGAGGTGGCCGATCCCACGGTGGCCGAGTCACTGGGAACGGCCGCCGTCGCACTCGGGCTGAGCGTGCCGGCCCTGGCCTGGTTCATGTGGACGCACTGGCCCCGGCGCGGCACGATCACCCCCTACCAGGCACATGAGGCCCAGTGGGGCAGGTTCCCGGACCGGGTTCTTCGCGACGTGGAGTGGTCGGGGTGGCCGGGGCCGGTCCGCCTCGACGTGGGCAGCGATCGACTTGCGGTCAGCCCGCCAGGTCGGCGGGCGCAGCCGTTCGCCGTGGTGGCGCTGGGGCGCGTGCGGGCCAGCTACGTCGCGCCGGGACCGCTGGGCTCCCAGGTCGTGGTGCTGCTCGATGACGGCAGCTGGACCACGCTGCGCCTGCCGGGAGCCAGGGATCGGGCTGTCGAGGAGCTGGCCACCACCGTGGCAGCCCGCGCTGCGGTGGCCCGCGGCGCCGCGGCTATCCCAGGCCGGCCTTGGCCATCGCCGCCTGCAGGGACTGCGAGAAGCCCACAGAGGTGAACGTGGCCCCCGATATGCCGGCGATGTCCGCGGACTGCGCGTCGAGGGCCTGACTGACCAGCTCGGGGACCGAGTAGCTCGAGATCATCTCGGACTTGCGGTCCCAGTCCGGGACCTGGGTGGCCTCGATCGCGGTGATCCGGCCGTTGTCCGTGGTGATCTGGACCTGGATGACCCCGAAGTTGCGGACCGAGACCGCGGTGCCCGTGAAGGTGCCGGACGCCGCGGCTGCCGCGCCCGGCGTCCCCGTCGAGCCGCCGGCGTCCGGTCCCGCCGTGGGCGACGAACTCGGGGAGGGCGCCGTCGTGGTGCCCGGCTGCGTCGCGCCGGGCGAGACGCCTGAGTCGGGAGTTCCCGCCGAGCCCGCCGAGTCGGACGAGCCCGCCGACCCGCCGGCCGAGTCGGCCGAGTCGGACGGGGACGGGGTGGCCGCGGTGGGGACCTGCCCCGCCGCGCTCACCGTGGGGTCGTCGGGGTTGAGGGCCAGGACGGCGGCCAGCCCAGCGATGGTCCCGGCCGATACCGCGATCGCGCGCTTCATGGGGTGCTCCTACCAGGTGAAGGACTCGGTGTGGACCCGCTCGGGCGGGACCCGCAGGACCTCTGCAGCCGTGACGATGGCGGCCTCCATGTCCTCGGGGCCGCACACGTACACGTCGCCCTGCTGGATCCACGGGACCAGCCAGACCAGCCAGCGGGCGTCGAGCGGGAACTCCCGACGCGTGCCGACCAGGTAGCGCACCCGCGTGTTCGGCCGGGACCGCGCGATGGCGTCGAGCTCCTGGTGGAGCAGGACCGCCTCGGGCCGAGGGGCGCGGTACAGGACCTCGACGCGGGCGTGTGGGGGCAGGTCGTCGAGGATGGCCCGGATGGGGGTGATGCCCACGCCGCCCGCGACGAGGACGACCGAGTCGGTCAGCCGATGCTCGGCCGTCAGCGCCCCGTACGGGCCCTCGATGAACGCCCGCGTGCCGGGCTTGAGCCGGGCCATCGCCGCGGAGTGGTCGCCGAGGTCCTTGACGGTGATCCGCAGGCTGCGCCCGTCCGGCGCAGCCGACAGGGAGTACGGGTGCGCCTGCCACCACAACCTCGGGATCGCGAACCTCCAGTTGTAGAACTGCCCCCCCGACCCGGGCAGCCGGTCGAGCCGCCGGCCGGTCAGGTGGACCGTGACGCTGTCAGGGGAGTCCCGCACGACCCGGGTCACCCGCAGGTCGTGGCGCAGGCTGCGCGCCAGGGGCAGGCCCCATCGGAAGACGACCAGGCTGCCCAGGCTGACCACGTAGAGCGCCGACCAGAATGCCGTCGCCCAGGGGTGGCCGACGAACGCCTGCCCGTAGCGGACCTGGTGCAGGAAGGCCAGGGCGACGGCGAGGTAGGAGTACAGGTGGGTCACCCACCACGTGTCGTACGTCATCCGGGCTCGCGCCCGGCGCATCGATGAGAAGCCGACGACCAGCATCAGCACCAGGCCGACGAGGGCGGGCAGCATCCACCTGGTCCGGGAGACGAACTCCCAGAGCTGGCTGACGAAGCCCACCTGGGCGGCCATCGCGTACCCCAGCGTGGAGAGCAGGACGTGCGCGCCGATCAGCCCCAGCGACCACGGGGCGATCCGGCGGTGCCATGCCAGCAGCTGGTCCTGGCCGACGGCCGCCTCCAGCCAGGGGATGCGTGCTGCCAGCAGCAGGACCAGAAGGCAGCCGTAGGTGCCGACCAGTGCCGTGACCCGGCCGAGCTCGTCGATGATCTGGCCGTCGACGCCGGGCAGCCACGCGGTGCGCCCGACCAGGTGCAGGCCCACGGTGATGCCCAGGCCGACCCCGGCCAGTGCAGCGGCCGTGTTGGTGACCAGCCGCCGACGGTGGTGGGCGCGCGCCCGGTCGTGCGGCGGGGCGGGGCGGGTCACCGCCTGGTCGCCGGCCATCGCCGGGCCCGGCTCCATGGTCTGGGTCATGCCCTGAGGATGGCCTGCCCGTGTCAGGGGCCACCCCCGGGATTGTTCGGGTCGTGCGAAGGCGCCGGTCAGGGCTGCTGCGCCGCGCCGGTCAGGCCTGCTGCGCCAGGGCGGTCAGGGCTGTCATCGGGATGGCAAGCCAGTCGGGCCGGTTGCGCTTCTCGTAGACGGCCTCGTAGGCGGCCTTGTCCACGGTGTAGGCCACGAGCAGCGCGCGGTCGGCGTCCGGGTCCGCGGCACCGGAGCGGGCGTAGCCTTCGAGGAACGCCTGCTCGCACGCCGCCTGCCACGCGGCCACCACCGCGGGATCCTGCCTCGCGCCCCCCTGCGCGGCGGCGTACGCGAACGAGCGGAGCATGCCCGCGACGTCGCGCAGGGCGTGGTCGGGCACGATGCGGCCGGCGATGTCACCCCCGGGCTCGCCCTCGAAGTCGAGCAGCTTCCAGCCGTCCGGGGCCAGCAGCACCTGCCCGAGGTGGTAGTCGCCGTGCACGCGCTGCACCTCGATCGGGTGACCCAGGTCGGCCACGGCCCGCAGCCGGGCGTGCAGCGCCGGGGCGAGGGTCGCGAGCTCCGGCACCACGGCGACCGCCTGGTCGAGGCGCCATGCGAGCCGGTCGACGAGGTCGCCCACCTCCGAGCCGTCGAGCACCCGGGTGGGCAGGGCCCGGCGCAGGTCCCGGTGGACCTCCCCGGTCGCCAGCCCCAGCGCCCGGGAGTCCTCGGCGAAGTCCTGCCCGGCGGCGACCCGCTGGCGGGCCAGGTCCCAGCCGTCGACCGCGGGGGACAACAGCTGCTGGACCATCGCCAGGTGCCCGGTCACCCACCGCCCGTGGACCGGGTCGCGCCAGCCGCCGTTGATCCAGCCCAGCCCTCGCCCCACGTGACGGCAGCCGACCGATCCCAGGGCAGCGTGGACCTCCACGTCCGGGTTGATGCCCGGCGTGAGCTGGCGGAAGACCTTGACCAGGGCGACCGTGCCCAGGATCACCGAGCTGTTCGACTGCTCCACCGACATCGGTCGCGCCGGCAGGTGGCGGTAGGAGTCCGGGTCCGCGACCGACTGCAGCTGTGGACGGGGAAGTGCCCCGTGGTCCGGCTCGATGCCATGGGTCGCCGCGGGGTCGACCTCGGGCGTGGATGCGGCGTCGGCCAGCAGCGCCGGGATCGCCTGCGGGTCGGTGAGGGCGTCGTAGGCCCAGTCGCCCCCGCTCAGCTGCCCGATGGCGTTGCGCCCCGGATGGGGATCGGCGTACACCGAGACGGGGACCTGGTAGGTCTGCCAGTGGTCACCGTCGAGCTGCACGGCCACCACCAGGTGGGCCACGGCGACGTCGGACGGCAGCGTCGTCACCTGGTTGAGCAGCACCGCCGTCAGGGCGTGGCCCTTGCCCGCGAACCAGCGCTGCTCGGGCAGCCACAGCCGCAGGGCCGCAGCGAGGTCCTGGGCCTGCTGCGCGGTCAGCTCGAGTCCGGGATTGGCCATGCCGGGATTGTGGTCCCCCTGCCTGAGGTGAGTCCCGGCAGGGGCGCGGGTGTGATCGCCACGCCGAAGGTCTGGCCAAACGACAGCACTGTGATTATGCTCGTTCCGGGATGGCCCTCATTCCGCCCTCGAGGACGCTGGGGAAGGCGAAACTCGTCGGAACGGAGGTCGGCCATGGCCGTGCATATGGTGGCGGAGCGCCCGGGTCTGACCCGTGGCGTCCTCTTTGTGCACTCCACGCCGCGGGCGCTGTGCCCGCACCTGGAGTGGGCGGTCAGTGACGTCCTCGGAACGAGGGTGAGCCTGGACTGGATGCCTCAGCCCGTGGTCCCCGGGCAGGTGCGCGCGGAGATCTCGTGGCAGTCGATGCCTGGAACCGGGGCCCGGTTGACGTCTGCCCTGCGCCAGTTCCGCACCGCGCGCTACGAGGTGGCCGAGGAGCCGAGCAAGGGCAGCGAGGGGGAGCGGTTCGCCGTGACCCCGTCCCTGGGGGTCTTCCGGGCCACGATGGGCCCGCACGGCGACATCCTGATCCACGAGGAGCGGATCCGCGCGGTCCTGGCAACCGGGGGATCCGACGCCGCGCTGCTGCGGGCCGGCCTCGACGCGGTGCTGGGCACGGCCTGGGATGCCGAGCTCGAGCCGTTCCGCCGCGCTGGTGACGGCGTGCCCGTGCGCTGGCTGCACCAGGTGGTCTGAGGCAGCCGCCCCGGACGCGGGTCGCCCGTCCGGGTTGTCCCGATCCGGTCCCTCCTGGTCACCGCGGGTAGTCGCGCGACCGCAAACTGAGCCTTGTGGTGTGCCTGTCGGGCGAGGTTAGGCTCACTTCGCCCCGCCCACTCGGGACGGGCGACGTGGAGGGACAGCTGCATGAACGGATCGCGCACACGACGGACAGCGCTGGCTGCAGGCATGGCGGTCGCCCTGGGGGCGTCCCTGGCAGGGCCGGCGATGGCCCACGACCGGTCGCACCACAAGCCCGCGCCGCGGGTCAGCACCATCGTCTCTGGCCTGCAGGCCCCGGAGCTCGGCCTGGCCGTGAGCGGGAAGGGCACGGTGTACGTCTCGGAGTCCTTCACCGGCAAGGTGCTCCGGGTGAAGGGCCACGGCACGACCAGGACAGTCGCCCAGGCGCAGGGTTTCGCCGCGGGCCTGGCGCTCGGCACGGGCCGGAACACGCTGTACTACCTGGCCGACGGCCACCTCAACGTGCTGCGGGGCAAGACGACCACGTCCCTGGCCGACCTGGCCGCGTACGAGGCGGCCAACAACCCGGACTCCGGCAACACGTACGGCTTCCAGGGGCTGTCGGCGCAGTGCGCCGCGCAGATCCCCGCCGAGATCCCCTCCCAGCCCTACCCGGGCATGGTCGACTCCAACCCGTACGCGGTCGCAACCTGGCGCCACGGCTCGGTGATCGTTGCCGACGCCGGCGGCAACAGCCTGCTCAGGGTCTCGAAGTCCGGCAGGATCAGCACCCTGGCGGTGCTGCCGCCGGTGCCGCTGACCGTGACCGCGCAGATGGCCACCGGCATGGGCCTTCCCGAATGCACGGTGGGCAAGGTGTTCAACTTCGAGCCGGTACCCACCGATGTCGAGGTCGGGCGCAACGGCATGCTCTACGTGACCAGCCTGCCGGGTGGTCCCGAGGACGCCAGCCTCGGCGCCCGTGGCGGCGTGTACCGGGTGAACCCGTGGACGGGCAAGTCCACGAGGATCGCCTCCGGGTTCCTGGGCGCGGTTGACCTGGCGCTGGACCGGCACGGGCGGATCTACGTCGCCGAGATGTTCGGCAACGCGATCTCCAAGGTCGTCAGGGGCGGACCCAAGAAGATCCGTACCCTGACCATGCCGGGCGCCCTGGAGTACGCGAACGGCCGGCTGTACGCCACCGCCGGCGCCTACGAGTTCGGCCCGACCGGACCGGTGCCGAACACCAACGGCAAGGTCGTCTCGTTCCGGCCGTAGCCGCGGATCGCGAGCCCCCACCCCGGATGTGCGGGGCGGGGGCTCGCTCGCGTGCGGGGACGGGGCCGGGCCTCCGGGTCGACCTCGACCGCCGGCCGCTCGCGGGCACGGGCGTCCGCACCGCCGCGCATGGCGGCGGTGGGCTGTGCCGTGGTCAGGCTCCCCGGACCAGCGTCCGGTGGAACCAGGCGTACTCCTGGTCCACCCGCATGCCGGCCGCCTCGTACACCCGGGTCGCCCCGGTCGTGTTCGTGGCGTCGACGTGCAGGAGGGTGGCCCGCCGGCCCCGTCGGGCGTCGTCGGCGAACCGCGTGCGCAGCAGCGCCGCGGCGATGCCGAGGCGGCGGTGCGCGGCCAGGACCCCGATGCTGGCCACGTATCCCAGCCCCTCCGAGGCGTACCGGTCGCTGCCCCGGGCGAAGCCGACCGCGACGCCGTCGACCTCGGCCAGCAGCCACTGGGCCGGGTCCTCGGTGGCCGCTGACAGCCGCTCGCGCCAGGCGTCGAAGGCCAACGGGTGGAAGTCGAAGTGCTCCGCGAACGAGGTGGTCGCGATCGAGTGCAGCGTGCGCAGGTCAGCCTCGCCGGCAACCGGGCGGATCGTGCAGCCGGGCGGGGCAGCGGGGTCGGCCGATGCCTCGCCGGCGCGGTGGTCGCGGATCATCCGCCAGAACCGGCGCACCTCCTCGAAGCCCGCCGCCTCGAGCACCCCGCGCAGCATCGCGTCGTTGGCGAAGCACGCCGAGGCCGCGACGGGCGGCGCCCCGGTGCGGTCCCAGCGGACCGCGCCCTGCTCGATCCCGGCGGCGACCAGGCGCGCCGCCACGGCGGCCTCGTCCGGGTCACCCGGCGCCACGTAGACGTCGAGGTCCCACCCGTTGCCCTCCGCCAGCCCGTCGCGCACGATCAGGGCCCCGACCAGGTCCCCGACCGGCGCCCCGGCCTCGTCCTCGCCGTGAGGTGCGCCGGGCGCTGGTTGCCCGCCCGCCGGGGCCGAGCGCCGCACGACCGCCGCCCCCCTGCCCCACCGGCAGTCCCGACCGGCCAGGTCGTCGTGCACCTCGGCCGCGTTGCTGCTGGAGTGCCCGCATCCCGCGACGTCGACCGCGCGGATCAGCGCCGTGATGCCCGGGACATCGCCGGGGGTGGCCGGGAACGCGCTGAGGCCGACCGGGAGATCCCGGACGGCCTCAGCGAGGGGGTGTGGGTGGGTCACCCGCCACCCTCCGTGTTGCCCGCCTCGGCCGCGGTGGGATCCCACAGCCGGTAGGTGTCCAGTGCGGTGCGCACCACCTGCGGGTCGATCTCGCCGCGCTTGGCCAGGGTGGCCAGCGTGCGCACGACGATCGACTCGGCGTCCACCAGGAAGTGCCGGCGCAGGGCACCGCGGGTGTCCGACATGCCCCAGCCGTCCGTGCCGAGGGTCGCGAAGTCCGTCTGGACCCACGGCCGGATCATGTCCGGCAGGGCGTGCATGTAGTCCGACACCGCGACGACGGGGCCCGGCTGGCCGGCCAGCCGCTGCGTCACGTAGGCGACCCTCTGCTCCTCGGTCGGGTAGAACAGGTTGTGCCGGTCGACCTCGAGGCCGTCGCGGCGCAGCTCCGTCCAGGACGTCACCGACCAGATGTCGGCCGACACGCCCCACTGCTCGGCGAGCATCCGCTGGGCCCTGCGCGCCCACGGGACGGCCACGCCGCTGGCCAGGATCTGCGCCCGCAGCCCGTGCTGGGTGTCGGCGGGGGCCAGCAGGTACATGCCCTTGAGCAGCCCGGCCACGTCGAGGCCCTCCGGCTGCGCCGGCATCTGGTAGGGCTCGTTGTAGACCGTGATGTAGTAGAAGACGTTCTCCGAGTCCTCGCCGTACATCCGGCGCAGGCCGTCCTTGACGATGTGGCCGATCTCGTAGGCGTACGCGGGGTCGTAGGCCACGACCGCCGGGTTGGTCATCGCGATGATGTGGGAGTGGCCGTCCTCGTGCTGCAGGCCCTCGCCGTTCAGCGTGGTCCGGCCCGCGGTGGCGCCCATCACGAAGCCGCGCGCCATCTGGTCGCCGGCCGCCCAGAACGAGTCGGCTGTCCGCTGGAACCCGAACATCGAGTAGAAGATGTAGACGGGGATCATCGGCTGGTCGTGCGTCGAGTAGGACGTGCCCACTGCGGTGAACGACGCCACCGACCCCGCCTCGTCGATGCCCTCGTGCAGGATCTGGCCGTTCGTGGCCTCCTTGTACGACAGCATCAGCTCGCGGTCGACCGACAGGTAGGTCTGCCCCTTCGGGTTGTAGATCTTCAGCGTCGGGAACAGGGCGTCCATGCCGAAGGTCCGCGCCTCGTCCGGGATGATCGGGACGAACCGGTACCCGATGTCGGGGTCCCGGACCAGGTCCTTGAACAGCCGGACGAACGCCATCGTCGTGGCCACGTCCTGCTTGCCCGAGCCCTTGGTGACGATGTCGTAGACCTTGTCGGCGGGCTGGGCCAGCGGGCGGGAGACCGCGCGGCGCTTGGGCATCGAACCGCCCAGGGCGGCCCGCCGCTCCTGCATGTACTTGATGATCCCGTCGTCCTGACCCGGGTGGTAGTACGGGGGCAGGTACTTGTCGAGCTTGTCGTCCGGGATCGGGATGTCCAGCCGGTCCCGGAAGGTCCGCAGGTCCTGCTCCGAGAGCTTCTTCATCTGGTGGGTGGCGTTGCGGCTCTCGAAGTGCTGCCCCAGCGACCAGCCCTTGATGGTCTTGGCCAGGATCACGGTCGGCTGCCCGGTGTGGCTGACCGCCGTGCGGTAGGCCGCGTACAGCTTTCGGTAGTCCATGCCGCCGCGCTTGAGCGCCCACAGCTCCTGGTCCGGGATGTCGGCGACCATCGCGGCCACGCGCGGGTCCCGCCCGAAGAAGTTGTTGCGCAGGAAGGTGACATCCTCACCGCGGAAGGTCTGGTAGTCGCCGTCCGGGATGTTGTTCATCAGGTTGACCAGGGCGCCCTCGGTGTCGCGGGCGAGCAGCTTGTCCCAGCCCTTGCCCCAGATCACCTTGATGACGTTCCAGCCGGCGCCCCGGAACATCGACTCCAGCTCCTGGATGATGTTGCCGTTGCCGCGGACGGGCCCGTCGAGGCGCTGCAGGTTGCAGTTGACCACGAACGTCAGGTTGTCCAGGCCCTCGCGCGCGGCCAGCGAGATGTTGCCCAGCGTCTCCGGCTCGTCGGTCTCGCCGTCGCCGAGGAACGCCCACACGCGCTGCTGGCTGGTGTCCTTGATCCCGCGGTTGAGCAGGTAGCGGTTGAACCGTGCCTGGTAGATGGCGTTGAGCGGGCCGAGGCCCATCGACACGGTCGGGAACTGCCAGAACTCCGGCATCAGCCGGGGGTGCGGGTAGCTCGGCAACCCGCCGCCGGGGTGCGACAGCTCCTGGCGGAACCCGTCGAGCTGGGACTCCGTGAGCCGGCCCTCCAGGAACGCGCGGGCGTAGATGCCCGGCGCCGCGTGCCCCTGGACGAAGATCTGGTCGCCGCCGCCGGGGGCGTCGGGACCCTTGAAGAAGTGGTTGAAGCCGACCTCGTACATCGCCGCGGACGAGGCGAAGCTGGAGATGTGACCGCCCACGCCGATGCCGGGGCGCTGGGCGCGGTGCACGAGCATGGCGGCGTTCCAGCGCGTCATGGCGCGGATGCGGTACTCCATGGACTCGTCGCCGGGGAACGCCGGCTCCTTGTCCGGCGAGATCGTGTTGATGTAGTCGGTGCTGCGCAGCGCCGGCACGCCCACGCTGCGCTCCGCCGACCGGCGCAGCAGCTCCAGCATGAGGAACCGGGCGCGCGTCGGGCCCGCGTTGTCGACGACGGCGTCGAAGCCCTCCACCCACTCGTGGGTCTCGGCGGGATCGACATCGACGTACTGATCGGGCAGGCCGCCCGGCATCAGGGGGTCATACGCGGCTGAGGTCACAGGGGCGCCTTTCGCATGGTGCTCGTACGGCGGTGGGCATGGCAGCCCTAACTATCGCGCCTCATGGGGCGACGTGCTCGCTGGGGTGGCCTTGGTCGGTGGGTCGTGCTCCATACTGACGCCATCAGCCCGGCGCCGCCGGGCCAGGTGGGAGTGAGGGGACGACGGTGGTGGCAACGGCCGACCAGGCCGGTCAAGCGGCGGCGCTGGCAGCGCGGCTGGGCATCGGTGCAGGACTCACCGTGCAGGAGCTCGGGTACGACACCGACGTCGACGACGCCGTTGCCGACGCGATCACGGCTGGCAGCGGCCAGGCGCCTGTCGACGACGAGTACGACGGGGTCGTCGACATGGTGGTGCTGTGGTGGCGCGCCGACGACGGGGACCTCGGCGATGCCCTGGTGGACGCCAAGGCGCCGCTGGCCGACAACGGGGTCATCTGGTTGCTCACCCCGAAGCACGGCCGGCGCGGCGCCCTGGAGCCCGCGGACGTCGCCGATGCCGCGTCCTCGTCCGGCCTGCGCCGCACGACGTCGGTGACGCTGAGCCAGTGGCAGGCTGTGCGGATGGTGTCCCGCTAGGAGCCCGCCGGGCTGCCGGGGGTGCGACGACATGGAGGACGTCTACCGGACCCTCGTCGACAACAGCCCGGACGTGTCCATGCTCACCGACGCCGGGGTCGTGCAGTGGATCTCCGGGCAGGTCCTGGACCTGATCGGGTGGCGACCCGAGGAGCTGGTCGGCCGCTCCACCTCCCACCTGTGGCACCCCGACGACCGGGCCGCCGCGGTCGCGCTGTACGACGGGGTGCACCACGGCAGGACCGGTCGGGGCGTGTTCCGGCTGATGACCCGGGACCGCCGCTACGTCTGGGTGGAGACCACGCTGAAGCCGTACCACGGCCGGCGCGGCGGCCGGGCCGGCGCCATCGGCATCATGCGCGACGTCGGGGCCCGGATCGCCGCCGAGCAGGCCCGGGCCTCCGCCGAGGAGCAGTACCGGCTCATCGCGGAGAACGCATCCGACGTGGTGATCCGCACCAGCCCCACCGGGTTCTTCGAGTGGTTGTCGCCGTCGGTCGGGGCGCACCTGGGCTGGCGCCCGGAGCAGCTGGTGGGCCGGTACTCGCTGGACCTGGTGCACCCGGAGGATGCCGCTCGGGTCCAGTCGGTGCGCGAGTCGGTCAACCCTGAGGACCCGTACGTCGTGGAGCTGCGGCTGCGCACGGCCGACGGGACCTACCGGTGGGTCTCGGCCGCGGTGCGCCCGCTGCTGGACGACGCCGGTGCCCTGGTCGCCCGGGTCGGCGGCTGGCGTGACATCCAGGCGGAGGTCGAGGCGCGCCGGGTGCTGGCCGACCGGGAGGTCCGCTACCGGCTGCTGGCCGACAACGCCACCGACGTGGTCCTGCTGCTCGACGCCGAGGGCGAGGTCGCGTGGGTGGCCCGGACCATCACCCGCACGCTGGGCTGGGAGCCCGGGGCGCTGGTCGGGGCGAGCCTCACCGAGCTGGTGCACCCTGAGGACCGCGAGCAGGCGGGCGCGGCGCTGGCCCGGATGATGCCGGGAGGCGAGGGCCCCGACGCCGAGCCGATCGAGTTCCTGGTCCGCGTACGGACCCGGACCGGGACGTTCCGATGGATGTCGGGCACAGGTGCCCAGGCGGTGCGCGACGGGGTGTGGATGGGCGTCGTCTGCGGGCTGCGCGACGTGGACGAGCTGGTGCGGGCGCGGACCAGCGCCCAGGCCGACCGGGCCCGGCTGCGCGCGACGCTGGACTCCCTCGTGGACCCGCACGCGGTCCTGGAGGCGGTGCGCGACGCGACCGGGCGGATCACGGACTTCCTCGTCGTCGAGGCCAACGCGGCGGCGTGCGAGTTCAACGGTCGCACCCACGACGAGCTCGTCGGCGCCAGCCTGCTGGGCTTCGGGTCGCCGGCCAGCCGGCTGCTGTCGGCCTACCGGCACGTGGTGGACACCGGGGAGTCGCTGATCCTGGACGACTCGTCGCACCTGGACGAGCAGACCGGCGAGGAGCGGTGGTTCGACATCCGCGGGGTGCGCGTGGACGACTGGCTGAGCCTGACGTGGCGTGACGTCACCGACCGGCACCTGGCGGCCGCGGCGCTGGCCGAGTCGGAGCGGCAGTACCGGCTGCTGGCCGAGAACGCCTCGGACATCGTGCTGCGGCTGCGCGCCGGCGTGGTCGTCTGGGCGTCTCCGTCGTTGCGCCACGCCCTCGGCTGGCACCGCGCCGACTGGGAGGGCCGTCACCTGGAGGAGTTCGTCGACGCCGCGGACCTCCCCGTCGACCTCGAGGCCGAACCACCGGCGGGCGGCGGCAGCGCCGGGGTCCGCCGGTTCCGGGTCCGCGACTCCTCCGGCGGCCTGCACTGGGTGGACAGCCATGCCGCGCCGCACGTCGACGACCACGGCCGGCGCGACGGGTCCACTGCGGCGCTGCGGCTGGTCGACGAGCAGGTGGCGGCGGAGGAGGAGCTGGTGCGCCGCGCCCGCTTCGACTCCCTGACCGGCCTGCCGAACCGCGGCGAGGTGCTCGACCGGCTGGTGGCGATCGCCGACCGGGCCCGGGTGGCGGGTCGCGGCTGTGCGGTGCTGTTCTGCGACCTGGACCAGTTCAAGGACGTCAACGACACCTATGGGCACGCCGCCGGGGACGAGGTGCTGCGCATCGTCGCCGCGCGGGTGCGCGCCAGCGTCCGGCCGGGCGACGTCGCGGGCCGCCTCGGCGGCGACGAGCTGTTGATCGTGCTCGACGGCGTGGTGGACCTGGACGACGCCGTGGCGCTGGGCACGCGCATCCTCACCGCCGTGGGGTCCGCCCCGATCACGGTGGGTGCCGCGGAGATCGCCACGACGCTGAGCATCGGCGCGACACTGGTCGTGCCGGGGGAGGGTGCTGGGGCGCTGATCGCCCGGGCGGACCGCGCGATGCTGACCGCCAAGAGGGTGGGCCGCAACCAGGTCATCCCGATCGCCGCGCCCCGTCGGCGCACCGGCGGCTGAGCGAACCGGCGGCTGAGCGAACCGGCGGCCTCGGCCGCGTCCGCATCCGCGGCCGGGCGGCCGGCGGACTCGGGTCAGCGGCGCAGCCGCCCGAACAGCCCGCCGACGGCGTCCACCAGCTGCAGCGCCCGGCCGATGGCCCCCACCGGCGGCATGCCGGGCACGCCCTCCAGCACGGGTGCCAGCCGGATCAGTCCGGGCAGGTCGTGCACGCGCAGGTCCCCGCTGCGGTAGAGCGCCGCAGTGTTCACCCGACCGCGGGTCACGTCGAGCACGACCGGAGCCGTGGCGTGCACCGCGGGCCCCTGTCGGGGGTCCTCTGCGAGCACCGACGTGCGCCACCGGCCCGCGGTGGCACCGACTCCCACCACCAGCTCGGGCGTCACGGCGGTGAACGACCCGGTCACGTGGGCCCGCCCCGCCAGTGCGCCGACGGTGTCGACCATGGCCACCATCCCCAGGTGCAGCAGCTCCAGGGGCTCCTCCACCCCGGTGGGGCGCAGGTCGCGCGCGGCGATCGCCAGCTGGTAGCTGGCAGCGTTGACCACGGTCAGCACGGGCAGCGGGCCGAGTGGGGACGAGGTGTGCACCAGGCCCCACGTGGCTGGACCGTCGCCGGCCAGCCACTCGGCGATGGCGGCCCGGGCGGCCGTGATCCCGCCGATGACGGTGTCGTCGTCGAGCTCCGCCGTGGCGGCCACCACCCGGGCGTCGATCGCATCGGCGTCGACGTAGCCCACGTCGCCCTCATGGGCGTCCGCGATGAGGTCGGCCAGGGTTCGCCCCACCTCCCACTGGCCCAGCTGTGCCACGATGGCCCGCCCGTCCAGGCCCTGCTTGCGCGAGGGGGCCGAGAGGTCAGCCTGCCGGGCCACCTGCTCGAACAGCTCCCAGGCCCGATCCACCGAGGCGGCCAGTGGCGCGACCTCGCCCGAGGCCAGTCCGTGCTCGTGGGCGTGCGGCTCGAGGGCGGCGGGCAGGGGGTGCGCTTCGACCATTGGCCCATGGTGCCCGGCGGTGGGGGGATTCGCGCGCACGGCACCCACAAGCGCGTCGGATCCGGCCGGCTTTGGCCCCGGGGGGCCGGTTGCGTACCCTTGCGGCGGGCCCGTGGCGCAGCTGGTAGCGCAACCCGCTTACACCGGGTAGGTCGTCGGTTCGAGCCCGGCCGGGCCCACCAGGTCCGCGCGTCCCGCTCGGGCTGCCGGAGCCTCACAGCAGGTCGCGCGCCACCAGCCAGCGCATCGACAGCCCACCGACCGGGATCGGCAGCCAGAACGTCGCCAGCCGGTACAGGAACACCGCCGCCAGGGCAGCCGCCGCGGTCATCCCGACTCCGGTCAGGGCGGTCAGCAGGATGGCCTCGACCGCGCCCACCCCGCCGGGGGTCGGCGCGACCGAGGCCGCGGAGCCGACCGTCAGGTAGATCAGGCCGATGGTGGTGAAGCCGACGTCCCCGCCGAGGGCCCGAACGGAGAAGTACAGGCAGGCGACGTAGCCGACCTGCAGCACCAGCGCGCCGATGAACAGGACCACCATCCGCCAGGGACTGTCCACCAGGCCACGCATCGCAGTGACCGAGTGCCGGGCCGCGGGGATCACGGACCCGGAGACGATCCGGCGGACCTGCGGCACCGCTGCGGCGATCCCGATCAGGGCCAGTGCGACGGACGCCCCGATGGCGATGGTCTGCAGCGACGGCAGCCGGCCGAGCTCCTCGCGCAGCGTCCCGGTGCTGCCGGCCACGATGGCCAGCAGGAGCAGCAGCACGACGTGGACCGTGCCCACGCCCACCTCCTTGGCGGCGGTGCTGGACACCGCCACGGCCGCGGGCAGGCCCTGCTTCTGGCCGAACCGCACGTTCAGCCCGACGTGGGCCACCCCCGGCGGTGCGACGGCCCCCACGAACGTGGCGGCAACGGAGGCCAGCAGCGCGTGGCCGACGCGGACCGGCGCCGGCATCGATCCCAGCAGCGCCATGGCCGAGCCCACGTACGTGGCCACGGAGGCCAGCAGGGCGGCCGCGACGAACGCCGGCTCGGCTTCGCGGACCGCCTGGAGCATCCGGGGCAGGTCGGCCAGCTGCGGCAGCAGCACGTAGATGGCCACGGCCATCAGGGCGCCCATCACGAGGGTCCGCGGCCGCACCCGCTCGATGGGCGCGAACTCCGGCTGCTGCACGTCGCACGCCCGGGCGGCCTCGGCGACCAGGGGGGCCAGCCCGTCGGTCCGGGCGCGCACGCCCTGGCGCGTGGAGCGGCTCAGCGCGGCCGGGACGAGATGGCTCAGCCCGGATGCCAGCGCTGGGGCGCCGATGCCCCGGACGGCCGCGGCGACCGCCCGCGCCGCGCCGACGACGCCGTATGTCGCGGCCAGCAGCTCCGCGACGTCGACGCTCAGGGCGCCGTCCGAGGCGGCCGGCTCCCCGAACGAGAAGTCGATCAGCCAGAGCGCGCCGTCCTCGTCGAGCATCCAGCTGGACAGCTGCAGGTCACGATGGGCCAGGCCCGCGCGGCGCAGGGCTGCGACCGCCCGCCACGCCTGGTCGAGCACGTCGTCGGTGATCCGCTCGGCGGGGACCCGGTCCAGCGGCAGCCCGAGGACGCGGTCGAAGGCGATCACCATGGCGTCGCCCTCGCCCAGCGGGGCCAGCCCGCGCATCGAGGGGGTGCGCACCTGGGCCCGCTCGGCCGACATCGCCAGCATCGACTCCACAGCCGCGGCCCGCCGGACCGTCGAGAAGGCCACGTCCTCACCGAGCTCGCGCATCCTGACCCGGCGGTAGGTCCGCAGCAGCCCGTCCGCCTCGTTCTGCCCGGCGGCCAGGACCTTGCAGTGCAGCTGGGTGCCGTCGACCAGGGTCGCCCGGAACGGCAACGACGCGGTCGACCGGAACGGGGCCCGGACCACGTCGACGGCATGCAGGCCCACCCGGTCCAGCGCGGCGAGCACGGCCACCGGCGTGGGCAGCTCGACCCGCCGGCCGAACAGCAGCAGCAGCGCGCAGCCGACGGTCCCGCCGATGCCGATGGCCAGGATGATGTCGAGGGCGACGTCGCGGGCGGTGACCACCCGCATCAGGGCGAGCAGCGCGACCAGTATCCAGCCGAAGCGGCGCCAGGACCGACGCAGGTAGGGCGAGAGCAGCAGCACCGCGGTCACGGCGGTGGCCACCGACTGGGAGGGCGGCCAGCTGGCGTACTCCTCGGAGCCGAGGCCGAAGTCGGGCAGCGGCGGGAGATCCTCGTCGGGGATCAACGACTGCGCCAGGGTGACCAGGACGGTGGTCACCAGCCAGCCGAGGGTGTAGAGCCCCCACCGGCGCCACCTGCGCATCACCAGCAGGGCCAGCGGGATACCCAGGAACAGCATGAGGTGCAGGATCTGCACTCCCACGATGACCAGCGCCAGCAGTGCGCCCGGCAGGTGGGACACGAGCTGGACGAGGTCGCCCTCCAACCCTGCCGTGGTCTGCTCGGCGCCCAGCGCGGCGACCAGCCCGATCCCCGAGACCAGCAGGAACCACAGCAGCCGGGTCAGGTCGGCAGGGTCGCGGGCGATGACGAACTCGGAGCGGGCGAACGGCGGGCGGTCGGGCTCGGCGCGGCGCCAGCGGCGGCGGGGCGCAGGTGCCCCGGTCCGCGGCGATGTCCCCGCTGTCATCCCGCCTCCCGGTGGCGCGGCCGGGCAGCCGCCTGGGGCGATCCTAGGGCGGTCCCGGCGCAGGAGCCCGGGTCCGCACCGCCCGGTACCCTGCCGGTGTGCCGCCCACCCCCACGCTGCGTGACGTCGTCGACCTGCTGCACCGCCGCTACGACCCGCGCACGGCGGACTCGTGGGACCGGGTGGGGCTGGTGTGCGGCGACCCGGACGATCCCGTCGAGCACGTGCTGCTCGCGGTGGACCCGGTGGCGGCGGTCGTCGACGAGGCGATCGCGTGCGACGCCCAGCTGCTGCTGACCCACCACCCCCTGCTGCTGCGTGGCGTCCACGGGGTCCCGGCCAGCACCCCGAAGGGGCGGGTGGTGCATCGCCTGGTCCGGGCGGGCATCGGGCTGCTGGCCGCGCACACCAACGCCGACAACGCCCGGCCCGGGGTCTCGGACGCCATCGCCGACGCGCTCGGCCTGCGCGACGTCGAGGTCCTCGAGCCGCTCGCCACCGAGCCCGCAGCCCTGGACAAGCTCGTCGTGATGGTCCCGGTCGGCGACACCGAGGCCCTGGTCGACGCCATGGCGGCCGCGGGCGCGGGGCGCATCGGGGACTACGAGCGGGCCGCGTTCTGGTCGACCGGCACGGGGACGTTCCGCCCGCTGCCCGGGGCGCACCCGGCCATCGGATCGGTGGGTGACGTCGAGCACGTGCCCGAGTCAGCCCTGCAGATGGTGGCCCCCCGCGCGCGGCGGGCCCAGGTGGTCGCCGCGCTGCGGGCGGCGCACCCGTACGAGGAGCCCGCCTTCGACGTGATCCCGCTCGGCGACGTGCCCAGCGGCCGGGGTGCGGGGCGGGTAGGCGAGCTGGCGGAGCCCACGACCCTGGCGGGGTTCGCTGACCTGGTGTCCCGGGTGCTGCCGGGCACCGCGCATGGGGTCCGGGTCGCCGGGCAGCCGGACCGGCCGGTGCGCCGGGTGGCCCTGTGCGGCGGTGCCGGTGACTCGCTGCTGGGGCTGGCCGCGGCCAGTGGGGCCGACGTGTACCTGAGCTCCGACCTGCGCCATCACCCGGCGGGCGAGCACCTGGAGTCGGGGGGCTGCGCGCTGGTAGACGTGGCCCACTGGGCCGCCGAGTGGATGTGGCTGCCGCAGGCCGCGCGCCTGCTCGAGCAGGATGCAGCCGGCGCTGGGTTCGCGCTGGCGACTACGGTATCCACCACCGTCACCGATCCCTGGACGTTCCAGGTGGGGAGGTCCTCGCATGCGCGCTGACCCCGCAGCCCAGCTGCGGCTGCTCGACCTGCAATCGCTGGACACAGCGCTGGGCCAGCTGGCGCACCGGCGCCGCTCGGTGCCGCAGGTCGCCCAGCTGGTCGAGCTCGACCGGCAGGCGGCCCTGCTGCGCGACCGCGAGGTGGCCCTGCGCACCGCGGTATCGGACCTGGAGCGGGAGCTGACCCGTGCCGAGGCCGACGTGGCCCAGGTGCGCGCCCGCATCGTGCGGGACCGGGCGCTGCTGGACACCGGGTCGGTCGCCTCGGCCCGCCAGCTGGAGGACCTGCAGCGCGAGGTCGACAACCTCGGCCGGCGCGTCAGCGACCTGGAGGACGCCGAGCTCGAGGTGATGGAGCGGCTCGAGGAGGCGCAGGAGCGGCTCGCCGCCGTCCGTGCGGAGGCCGTCCGGCTCGACGACTCCCGGGCGGTTGCCGAGCGGGCGCGTGACGCGGTCTACGACGACGTGGACAAGGAGGTGGACCGCGTCGAGGGGGAGCGCCGGCGGGTGAGCGCTGAGGTGCCCGCCGACCTGTTGGCCCTGTACGAGCGGATCCGCCGGGGCACCGGCGACATCGGCGCCGCGGCGCTGCACCGGGCGCGGTGCCAGGGCTGCCAGCTCACGCTCACGCCGGCCGACCTGGGCCGGATCCGCGGCCAGGCCCCCGACGAGGTCGTCCGCTGCGAGGAGTGTGGGCGGATCCTGGTCCGCACCGCCGAGTCGGGCCTGTGAGGACGCTCGTCGTCGAGGCGGACGGCGGGTCGCGGGGCAACCCCGGGCCGGCGTCCTACGGGGCGCTGGTCCGCGACGGGCGCACCGGGCAGATCCTGGTCGAGCTCGCCGACCACCTCGGGGTGGAGACCAACAACGTCGCCGAGTACGAGGGCGTCATCGCCGGGCTGGCGGCCGCTGTCGAGATCGACCCGCAGGCCCGCATCGAGGCGCGGCTGGACTCCAAGCTGGTGGTCGAGCAGCTGTCCGGGGGCTGGTCGATCAAGAACGCCAGGCTGCGCCAGCTCGCACTTCGGGCCAAGGCGCTCGTGCCGTTCGACCAGGTCAGCTTCACCTGGGTCCCGCGGGCGCAGAACACCCGGGCCGACGCCCTGGCGAACGAGTCGCTGGACGCCGCCGCGGCCGGTCGGCCGGCCCGGATCGAACGCTGGCACCGGGGCGCCGGGGACGCCGACATGTTCGTCGACGCCGTCGACCGCGCCGCGGCCTCCGCAGATGCCGAGGCCGGGGCCCGGGCCGTGCGCGAGGCGATCCGCGTGGCCGCGGCGGCGCCGGAGGTGACGGAGTCCACCCTGCCGACCGTTCCCACCCCGTCGGGTCGGATCGTCGGCTGGCAGGCCGCCGACCTGGGGGTTCCGACCCGGCTGGTGCTGGTGCGCCATGGGGTGACCCAGCAGAGCCTGGAGCATCGGTTCTCCGGCTGGCACGGTCGGGACCCGGGCCTGGTCGAGCTCGGCCGGCAGCAGGCCATGGCGGCTGCGCAGGAGCTGGCTCGCCGCGGTGGCGCGGATGCGATCGTCACGTCGCCGCTGCGCCGCACGCGGGAGACCGCAGCCGTCATCGCCGAACACCTGGGCCTGGGCCAGCCGCGGGTTGTCGAGGACCTGGCGGAGGCGGACTTCGGGCAGTGGGACTCGCTGAGCTTCTCCGAGGTCAAGCAGCGCTGGCCCGAGGAGCTGTCCGCATGGATGTCCTCGGTCGAGGCCGCACCGCCCGGTGGTGAGTCGTTCGCCGCCGTGCGTCGCAGGGCCGAGCGGGCCCGTGAGCAGCTGCTGGAGGAGCACCCCCGGCAGCGGGTGGTCGCCGTGTGCCACGTCTCGCCGATCAAGGCCCTGGTCCAGGCCATCCTGGACGCGCCAGCCTCCAGCGTGTTCAAGGTGGAGCTGGCCCCCGGGTCGCTGACCACCCTGGCGTGGTGGGCCGATGGGGTGAGCACGGTCTACGGGATGGGGGAGTCCGGGCACCTCCACGGGGTCCTGCATCCGCATGCCTGACCGGTCCTCACCGTGCCGGACCCGCCTAGCGGGGGGCGGTCCCGGGCTCCGGGGCGCCGCGCCCGAGACAGAAGTCGGGGCTCCTCGACGGTTGAGATCGAGGAGCCCCGGGTCCCGTTCGGTGCGTGAGAGTCGTCCGACTGTCGCTCGCGCGACCAGCGAAGCCTCGATCAAACGGGCTGAGTGATCGACTTTCGGATCCTCGGCGTTGACCGTCGCTACCGTCGGTCACTGGTGATGCTCTGGACATCATCAGGTGTCGCTGATCCTGCGATCTCGTCTGATATGAGGTTCTCCACTGTTCCAGACGGTGGTGCTGATGCTCCGTTCGGGACTCCTTCAAGGTACGCCCGTCCCCGCGCAGATGCACGCCGAACGGCGCGTCATTCACCCGTCCCGCCTGGCGCTACCCTTGGTGGCGGATGAGTCGGCCGGGCGGCCGCGGCGGCACGGTCCTGCGGACCGGCGTCGTCGAGGAAAGTCCGGGCTCCGCAGGGCAGGGTGGTGGGTAACACCCACCCGGGGTGACCCGCGGGAACAGTGCAACAGAGAGCAGACCGCCACGACCGGCGACGGTCGGGGCAAGGGTGAAACGGTGGTGCAAGAGACCACCAGCGCCCCAGGTGACTGGGGTGGCTGGGCAAACCCCACCCGGAGCAAGGTCAAGAGGGGCTGGCGTCCGCGTCGGCCCTGCGTGGGCGTTCGAGGGCGGCCCGCCCGAGCCCACGGGTAGACCGCACCAGGCTGTCGGTGACGGCAGTCGCAGAGGGATGGCCGCCCAGGGGGTCCGGTGACGGGCCCCTGGACAGAACCCGGCTTACAGGCCGACTCATCCACCCGATCGACTCGCCATCGGGGGTCCCGGGAGCCGTGCGAGCAGGCCCGCCGCGAGGTGCGCGCGGACCCGGCGGCACGCTGCCGTCCTGGGCTGGCGGGCGCTGGCCCGCTACGGTCGCGGCGTGGACATCGTGGCTCGCATCAGGTCCGGTCACGGCGGGTTCGTGCTCTTCGCGCTGACGCCGCCCCGCAGCTCGACGCCCGCCGAGCGGCTGCCGGAGATCGCGCGCGCGACCATCGATCGGCTGGAGCCCCTCCAGCTGGACGGCCTGGTGCTCTACGACATCGACGACGAGAGCTCCCGGAACCCGGCGCAGCGTCCGTTCCCGTTCAGTCCCACCGTCGACCCCGCCCGGTACCGGGCCGACCACCTGGACGCGTGGCGCAGCCCGGTCGTGGTGTACCGCGCCGTGGGCAAGTACCGCCGGGACGACCTGCGCTCCTGGATCGCCGCGCAGGACTCGCGACGCACCCTGTCGGTCATGGTGGGCGCGGCGTCGAGCGGATCTGCCCCCGCGGTCCCGCTGGCCGATGCCCAGGCCCTGTGCGTCGAGGTCAACCCGGACCTCGTGCTGGGCGGGGTGGCCATCCCGGAACGGCACAGCCGCCGTGAGGACGAGCACCTGCGACTGATCGCGAAGCAGCAGGCGGGGTGCCGGTTCTTCGTGACCCAGGTCGTGTACGACCTCAACGCAGCCAAGAACCTCGTCTCGGACTACCGGTACGAGTGCGGGGCGCGAGGGCTCGTGCCGGTGCCGATCGTGTTCACGTTCTCCGTGTGCGGCTCGATGAGGACGCTGGACTTCCTGCGCTGGCTCGGGGTCGACGTCCCGCGGTGGATCGAGAACGACCTGCGCCACGCGGCCGATCCGCTGGAAGCGTCCCTGGAGCAGGCGGCCGGGACCGCCGTCGAGCTCATCGACTTCTGCCGACGGCTCGGGGTGCCGGCCGGCCTGAACATCGAGAGCGTCTCGATCCGGCGGGAGGAGATCGAGGCCTCCGTGCGGCTCGCCGCCCAGCTGGCCCGGCACATCCGGGCGCTGCCGGCTGACTCCTAGGCGGGGACGCCCGCGACTGCACCTGCTGGCGAGACGATGCCCGACCGCAGCCACCGAGCCAGGACGACCATCGTGGCGGCGGCGACCAGGTTCCCCAGCGTCAGCCCGATCACATACCCCCAGGGGACGCTGTCGCCGGCGCCGACCGAGCCGGTCATCATGCTCAGGACCTGGCTGGCCGGACCCATCAGCCACGCCGCCGGCATGCCCCAGTCCCACCGGGACGGGCGCCCGGCGATGCCGAGTCCCCGTTCGCGCAGGTGTCGTGCCAGCAGGACCATCGCGACGGCGAGCCAGGTGCCGTACCCGAGCCATCCCCACGCCGTGATCGACGAGACCACGGCCAGCACCGCGGAGCCGAGGGCGAACCGGGCCGTCGCCGTGCCGACGCCGCCCGTGGCCCGCAGCGCCCCGTGCACCGCGACCGCGCCGCCGCTGGTGGCCAGCGGGATCAGGGTGAGCCACAGCGCGGCCAGCCCGCCGGGATCCGCGTCGGTCGCCAGTGACCACGCCGTCAACGCGGCGAGCGCCGCGAACGCCGCACCGCTGAGCAGTGCACCGACGCCCCCTGCGGACGACTGCCTCATCAGGCCACCTCCCGGTCACCGGCACCGACCGGACATCGTGCTGCGGGGCCGGCGCGCTGCGGGAATGCTAGCCCGCGGTGATGGCCGGGGACCGCTGGCGGATGCCGGTGCCGTGTGCCAAGGTCGACCGATGGGTGAGGAGCGACCCGAGAGCCTGCGCGATCGGACCTTCCGGGACCGGAGCCTGCGCGGGTCCCGGTTCATCGGCTGCGACTTCGGCGACGTCGTCGTGCGGGGCAGCGAGGTCGCCGGCATGGAGCTGGAGTCCCCATGGCTGCTGGAGGGGGACCGCCGCCTGCTGGTCAACGGCGTCAACGTCGTGCCCCTCGTCGACGCCGAGCTGAATCGCCGGTTCCCAGGGCGCGAGCTGCGTGGCGCCGAGGACCCGGAGGGGCTCGCCGCGGCGTGGGCGGCCCTGGAGCGGACCTGGCGGGCCACGCTCGATCGAGCCCTGGCGATGCCCGCCGGCACCCTCGACGAGTCGGTGGCCGACGAGTGGTCCTTCACCCAGACCCTGCGCCACCTCGTGATGGCGACCGACACCTGGCTGGGCAGGGCGATCCTGCGGCGACCGCGGCCCTACCATCCGGTCGGGCTGCCCAACGACGACGACAGCCCCGCGTACCGGGCGTCCGACTTCTCCGATGAGCCGCCCTCGTTGGCCGAGGTGCTCGACGCCCGGGCCGATCGACAGGCGATGGTGCGCGCCTACCTCGCGGGCGTCACCCCCGACGAGCTCGCGGCGCCGCGCCGGAACCCCCACGCCCCGGAGTGCCCCGAGACGGTGCTCTCGTGCCTGCGCACCATCCTGGAGGAGGAGTGGGAGCACCACAGGTACGCGGTGCGGGACCTCGACCAGCTGGGGCGTGGACGGTGACCGCTCCCCGCGCTGGGGCCCGCGTCGAGGGCCGGCGCCCTGTGCGGCTCATGCCCCCTTCGTCGCCGTGCACAGGAAGACGCTGAACTCGCGGTCGCCCTTGAGGATGGTCGTGGCATCCACGAACGTGGCGCTGCCCAGCCCAGCGCGGGCCAGCTGCTCGGTGAGTCGTCGCCGGTCGAATCCGTGATGTCCGTCGAAGTCGGCCACGTCGGCGTGGAAGACACCGTCGGGATCCTCGTCGAGGTCCGCGATCGCCACCCGACCCCCCGGGACCAACAGCCCTGCCACGGATTGCAGCAGCCGATCGAGGTCCGGGACGTGGTGCAGCGCCATGGAGCTCCACACCACGTCGTAGGTGCCCTCGAGCCGGTCCGTCGTGAGGTCGGCCTGGACGGCGCGCAGCCGGTCGCTGAGCCCGGCTGCGGCGATCCGCTCCCGCGCGACCGCCACCATCCCCGCCGACGGGTCGGTCACCACCGCGGTGCCGATCCGGTGTGCCAGAAGGATGCTCAACCGACCCGTGCCGCCGCCGACGTCGAGGGCGCGCATCCCGGGGTCGAGGTCCAGGGCGGCGTCGATCGCGCGGGCCACAGCCACCTGCCGCTGCTCGTGGCCGGGGTCGTCGTCCCAGGTCGCGGCCGCATCGTCGAATCGCGTGTGGTCGTGCACGTGAGGGACACTACCGACTTCGGCAGCGTCGGGACGCATCCCCGGCGGCTGCGACGTCACCCGCGCGCTCAGCGCTGGGCAATGCCATCCAGCCGCAGGGTGGTGCTCGCATCGCGGTGGCTGCCGTCGGTGCCCACGTGCTTCTCGGAGATCTCCGGGCCGTTCTTCACCACATGGACCAGGGCCATGGCATGCCCGCGACCGAGCCCGTGCTCCGCGGCGAGCCAGGTGACGATCTCCCCGGCCCTGGTCGTGGGTCCGTAGCCACGGGCGTGCGCCTCGTCCACGAGCTCCTGGGGGGTCTTGCCGGTCTTCCTCTCGATGGCGTCGAGGTAGGCCTGGAACGACATGGCGGGGCTCCTGTTCGGGGGTCGGAGGCCGAGTATGCACCGGCCGGCGGGTCCGTGACGACGGAGCGGCACCCGTCAGCCGGCGCACGCTCAGCGGCGGCCCGGTCCCGTGACCGCCTGCAGCCACGCCCGCCAGCCGGGCTCCTCGCGCGTCACGTACCCGGCGGCGTCCGGGGAGAACAGGAAGGCCCGCACCCCCACCATCGCCCGGTCCGCACCCAGGTCATGGGCGTAGACGGTGAGCATCCCCGGGACCGGCGCCGTGAGCCGGACGAGCGACTGCAGCGCGCCGGCGCGCTCGACCGTGCCGGTCGTGTGGTGCACGTGGACCGTCGAGCCCTCCTCGCCCAGCCCGAGGCTGTCGCGCAGTGCCGACCACAGCGGGTCCGCGGGACCCGGGTGCGCGGTGTCGACCTCCAGGTGCGTGGCCTGCTGGCCGGGGAAGGCCGACAGGTACAGGCGCAGGTTGTCGAAGGACGGCAGCCAGCTCGGGCCCAGGTCGTCCCACCACTCGGACTCCCAGTCGGCGCCGATCCCGAATCCGCTCGTGGTGACTCGCACGATGCACGTGCCACCGGACTGCGCCTCGACGAGGAACTCCGAGGTCAGCGGGCTCAGCGCATCGGGGTCCTTGCCCATGAGGGCGGCCCAGTCCTCCTCGTACGCGAGGCGCCGCGGCGGGTCCCAGCCGGTGACCCGACCGTCCGACCCCATCTCGGGGCCCATCGTGAAGTGCAGGGAGCCGCCCTCGCGCTCCTCCATCTCGGTCGGCGTGAACCATGCGCTCATGCCGGTGGCGGTGGCGATGGCCTGCCAGACCTGTTCCGGGGTGCCTGGGACCTCGACGCTGAACTCCAGTCGGTAGGCCACGTTCGGGGTGGGGCTCATGCGATCTCCTCGGGCAGGGGGTGGGCAGCGACGACGAGCCGGTGCGGACGCCCGTCGTCGTGGTGGTAGCGAGCGGCCAGGTCGAGCACCGCGGCGGTGAGGTCGTCGGCGAAGGCAGCCCGGTCGGCGGCCGACCGGAAGCTGATCTGCGTGTCGATGGTCAGCGTCGGCAGCCGCGTCCCGGTGGCGCCGGCGCGCCGCGCCAGCGCCCCGACCTCGCGCACCAGTCGGCCCGCGAGCGCGACGAGGTAGCCCGCCGACAGGTGGTCGGCGTTGGCGTCCGGGTCGGCCGCGGACGCCACGAGAGCGGCCGGCGACACGACGTACGAGGCCGCCGACGCCTGCAGCACCCGCTCGGTGATGCCGCCGTGCCGGCGCTCCTCGGACAGCTCCACCAGGCCGTGCGCCTCGAGTGCCCGGAGGTGGTAGTTGACCTTCTGGCGCGCGATGCCGACCCGGGCCGCCAGACCAGCGGCGGAGGCCGGCACCGCGAGCTCGCTGAGCAGCCGGGCCCGGACCGGATCCAGCGCGGAGGCCGCCGCCTGCGGGCTCTCGATCACCTCGACGTCCTGCATGACGCCAGCCTGACCCTTGACAATTCCAGTTGTCAAGGGTCAGGCCCGGATGCCCGTCGAGCGGTCCCGGTGGGATGACGCGGGGCGCGGCGGTCAGCCCGCAGCGCTGGCGAGGCGGTGGCTGGTCCGAGGCTGCGGGGCCGCGGTCGGATGGTCGCGGAGCAGGACGATTCCGACGCCGGCGAACCAGGCGATCTGCAGCAGGCCGAACAGGATCCCGGCGCCGAGGGCGAGACCCGGGATGGTCGAGGCGATCCCGGCGGTGCCGACGACCACCCCCAGCCCATTGAGCCATCGGGGCAGGAACCGGGCGCGCAGTGCGATGAGGCTCACCAGCAGCGTCCACGTGCCCCCGAGGAGCTCGGCGCCGGTGCCACCGAGCGCGTTGCTGACGGGCTCGATCGCCTGCCAGGCGGCCACAGCCGCCGCCGGATCCGTGGCCCTGAGGTCGACCACCGATCCCATGCCGACGAGGTAGACCATTCCGGAGGCGATGCACAGGCCCGCCCAGATCAGCCCCACAGCTGTCGCCACACTGGCCGTCGTGGGGGCGGCGGTCGTCAGGCGCGTGTGCAGCCCGAGCACGAGCGACACCAGGACCAGGCCGAACCCGAGGTAGGCGACCAGGTACATGAGGTGGATGCCGAGCTGGTGGGCCACCAGCAGGTCGACCTTCGCCGCGGGATCGGTCACCGACAGCTGGCCGGTCCCGACCAGGAAGTAGAGCATCGCGGCCACGTAGGCCGCGGCAAGGTAGAGCGCCGCAAGGCCGGCAGCTCGGCCGCGCAGTGCGGGAGGGGTGGACATCGGGTGCCTCCGAACCAGGAAGGGTGGACTGGACTTACGCTGTAAGCATGACACTTACAACGTAAGTAGGTCAAGGCCCTGTGCTGCCCCGGGTGCGGCCGTGCCGACCCGCAGGAGGCTGGCGAGGTCATCCCGGCGCGGGGCCGGCGTCGGGGCGACGCATGCGCTCGAGGGCGTCGATGACGAGGCTGAGGCCGAAGGCGAAGTCCCCGCTGCGGTCGTACTGGGGATCCATCACCAGGCGGGCCATCGACGCCAGGTGCGGGTACTCGTCCACGGGCAGCTCGGCGAGGAACTCCTCGGCTGCCGGGGCGGCCTGCTCGGGCGTGGATGGGGCGTTCAGCTCCTGCAGCGTGAAGCCGTAGATGTAGCTGTCCAGGATCAGCATGGCGTGGTAGGCCTGCTGGATCGGGAAGCCGGCATCGAGCAGGGCGCCGATGACCCCGTTGAGGTACCGCAGTCGGGCGGGGCCCGGGTGGGACCGGGATTCGAGCAGGGTGCTGGCCCACGGGTGGCGCACCACCGCGTCGTGGGCCGAGGTCGCCGCCTGTCGCAGCGCCTGGCGCCAATCCTGGCCGCGGACCGGCACGTGGAGCTCGTCGGACACCAGGTCCGCCATGCCGTCGAGGAGATCGTCCTTGCTGGTCACGTGGTTGTACAGCGACATCGCCTCCACTCCCAGGCGCTGGCCGAGCCGACGCATGGTCAGCGCGGCGAGGCCGTCCTCGTCGGCGAGCGACACCGCCTCGTGGAGCACCCGTTCCCGTGTCAGCGGCGGCCGGGCTTCCGACGCCCCGGTGTGCGCCGCAGTCGGATCGGCCGCGCCCGAGCCCCGCCGCCGCCGCGGGCTGTCGGGGGTCCGGCCGGCGGGACGCCCCAGATCGCTGGTGGCCATGTCGCTCCTCCTGGACCTGCGTGCAGCAGTGCCCGGGAACAACTTACAGCGTAAATCTCAGGGGGCGGGGGACCGCCGCTACCGCGACCCCCGACCGGCTGGGTGACGGCCCGCGGCGGAGGCGTGGCCGAGCCAGGTGTGCCGGTTTCCAGCCCAGCACCAGCCGACCTTCGGCGCGTTGCGGTGGGCGGGGCCGTCCCGGCCGGTGCCCCGGCTGATCCAGATCGCCGGAACCCGGGAGTCCGGCCCGGCGGTGGCGGGCTTGCGGGATCCCAGTGTCATGAAGCAGGCGCCGGGGGCCAGCACCGACGGGTGCGCCAGCAGCCAGCTGATCGCCTCGTTGAGCGTCAGTGGCGTGCGACCCGAGGATGCCAGCGCCGGCAGGGCCTCGATCGGGGTGGTGTTGCGCAGCTCGTCGCCGCGGGACGGGTCGAGCACCAGGTAGACCGGCAGGTCCGGTACCACCACCCCGGGGATGGGGCTGAAGGCATCGACGTCGGTCATGTCCTCCACCACGAACCCGGCCTGCTGCCCGCGCCTGAGCAGTCCGGTCAACTGGCTCGGCGAGGCAAGGCCCGGATGGAGGGCCAGGACCGCCCCCGGCACGTCGGGGAGTGCGCCGGCATGCTGTGCCAGCTGCGCCGCGCTGATCCCGGCCACGTCGGGCACCCCTGCCGCGACCAGCCGGGCCACCTGGGCCTGCAGTGACACCATCGACCCCCTCCGGCCCAGGTGCGGCGGGCTGACCCCGGGCCTGTCGGGGAACATCGGGGCCGGCGGCGGAATTCCCGGCCTGTTCGTTCCGGCCCCTGTGGCCCTCGCGCGGTGACCACGGCCAGCTGGCGGAGCCCTCAGGCCAGTCGCGCCAATGCGTGGAGGTCGTCGCCGGGCAGCGCGTCCGCGACGGCGCCGACCTGGATCTCGTGAAGCTCGACCAGCCCGCCGTAGCTGCTGAGGAAGGCTGTGTCGGAGGCGTCCCGGCCCGTGGCGATCCGCAGCAGCGTCCCCCTCGGTGCCAGCGTGGTCGCGTCGACGACATGCCAGTCGCCCTCGACGTGCGCCTCCGCCACGGCGTGGAAGTCCATGGGGTCCAGGCCGGGGGCGTAGACGGCGACGACGCGGGCGGGCACGTCGAGCGCCCGCAGCATCGCCACGACGAGGTGCGCGAAGTCGCGGCACACCCCGCGGCGAGCGAGCAGGGTGCGTGCCGCGCCGTCGGTCGGGAGGCTGGAGCCGGGGACATAGGCCAGGCGGGTCCCCACCCAGGAGCTCACTGCGGCGAGCAGGTCCGCGCCGCTCAGCCCACCGAACTCCGCCCGGGCGGTCGGCCCGAGGATGTCGGACTCGCAGTACCGGCTCGGCCGCAGGTACCGCAGCAGCTCCACCTCGGTCGTGCGCTGGGTGGCCCCTGCGCCCGAGACCCGGGCCACGTACTGCACCGTCATGACCCCGGGGCCCGCCTGGACGACGTGCAGGCGGGTGCCGTGCTCGCCGACCAGGACACGCACGGGCACCGGTTGCCCTCCCACGCGGATGTCCCACGACTCGTCCACGACGTGGCCCAGGGCGACCCCGACCTGGAGGGCGATCGTTGCGGGTCGACCGACCTCGGCGACGATCCGGGCGCTCACATCGCGGTTCACGCCGCACAGTGTGCCCTGCCCGGGCGGGTGCCGCTGGCCCTCTCGGGTCCATGCAGGGTGTCGTGGCAGCCCGGGCAGGGCAGGGTCACCTCACGGCCGGACGAGGATGTTGCCGACCTTGCGGCCGGAGTCCACGCGGCGGTGGGCCCGGGCGATCTGGTCGAGGTCGAGCACCTCGTCGATCACCACCCGCAGCGCCCCCTCGGCCACCAGGCCCAGCAGGAGCTCGATGTCCTCGGCCCGCTCGGGCGCGGCACCGGCTGCCACCGCCCCGCGCGCCAGCACGGTGTCGCGCAGGTCGGCCACGGCCAGCAGCAGGCGGCCCCCGTCGGTGAGCAGGCGCCGGCCGGTCGAGCCGGTGAGCACGCCCACCGTGTCGAGCACCACGTCGAAGCGATCGGGGACCTCGGCCAGGTCGGTGCGGGTGTGGTCGATGATCCGCTCGGCCCCGAGGCTCTGGACCAGGGCGGCGTTGCGGGCGCTGGTCACCCCGGTGACGGTGGCCCCGAAGTGCCGGGCCAGCTGGACGGCACTGCTGCCCACCGCGCCTGATGCGCCGATCACGAGGACCGACTCACCTGCTCGCAGGGCAGCCCGGTCGCGCAGGAACCACAGCGCCGTCGTACCCCCGAAGACCACCCCGGCGGCGTCCTCGTGGCTGACCTGCGGCGGCTTGGGGACCGCCCGTCGGGCGGCGACGGCCAGGTGCTCGGCATGCGCGCCCATCCGGGCGCCGGTCATCCCGCACACCTCGTCGCCGGGGGACGCGGTCGTGACGTCGGCGCCCACGCTCTCGACGACCCCGGAGAAGCTGGTGCCGAGGACGCGGCGGCGCGGCCCACGCAGCCCGAGGGCCGGCCGGGCCAGCAGGGCGAAGCCCCGGGGGAACCGGGCGGCCCGGATCCGGGCGTCGCCGGAGGTCACCGCTGCCGCGGCGACCCGGACCAGCACCTCGTCCGGGCGTGGCTCCGGGCGGGGGAGGTCGCGCAGCACCGCCACGTCGGGCGGTCCGTAACGGTCGACGACGACTGCTCTCATGGTGGCTCCCTTACATCTGTAAGTCTCGATCGCCAGACTATCCTTACGTCCGTAAGGTTGGCAACCGCGATCGAGGAGCCATGACCCCACGCCCGCACCTGACCCGCGACCGGATCGTCGATGCTGCCGCGCGTGTCGCGGATCGGTCCGGACTCGCGGGCGTGAGCATGCGCTCGGTCGGCAAGGAGCTCGGCGTCGAGGCGATGTCGCTGTACCACCACCTCGCCGGCAAGGACGAGCTGCTCGACGGCCTTGCCGACTGGTACTTCACGGCGGTGACCCTGCCCGCGCTCGACGATCCCTGGCGGCCGGCCATGGCCGCGAGGGCCGGATCCGCGCGCCGGGCCCTGGGACGCCACCCGTGGGCCCTCGGGCTGGTCGAGTCCCGACGCTCACCTGGCCCGGCGCTGCTGCGCCACCATGACACGGTCCTGGGGTGCCTGCGCCGCAACGGGTTCACCGTCGCGCTGGCCGCGCACGCGTTCTCCGCCATCGACGCCTACGTCTACGGCTTCGTCCTGACCGAGCTGAACCTGCCGATGACCCAGGGCGAGCGGGCGGACGACCTCGTCGCCGAGATGGGCCTGCCCGCTGCGGACTACCCGCACCTGGCCGAGATGGTCGCCGAGCAGGTCGTCGGCCGGGACTACGCGTACGCCGACGAGTTCGAGTTCGGGCTGGGGATCATCCTCGACGGGCTGGCCGAGCACCTCGAGGCTGCCCGTCACGGCGAGGGCAGCACGCGGTAGCGCACGGCGGCGAAGTCCCGGTTGCGGTCCACCGCGAGGGTCTGCAGGCGTGCCGGCACGGGCAGCAGCGGGATGCCCGCACCGAGCACGACCGGGGCGATCGAGATCCACAGCTCGTCGACCAGCCCGGCCTCGAGCAGCCACGCCGCGGTCTGGCCGCCGCCGACGCACCACAGGTCGGCGTCCCCGGCGGCAGCGCGCATCTGGCCCACCACTGTCGCGGCGTCCGCGGAGGTGAACCGGATGTCCCCACCCGGGTGGGGTTCCGCGGGTGCCCGGCGGGTCCGCACCCACGTCGGCTGCCGGTGCGGCCAGGTGCTGCCCGGCTCGGCCAACGGGCCGGTCACCAGCCAGTCGTAGGTCGCCCGCCCCATCACCAGGGCGCCGATCCGGGAGTCGACACCGTTCCAGCCCAGGGCACCGTCGGGGTCGTTGTCCAGGGCGAGCAACCAGTCAAGGCCGTGCTCGGGGGTGGCGAGGTACCCGTCGAGGCTGGCGGCGGCGTAGTACAGGACGCGGGACATGGCAGCCCAGTCTGCTCCCGGGGGCTCCCGGTCGGCCAGGGATGGGTCGGCAGGGCCCCGCCGCGGTCGCCGGGGGTCCACCACCGGTCCGGTCGCCGCGGCTGTGGGGCTACGGTGGGGCCGTGGTCACCGGCCCGTTCGATGTCCTGCGGCGCCCCCGCCGGCCGCGGCGCTGGGACGTCGCGCTGGTCGTCGCCGCGGGCGGTGCCGTCGGCGGAGCCTGCCGCTACGGGGTGAACCAGTGGCTGCCCCACGGCCCCGCCGGGTTCCCGTGGGCGACGTTCGTGGAGAACGTCACCGGCTGCTTCCTGCTCGCCGTGGTCTCGGTCCTCCTGCTCGAGGTGCTGCCGCCGCACCGGTACGCGCGCCCCTTCCTCGGGGTGGGGGTGCTCGGTGGCTTCACCACGTTCTCCACGTACACCTCCGATGCCCGGGTCCTGCTGCAGGGCGGCCACGGGGCCATCGCCATCGTCTACCTGGCCGGCAGCGTCGCCGCCGGCCTGCTGGCCGTCATCGGCGGGTTGTCGGCGACCCGCGCTGCTACCGGCGTCACGCCGCTGGGCACGAGGAGGCAGTCATGAAGCTGGAGGGCCCGGCCCTGAGGCTGACCGTCCTGGTCGGCGAGACCGACCAGTGGCATCACCACCCGGTGTACACCGAGGTCGTGGGCCGCGCGCATGCCGCCGGCCTGGCAGGAGCCACCGTGCTGCGCGGGATCGAGGGCTACGGTGCCACGTCCCACCTGCACACGACCCGGATCCTGAGCCTGGGTGACGACCTGCCGGTGGCGGTGATCATCATCGACTCGGAGGAGCGGATCCGGGGGTTCCTGCCCCAGCTGGACGAGCTGATCATCGAGGGGATCGTCATCCTCGACCCCGTCGAGGTGATCCGGTACGTGGGCCGGTCGCAGTGACGCTGCTGCTGGTGATGATCGGCGCCGCCGTGGGCGCCCCGAGCCGGTGGCTGCTCGACCAGGCGGTGCAGGCCCGTCACGACCGGGTGTTCCCGCTGGGCACGCTGACGATCAACGTGTCGGGGTCGCTGCTCCTCGGATTCGTGCTGGCCGCCGCATCGCTGGGCCGGGCCGGGCCGCAGGTCGTCGCCCTCGTGGGCACTGGGTTCTGCGGCGGGTTCACCACGTTCAGCACGTTCGGGTACGAGACGATCCGCCTCGTCGAGGACGGCTCGACCGCCGAGGCCACCCTCAATGTCCTGGTCAGCGTCGTCCTGGGGATGGTCGCAGCGCTCGCCGGCTGGTACGCCGCCCAGGCTGTCTGGGCCTGACCGGGCACGCTGGCCGCCCATGGCCCACC
>JBDHZV010000019.1:0-34121 GCA_039812125.1 Candidatus Nanopelagicales bacterium
CGGCCGTCGTGACGCTGGAGCCCTGCGCGCACACCGGGCGCACCGGCCCCTGCGCGCAGGCGCTCGTCGGGGCCGGCGTGGCCCGCGTGGTGTACGCCCAGGCCGACCCGAACCCGGTGGCGGCCGGTGGGGCCGGGGTGCTGGCCCGGGCCGGCGTCGACGTGTCCGGGGGCCTGCTGGCCGCAGAGGCCGCGGCCCTGAACGAGGCGTGGACCTTCGCGGTGACCCGGGGACGGCCGCTGGTGACCTGGAAGGTCGCCGCCAGCCTGGACGGGCGGGTGAGTGCAGCCGACGGGTCGAGCCGCTGGATCACCGCAGCCGCGGCGCGCGCCGAGGTGCACCAGCTGCGCTCCGAGGTCGACGCCGTCCTGGTGGGCACCGGAACGGTGCTGGCTGACGACCCGTCCCTGACGGTGCGCGACGACGCCGGCCGCCCGACGGGGCGCCAGCCGCTCCGGGTGGTCATGGGCCGTCGGGAGGTGCCCGCGGGCGCCGCCCTGCGCGACGGGGTCGCCCCCCTGGTGGCCTTCCGCACGCAGTCCCCGGCGCAGGTCCTCGCCGAGCTGGCCGGGCGCGAGGTCCGCCACGTGCTCCTCGAGGGTGGGCCCACGCTGGCCGCGTCGTTCGTGCGGGCCGGCCTGGTCGACCGGGTGATCTGGTACGTCGGGCCGATGCTGCTCGGTGGGGGTCGCCCGGCCGTCGCGGACCTGGGAATCCCGTCCATCGACCGGGCGTTGCGCCTGCAGGTGAACGGCGTGCGCATGGTGGGCGCCGACGTGCGGGTGGACGCCAGAATCGTGTCCGGGGAGTGAGGAGGGTCCGGTGTTCACGGGGATCGTGGAGGAGCTCGGCGAGGTGCTCGAGGTCGAGCACCTGCCGGAGGCGGCACGGCTGACGGTGCGCGGGCCCCTGGTGGCAGCGGACGCCCGCGACGGGGACTCGATCGCGGTGAACGGCGTGTGCCTGACGGCCGTGGCCGTGACCGCGCAGGGGTTCGGCGCCGACGTGATGGCCGAGACCCTGCGGCGCAGCACCCTGGGCGACCTGCAGCCGGGGGACCGGGTCAACCTGGAGCGGCCGATGCGTGCCGACGGCCGGTTCGGCGGGCACATCGTGCAGGGGCACGTCGACGGGGTCGGCACCGTGCGGGACCGCCGCGAGGGGGGCACCTGGGAGGTGGTCAGGATCGGCCTGCCCGCAGCGCTCTCGCGCTACGTGGTCCAGAAGGGGTCGATCACGGTCGACGGGGTCTCGTTGACGGTTGTGGACGTGCAGGACGGCGCCGATCCGACCTTCACGGTGTCGCTGATCCCGACCACCCTGGCCATGACCACACTCGGCGGACGCGCCGTCGGTGATGCGGTCAACCTCGAGGTGGACGTGATCGCCAAGTACGTCGAGCGCCTGGCGGTCCGGCCGTGATCCCCGTCGAGGCCCTGTTCGGGCCCGACCCCGATCCGGTTCCCGGCCCGCCCGCCCCGGGCGCCGAGGGCGCCGAGGGCGCGGACCTCCCGGCAGTCGGCGCGCAGCCCGGCGAGGAGGAGGCCCCGGACCTGGGGCTCGACCAGCCGACGGTGGCCGCTGGGGGAGTGCGCCTGGACAGCATCCGGTCGGCGGTCGAGGCCATCGCGCGCGGTGAGTCGGTGGTGGTCGTCGACGACGAGGACCGGGAGAACGAGGGCGACCTGATCTTCGCCGCGCAGCGGGCGACCCCCGAGGCCACGGCGTTCATGATCCGCAACACCTCCGGGTACATCTGCGTCGCCCTGACCGGGCCGGACCTGGACCGGTTGGGGCTGCCACCGATGACCGCCATCAACGAGGACCGCAAGCAGACTGCCTACGCGGTGTCGGTCGATGCCCGCGACGTCGCTGCCACCGGCATCTCAGCGGCCGACCGATCCCACACCATCAAGGTGCTCGCCGACACGGCCACGGAGCCCCACGAGCTGACCCGCCCGGGGCACGTGATGCCGCTGCGGGCCGTCCCCGGCGGGGTGCTGCGCCGCGCCGGGCACACGGAGGCCGCGGTCGACCTGGCCAGGCTGGCGGGGCTGACGCCCGCGGGTGCGCTGTGCGAGCTGATGAACCCGGACGGGACCATGATGCGGGCCCCCGAGTGCCGGGCCTTCGCCGACGAGCACGGCCTGCGGATGATCTCCATCGCAGACCTGATCCGGTTCCGTCGGGCCCACGAGAGCCAGGTGGAGCGGATCGCGACGACGGCCCTGCCGACCGCCTACGGCACCTTCGCCGCCCACGGGTACCGGTGCACCCTGGACGACATCGAGCACATCGCCCTGGTCGCCGGTGACATCGGCGACGGCCGCGACGTCCTGGTCCGGGTGCACTCGGAGTGCCTCACCGGCGACGCGCTGGGCTCGCTGCGCTGCGACTGCGGGCCCCAGCTGCAGGCCGCGATGCGCGCGGTGGCGCAGGCCGGCCGCGGGGTCGTGCTGTACATGCGCGGCCACGAGGGGCGCGGGATCGGCCTGGTCGCCAAGCTGGCCGCCTATGCCCTCCAGGACACCGGCCGGGACACCGTGGACGCCAACCTCGACCTCGGCCTGCCCGCCGATGCGCGGGACTACGGCACCGGGGCGCAGATCCTGTCCCACCTGGGGGTGCGGACCATG
Source organism: Candidatus Nanopelagicales bacterium (assembly GCA_039812125.1). Lineage (GTDB taxonomy): Bacteria > Actinomycetota > Actinomycetes > S36-B12 > CAIYMF01 > Prado023. Next base: position 2,637 of record JBDHZV010000019.1, read on the forward strand.
CGCCTGCTGACCAACAACCCGGCCAAGCTCGCCGGGCTGTCGGGGTACGGCCTGCGGATCGTCGACCGGGTTCCGCTGGAGATATCCCCGAACCCGTTCAACGCCGCCTACCTGGCGACCAAGCGCACCCGGATGGGACACCACATGGCAGGAGAGGGAGCATGAGCGGATCAGGGGCGCCGGACGGCTCGGGGGTGCAGGCGCGGGGGATGCGGGTGGCGATCGTGGCCGCCTCGTGGCACGAGCAGGTCATGGCCGGGCTGGTGGCCGGGGCGAGCGCGGCCTGCGACCGGGCGGGTGCCGAGACGGTGCTCCTCCGGGTCCCCGGGTCCTTCGAGCTGCCCGTGGTGGCCGCGGCGGCGGCCCGGGAGGGGTTCGACGCCGTCGTTGCCCTCGGCGTGGTGGTCCGCGGCGGGACGCCGCACTTCGAGTACGTCTGCCAGGCCGCCACCGACGGGCTGGCTCGGGTCGCCCTGGACTCCGGCGTACCCGTCGGGTTCGGGCTGCTGACCTGCGACGACGAGGCGCAGGCCCTCGACCGGGCGGGCCTGGCGGGCTCGCGTGAGGACAAGGGCAGGGAGGCCGCGGAGGCGGCGCTGGCCACCGCGGCGGTGCTGCGCACGGTGCGGGTCCCCGGGTCGGGTGCGCCCACGGGGTTCGCCGCCCCCTCCGGGGGTGCCAGCGGGGCCCGGTAGGCTGTCCCCCTGTGAAGACCTTCGACGAGCTGCATGCCGAGCTGACGGCCAAGGTCGCGGTGGGCGACCCCACCTCGGGCACGGTGAAGCTGCTCTCCGGTGGCGTCCACGCTGTCGGGAAGAAGGTCGTCGAGGAGGCCGCGGAGGCCTGGATGGCCAGTGAGCACGAGGGGCCGCAGCGCGCTGCCGAGGAGATCTCGCAGCTGCTGTACCACGCGCAGGTCCTCATGATCGCTGCCGGCGTCAGCCTCGCCGACGTCTACGAGCACCTGTAGGAGATCGATCCATGCTGCGCGTCGCCGTGCCCAACAAGGGCGCACTGTCCGAGCCTGCCCGCGAGATGCTGCGGGAGGGTGGGTACCTGTCCACCGCCAACGCCCGCGACCTCGTCGTCGTCGACGAGGCCAACGGGGTGGAGTTCTTCTTCCTGCGGCCCAAGGACATCGCCATCTACGTGGGGTCCGGGACCCTCGACCTGGGCATCACCGGACTGGACATGCTGCTCGACAGCGGTGCCGAGGCCGCGGAGGTGATGCGGCTCGGGTTCGCGCCGTCAACCTTCCGCCTGGCCGTTCCCACCGGAGCCGCCTCCGGCATCCAGGACCTCGAGGGCTGGCGGATCGCCACCTCGTACCCCGGCCTGCTCCACGCCTACCTGCAGCGCACCGGGGTGAGCGCCCGGGTGGTCCGCCTGGACGGCGCGGTCGAGAACGCGGTGCGACTCGGGGTGGCTGACGCGGTGGCCGACGTGGTGGCCACGGGCGGCACCCTGCGCCAGGCGGGGCTGACGCCGATCGGCGAGCCGCTACTGGTCAGCGAGGCCCTGCTCATCCGGCGCAGCGGTGTCGGGCAGTTCGGTGAGGTCGCGACGTTCGTGCGCCGGCTGCAGGGCGTGATCGCCGCCCGCACCTACGTGATGGTCGACTACGACATCCCGGCCGACCTGGTGGTCGCGGCGTGCCGGATCACCCCCGGGATCGAGTCGCCGACCGTGTCCTCGTTGGCGGACTCCCGCTGGTCGGCCGTGCGCGCGATGGTCGCACGGACGGCCGTGCACCGGGTGATGGACGAGCTGTACGAGCTCGGCGCCCGCGGCATCATCGTCACCGACATCCACGCCTGCCGGCTCTGACCCAGCCCTCGGGCGCTCCCAGCCCTCGGGCGCGCCGGACCAGCGTGGGCTGGGTCAGCGCAGGATGCGCTCCACCCAGGACAGCAGGTTGTCCGGGTCGAACGGCTTGGTCAGGTAGCACGACGCCCCCGCGGACCAGCCGTCCCACGTCGTCTTGTCGTCACCGGCGGCGGTGAGCAGGATGACGGGCAGGTCGGCGCCGGCCTGTCGGCCGCGGATCTCGCGCAGCACGTCGATCCCGGACAGGCCCGGCATCATGATGTCCAGGATCATCCCGTCCGGCGGCTCGGTGTCGAAGGCATCGAGGGCCGTCGGTCCGTCCACGGCCTCCCGGACCTCGTACCCGTCCAGCTCGAGGGTGTCGCGCAGCAGCGTGCGGACGGACTCTTCGTCGTCGACCACGAGGATCACGGGCATGTTCATTCCTTTGCAGGGTGAGCGGACAGCGCCGCCAGGGGGCTGTCCTTCGTCGGGGACATCGTCGCACGGGCAGGTGCGGGGGAGGGGCCTGCCGGGGATGGTGTGTCGGGTGCCGCAGCCGGGCGCATCGTGTGGGTGGCGGCCCCGAACGGTGGCGCGTCCGTGGTGAGCAGGTGGAGCACGAACTCGGCGCCCGTGCCCACGGAGGGGGTCTCCAGCGTCAGGCCGCCGCCCATCGCCACGGCCAGCTCGCGCGCGATGTGCAGCCCCAGCCCAGCGCCGCCGGTCTTCATCGTCATCGGGTCCTCGATGCGGTAGAACCGCTCGAAGACCTTGTCCTGCTTCTCCGGGGGGATCCCCGCGCCGTGGTCCCGCACGTGGATGTGGGCGTGCATCGCCGTGAGCACGACCCGCACCTCCAGCGGGGAGTCCGCGGGGGTGTACTTCTCGGCGTTGCCGACCAGGTTGGACAGGCACTGCACGGCCCGGACCCGGTCGCACTGGACGCGCACGGCGCGGTCGGGCAGGTCGACCCGGATGCGCGGTGCCAGCGCCGGGAACGACGAGACCGCCTGGCGCACCACGTCGGCCAGGTCCTCCTCGCCCATCTCCACCTTGAGCCGGGCTCCGTCGGAGACCTTGGACGCCAGCACGAGGTCGTCGACCAGCCGGGCGAGGTGGTCGGCGCGGTCGGCGATCACCTGCAGGGCCTGCTGGCGCTTCTCCGGGGTGACCCGATCGCCACGGGAGGCCAGCAGGTGGGCGTAGCCCTTGATCGGCGTGATGGGTGTGCGCAGCTCGTGGCTGATGGTGGCCACGAAGTCGGTCTTCATCCGTTCGACACGACGTTCGCGGGTCTCGTCGTGGACCGTGAGGATGCTGACCCAGCTGCCGGCCTCCGAGGCGCCGGTGGCGGCCGCCTCGCGCACCCGCACCGTGGCGACCGACACGTCGAGCTCCTCGCCGTCGGCCCGGACCAGGTGGACCTGGACCGGGGCCGCGGGACCGTCCTCGCGGTCCTGCGCCGACCACGAGGCCTGGATCAGGGTCTGGACGATCGCGGGGGCGCCGGTGAGGTCCTCCACCGTGGCCAGGACGTCGCCGTGGACGCCGGTCATCCGCGCCATGGTCTGGCTCCACAGCCGGACGCGGCCGGACTCGTCCACCATTGCGATGCCGTCGGAGGTGTTGTCGACCACGGCGCTGAGCTTGGCGGTCTCCTCGGTCAGGGCGTCGAAGGCGGCCCCCGCCCGCATGGCGCTGCCGACCGCCGCGACCAGGGCGCCCAGGACGGCCGGGTCGGACTCCTCGATGGTCCAGCCCTGCGTGCGCCCGGTCAGGCGGCTGTGGCGGTAGGGCACGCGCGAGCCCAGCAGCACCGCCCCGGGCTCGGTCGTGCCGACGTCGAGGCGGGTCACCACGCCGGAGTACCAGCCCTCGGGCAGCTCCTCGACGGCCAGGGCCCGGGGTGCGGTGTCCGCGGTGACGGAGTCCAGGATCCGCCGCTCGCGCAGCGTCAGCCGGGCATCCGCCGGGTTCGGGCGCAGGACGAGCAGCTCGGGTGCCCCGACCACCTGCTGGACCGACTCGAGGGCCTCGTCGAGGACGTCACCACCCTGGCCGTGCTGGGCCAGCGCGCCACCGAGGGCGACCAGGAAGCGGGCCCGCTCGCGGGCCTCCGCGTGCTGGGCGGCGGCGCCGTAGGCGTACCACAGCGCCAGGGCGGGCATGGCGGCGAAGGGCAGCAGCGCGAACAGGTCGTGGACGTAGAGGGCGACGGCCACCGCGCCCACCCCGACCGCCCCGACCGCCATGAACGCCGACAGGCCCCACTCCTCGGTCATGACCTGGCGACGATCCGCCCCGGCGGTCACGTGCAGCAGCTGGGCCAGGACCGCGAGGTTGACCGCCACGAACACCAGGGCGGCCACGAGCAGGGCCACCACCGAGCGCCAGCTGAGCAGCGGCTGGTCGCCGTCGAGGGCGTGGTAGGTGACGATCATCGCGCTGGTGCTCGCGGCGTAGGAGCCGAGGTTGAACCGGATCTTGATCCACGGCCGGCGCATCAGCAGCTCGCCGATGAGCACGCCGGTCAGGGTGGCCAGCAGGGCCGGCACCGGGGCGAGCAGGAGGATGCTGGCGGCCAGGACGACCTCGAAGAAGTTCAGCTCCTCGGTGGTCGCGCCGTGCCGCAGCTTCACGTAGGCCATCTGGCCGAGCACGGTCAGCGCGGTGAAGCCCAGGACGAGGATCCAGGTCGTCGGCTCCGCGGGTGTGGGCGGGGGCCAGATGATCATCACGATCATCATCACCAGCGCGGCGACACAACCGAGCATGTCGGCCAGCAGGACCACCCTGCGGACCGACATGCCCTGTTCCGTGCCTGTGCTCAAGTGCTCTCCCTGCTTCCGGTGCTCAGCCCACCGAACGGTCGGAGGTTGCTCGTGCTCAGAGGATCATGCTCCACGAGTGCGCGTTCCAGGAACGGGCGCTCCAGGAGCGAGCCTCCCAGACCAGGTCGCTCCACGACCGGGCGCTCCACGACCGGGCGCTCCACGACCGGGCGCTCCAGGACCGGGCGGCCCAGTCGGCCGAGCTCCAGGACCGGGCGCTCCAGGACCGCGCCAGCCACTCGTCGGCGCTCCACGACCGGGCGCTCCACGACCGGGCGCTCCACGACCGGGCGCTCCACGACCGGGCCAGCCAGGTCTCGTACGACCACGACCGGGCGCTCCACGACCGGGCGCTCCAGGACCGGGCCAGCCACTCGTCCAGCGACCAGGACCGGGCGCTCCACGACCGCGCCTCGAACTCCGGCTTCGACTCGTCCAGGCTGTCGACGACCACGGCCATCGACCAGGACCGGGCCGCCCACTGCTGGGTCTGCCAGCTCAGCGCCGCCCACGCGGTCTTCGCGGCGGCCAGGTCGCCGTCGGCCCAGGCGTCCGCGAACGCGTCCCACGCGTCCGCGTCGGCCTCGCTGGGGCCCCAGTCGCCGCTCACGGCACCGCTGTCGGCCCGGCCCGTCACGGGCGCGGACGCAGCTGCCGCCACCGCCGCGGCCAGGTCGAGTGCGCCCTCGCCGGCCCCGTCCGCCCGGCGCAGGTCCTTCGAGGAGTACGCGGTGGAGGTGACGAGGTCCTTGACGCCGTCCGGCGTCAGGCGGGGGTTGACCGAGAGCACCGCGGCCACGGCACCGGAGAGCACTCCGGCGGAGAACGAGGTCCCGGAGCCGCGCAGGTGCGCGGTACCGACCAGCGAGGCGGGGTTCTCCAGGACGGCGGTGCTGCCCGGGGCCGCGGGGGCGATCAGCGAGCGACCGGGGGCGACCAGGTCGGGCTTGGTGCGGTCCACGGTGGTGCCGCGGGCGCTGAAGTCGGCCACGACGTCGTCGCCCCGGCTGGCGGTGCCGTGCTCGTCGACGGAGCCGACGGCCAGCAGCAGCGGGTCGGTGGCCGGGGAGGAGACCGTGCCCCACTCCGGGCCGTCGTTGCCGGCGGCGGCGACCACGGTCACGCCCGAGCGCCACAACCGGTCCAGGGCCCGGGTCAGGGGGTCGAACGCCGGCGGCAGCGGGCTGCCGGTCGACAGGCTGATGTTGACCACGTCGACGTCGCGGCCCTTGAGCGCCTGCAGGCCCGCGAGGACCTTGCTCAGGGTGGTGGCGCCCTCGTTGTCGGCGACCTTGACGTCGATGATGGTGGCCTCCGGGGCGACCCCCGGGAACGGGCCGTGGCCGGCGATGAGTCCGGCGGTGAAGGTGCCGTGGCCCAGTCCGTCGCCGGCCACGTCGCCGGAGACGTTGATGTGCTCGACGTTGGGCAGCAGGTCCGGCAGGTCGGCGACGCCGGTGTCCACCAGGGCGACCCGGACACCCCGCCCGGTCGCCGCGCCCCCGGCGCCGATCGTCTCGAGGTAGGTGGGGGCAGTCGGGGTGTCGGCCATGCGCACGGCGTTCACGCGCATGGCGATGTCGGGCACGATGCGCGACCCGGCAGGGGCAGTCGCCCGGGTCGGCAGTTCGACGAGCAGGGTGTCGGCGAGGTCCAGCGAGGCCAGGACCCGGCCCCCGAGTGCGCCCACCTGGGCGGCCAGGGTCGACAGGGGTGCGGACTCGGCGGTGGTCAGCAGGACCGTGCGGGTCGGCCCACCGGCGGTGGCGGGCGCCGGCATTGCCAGCATGGTCAGGACAGCGGCAGCAGCAATTGCACTGGTGCGCGCGCGACGATTGTGGGAACTGTGCGCCCCTCGCGCCGAAATGCCCATGGCCGACTCCTCACCTGTGGCTGCCCACGACCCTCCTCGGCCGAGCACGGCGGGCTATGAAGTGTTGCAACCGGTAAGCGGAGCATATTGCTCCGTAAGGGTGAATGTCATTGTGCCGAACGTGGTAAACAATTGTGGTTGTCGCCACATTTCTTCGAGCAGGTCCTCCCGATACGGTCGGGACATGAGCAGACCGTCCGCGCACAGCACCATCGCTGCCCTCGCGGACCCCAGCAGCTTCGATGCCTGGCATGATCCGGCCGACCAACCCGGGACCATTTCACCGCGTGGCCGCGACAGCGTGCAAGTGGCTCGGGACCGCACGGGTGCCGAGGAGTCGGTGCGCGCCGGCTCGGTGCGGGTGGGCGGCGTGCCCGCGTGCGTGCTGGCCTGGGAGTTCGAGTTCCTCGGCGGGTCGGTCGGGCAGGCCGCTGCCACCATCGTGGTGACCGCGATCCGGCGGGCCACCCGGCTCGGGCTGCCCGTCCTGGCCCTGCCACGCTCGGGCGGAACCCGCATGCAGGAGGGTGCCGGGGCCTTCGTGCAGATGGCCGCGATCACCGCGGCGCTGGCCGAGCACCGCCACGCGGGCCTGCCGTACCTGGTCCACCTGGGCGACCCGACCACCGGGGGAGTGCTGGCCTCCCTGGGGTCGCTGGGCGATCGCACCACGGCCGAGCCCGACGCCATGGTGGGGTTCCTGGGGCCGCGGGCGGTCCGGGCCATCACCGGCCAGCCGCTGCCCGCGGGTGTCCAGGTGGCCGAGCACCTGCGCGACTGTGGGATCGTCGACGAGGTCGCCGGGCCCGAACAGGTGCGGCGAGGATGGGTGCAGCTGCTGACGGCGTGGCGGGACCGCGCAGCCCCGCCGGGGGGCCACCTGCCAGCCGGGCGGGCCGGCGGTGCGCCACCGGAGTCGGCCGACCAGTTGTGGGCCGGGATCGAGTGGTCGCGGCGTCGCGACCGCGCCGGAGTGCCGGAGCTGGTCGCCGAGCACCTGGGACCGCTGGTCGGCCTGGGTGGGGACGCCGCTGGCGGACCGGTGTCGGGGGCCGTGGTCGGTGTGGGTCGGCTGGCGGGAGGCCCGGTGGTGGTGGCGGCGGCCGGAGACCGGCGGACCGGGACCCCGCTGACCGTGGCGGACCTGCGCACCCTGAGGCGGGGAATCGAGCTGGCGGGTCGCTGGGGGCTGCCCCTGCTGACCCTGGTCGACACGTTGGGCGCACCGCTGGATGCCGCGGCCGAGGAGGCGGCGGTGGCCGGGGAGGTGGCGCGCACGATGGCCGCCCTGGTGTCCGCGCCGGTCCCGACAGTGGCTGGGGTGCTCGGTCCGGGCACCGGCGGCGCGGCGCTGGCGCTGCTGCCCGCGGACCGGATCGTGGCGACCGCGCACTCCTGGGTGGCGCCGCTGGCCCCGGAGGGCGCCGCCGCGATCCGCCCCGGCGGCAGTCCCGCCGAGGTCGCCTGGGAGCAGGGGGTGGGCGCGCACGCCCTGGCGCGGGCGGGCATCATCGACGTCGTGGTGGACGACGAGCGGGCCGACTGGCTCACCGGCCTGGCCGGGGCGTTGGCCGGCGCGATGGCGGGGGCGAGGGGGCCGGGTGGTCGGGCGCGTCGGCTCGGCCGGTTCGCCGCCTGGGCGCCGGCATGACGGCAGCCCGGCCCGGCGGCGTCCTGGGGGAGGGCCCCCAGACCCCGGTCCCGGCCGACCCCCGGGTCCGTGACGACGGTGCGGTCCCTGCGGAGGTTGCCCGCGTGCTGGTCGACCGGGCCCGGGGGGCGGCGTCGCTGCGCGACGTGGTGGCGGTGCTGGGCCAGCACCGCCTCCTGGTCCCGCTGGTCCAGGTGAGGGCCGACCAGCTGGACGGATCGGACACCGACGCCTGTGCCGGCACCGGGACCGTAATGGCCGCGGTGTCGATGCGGGGCCCGGACGGCGAGCCGGTCGGGCTGGCGTTCACCGGCACGGCGGCGCTGGCGGCGTGGGACCCGTCCGCCCGTCCCCTGCCGTTCCCCGCCCGGCAGGTCGCGGCTGCCGTGCTCGCCGAGGGCGGGCGGGAGCTGGTGGTCGACCCGGCCAGCGCGCACCGGTGCCGGATCGTCGGGCTCGGGCTGGTGCGGCTGGCTTCGGACTCGCCGTGGCCGCCGGCGTGGCAGGACCCCGACGTGCGTCGGGCCGTGCTGACCGTGCTCGCCCCAGCGATGGCCGACGGGGGCCTGGCCATCCGGCTGGCCGACCCCGGCCCCGGGGCCGCGGCGGATCTGGAGGTGGGGCTGCGGTTCCCGGCCCTGCTCGACCCGGCGGAGGCGGCGCGGCGCGCCGAGGTCGTGGCACGGATGCTGGGCGGGTCCGAGCTGGTCGCCGCGGTCCTGGAGGGGGCGCTCGCGGTGGTCGTCGACCCGCCGGCGGTCAGCTGACCGGACCGGTCAACCGCTCCCCGGGGCCCTGACCCGGCGGGTCCGGGTGCGTCGACGCCTCCCGGAAGGCCAGCTGGAGGGCCCGCAGCCCGTCGCGCAGGGGGGCGGCGTGGAAGGTCCCCAGGTCGGGAGCTGAGGTCACCACCAGGCCGGCCAGGGCGGTGATCAGCTTGCGGGCCTCGTCGAGGTCGAGGGCGGCGTCGCCCTCGTCACCGAGTCCGCACTTGACCGCGGCCGCGCTCATCAGGTGCAGGGCGACGGTGGTGATGACCTCGACGGCCGGTACCTCGCCGATGTCGCGCAGGGCCCGGTCGAGCTCGCCGGGATTCGATGGATCAGTGCTCACCCTGCTACCCTTTCACGGACGACCGACCTGCCCCAAAGGCGACGTCCCGGTGCTGCCGGGCCTCGCGGAGCAGGTGGCGCAGAAGCGGAGTCTCGAACTCCCACCCGCACCGCCCCCGGGCTGTCGGGTCGCAAGCCGCACCTCGCGGTGCGGGTGGCGCGCATCCGCGTGCCTGCGTTCGAGGCCTGCTCCCTGCACCCGGGAGCGGGCCTCTCCCATGAGGGGCCCCCGCGGTCGCGGCACCCGCGACAGCGATCAAGGAGGCGCCACATCAGCGTCGAGCCCCGGATCAACGACCGGATCCGCGTTCCTGAAGTACGACTCGTCGGCCCCAACGGGGAGCAGGTGGGCATCGTCCGCCTGGAGGACGCGCTGCGCCTGGCGGCGGAGGCGGACCTCGACCTCGTCGAGGTCGCACCGAACGGCAAGCCGCCCGTCTGCAAGTTGATGGACTACGGCAAGTTCAAGTACGAGTCGGCCGTGAAGGCCCGTGAGGACCGCAAGAAGCAGGTCAACACGGTCATCAAGGAGATGAAGCTGCGCCCGAAGATCGACCCGCACGACTACGAGACCAAGAAGGGTCACGTGGTGCGGTTCCTGAAGCAGGGCGACAAGGTCAAGATCACGATCATGTTCCGCGGCCGTGAGCAGTCGCGGCCCGAGCTGGGCTACCGCTTGCTGCAGCGCCTCGCCGAGGAGATCGTCGAGTTCGGCGTCGTCGAGAGCTCGCCGAAGCAGGACGGCCGCAACATGATCATGGTCGTGGCCCCGACCAAGCGGAAGGCCGATGCCCGGGCCGAGCGGGATGCCGCGCGCCAGTCGCCGGCCACCGGTCCCAGCACCGACGCCCCGGAACCTGCCGGGGCCTGAGAGCCACGTGGTGGGCGACCACCACGAACCAAGCCCGCGCCGGCGCTGCCGACCGCGGCGGATCAAGGAGACAACGACGATGCCGAAGATGAAGACGCACAGCGGCACCAAGAAGCGGGTCAAGGTGACCGGCTCGGGCAGGCTCATGCACGAGCAGATCAACAAGCGCCACCGCCTCGAGGTCAAGACCAGCAAGCGGTCGCGCTCGCTGCAGCTCGACTCCGAGGTGGCAGCCGCTGACCAGAAGGCCGTCAAGCGCCTGCTCGGCATGCGCTGACCCCCCGAGACCCGAACACGAAGGAGTAACCCGTGGCACGCGTGAAGCGGGCGGTCAACGCCCAGAAGAAGCGCCGTGAGGTGCTCGAGCAGGCCAGCGGCTACCGCGGCCAGCGCTCGAGGCTGTACCGGAAGGCCAAGGAGCAGGTCACCCACTCCCTGGTCTACGCCTATGACCATCGCAAGGACCGCAAGGGCGACTTCCGTCGGCTGTGGATCCAGCGCATCAACGCCGCCGCCCGCGCGAACGGCATGACCTACAACCGCTTCATCCAGGGCCTCAAGGCCGCTGATGTCGAGGTCGACCGCCGCATGCTGGCCGAGCTCGCGGTGAGCGACGAGGCGGCGTTCGCCGCGCTGGTCGAGACTGCCCGGGCCGCGCTGCCCGCTCCGGCGCCCGCCGCCTGACCGAGCCGTCACAACGACGCAGGGCCCCGCCGACCGGCGGGGCCCTGCGTCGTCTCCTGCTGGTCAGGCGGGTGCCGGGTGCGCCGGCTGGGGTGTCGACAGCCTCGCCAGGGGGCGCCGGCTCAGGTCGAGGGCGCGGACGGGAACGGGGCGACCGAGGATCCAGCCCTGCCCCAGCGGCACCCCGATCCGGCGCAGCGCGTGCAGGTCGCCGGGGGTCTCGATGCCCTCTGCCGTGACCCGGGCCCCGATCGTCCGGGAGAACCGCACGATCGCCTCGGCCAGGGTGGTGCGGACCACGTCCTGGCCCACGCCGGTGGTCAGGGCCCGGTCGAGCTTGATGACGTCCGGGCGCAGTCGCAGGATCTCGGTCAGCCCGGCCCACCCAGCACCGGTGTCGTCGATCGCCAGGCGCATCCCGTCGCGGCGCAGCCGTCCCAGTGTGGACTCGTCCAGGACGTCGAGGCGGACGTTCTCCGTGAGCTCGATGATCAGCCGGCTCGGATCGGCGACGACGAGCTCGTGGGCCAGCCGCCCGCTGATGATCGTGGCCGGCCCGACGTTGACCGACAGGGACAGGTGCGCGGGCAGCCGGTCGAACAGGTGCATGGCACGGCGTACCGCCAGCAGCTCGAGGTCCACGCCGAGGCCGACCCGGTGAGCCCGGGCGAACATGGCGTCGGGTGGGTGACCAGCGAACCGGGCGAGGGCCTCGACGCCGTCGGGACGACCGGTGCGCAGGTCGATGATGGGCTGCAGGACGATGTCGATCGCCTCGGTCTCGAGGACCTGCTCCACCTCGCGACGGTCGGCGACGTCGGCCGCCAGATCGGGGGAGATGACGTTGGCGACGAACTTCGCGGTGCGGGCGTGCTCGTCAGCGTCCTGGCCCGGGGCGGTCGACAGCACCGCTGCGGTGACGCGCGCCAGGCTGGCGGAGGCACCGAGCGCGACGCCGACGAAGTCCACCAGGCGCTCCAGGGCCCGGATGTCCTGGGTGCGGAACGCCCCCGGTCGGGTGGAGCTGACCTTGAGCACGGCGACCGACCCCTCGGCGCCCCCGGACAGGGGCACGCACAGGATGGAGCGCACCGACGTGCGCAGCACGGCAGCGCGGTCGACCCGTCCGTCGACCAGGGCGTCGTCGCAGCGCTGCACCATGCCGCTGGTCAGGGCCAGGCCCGACAGGCTGCCGGTGACCGGCAGCACCAGGCCGACGAAGGGGGCGAGGCTGCCCGCAGCGCTGACGTACTCCAGCCAGTCCCCGGACCGGCGCACCTCCAGTGAGGCGCCATCCGCGTCCTCGAACAGTGCCAGGGCCTGGGCGACGATCCGGTCGAGCAGCTCTGTCGAGCCGGTGACCTGCTGGATCGCCCCCACCAGCGTCGTCGGCATGGCGTCCCCCTTCGTTCCCCCGCCCATCCCCTGCAAGCACGGTAGCGCGCCAGCCGTGGTGGAGGGAGCACCTGGGCACGCGTGCTGGCATGCTGTGCCACGTGGCGGACCCCCTGCAGGCGCGTTCCGCGCGGGTGCGCGCGGCCCGGGCGCTGACGCAGGGCAAGCAGCGGCGGGCGACCGGCCAGCTGCTGGCCGAGGGTCCGCAGGCGGTCCGTGAGGCGATTGCTGGTGGGCTGGCCGTCGAGATTCTCGTCGGCCTGGGGTGGCAGCACCGCTGGGCCGCCGAGACCGCCGCGGCCGACGTCGCAGGGGTGCCGGTGCACGTGGTGCAGGACGACGCCCTGGCCGGGCTGCTGTCCGCCCAGGCTCCCCAGGGCATCGTGGGGGTGTGTCGCTGGGACCCCCCGCCGTGGTCCTCCGTGGTGGCCAGCCCGGGCTCGCGGGCGGCCCTGGTGGTGGCTCATGAGATGTCCGACCCGGGCAACGCGGGGGCGCTGGTCCGGGTCGCGGACGCGGCCGGCGCCGTCGGGGTGGGCCTGTCGTCGGGGTCGGTGGACCCCACGAACGCCAAGTGCGTGCGGGCCAGCGCCGGGTCGCTGTTCCACCTGCCGGTGGTCACGGTCGGGCCGACCCCCGAGGTCGTCTCGGGGCTGCAGGCGAGCGGCTACCGGGTGCTGGCCGCGGACGTCACACGCCGCTCGGTCGACCTGTTCCGCGCCGAGCGGGACGGGCTGGTCGGCGGTCGGGTCGCCTGGCTGTTCGGCAACGAGGCGCACGGCCTGCCCGAGCAGGTGCTGGCGGCGGTGGACGAGGTGGTGCGCATCCCGATCCTGGGCCGGGCGGAGAGCCTGAACGTCGCCACAGCTGCCGCCGTGTGCCTGTACGCCACCGCGCGCAGCAACACCGGGGAGGACTCCCGATGAGTCGTCGACGCGCGATCGTCGCCGCGGCGGCAGCGGCCGTTCTCGCGCTCGGTGCCGGCTGCTCGGTCGACAGCCCGGACGGGAGGTCCGGTGGGGCAGCGACGCCCAGCCTGGTGCCGGCGTCGCAGCGCTGGTGGGACGACCGCACGTTCTACGAGGTGTTCGTGCGCTCGTTCCAGGACTCCGATGGTGACGGCGCCGGCGACCTGCGCGGGCTCATCGACCGGCTCGACGAGCTCAACGACGGCGACCCCGGCACGACCGCCGACCTCGGCGTGACCGGGCTGTGGCTGATGCCGATCTTCCCGTCGCCGAGCTACCACGGCTACGACGTGACCGACTACCGCAGCGTGAACCCCGACTACGGCACGACCGAGGACCTCCGGGCGCTGCTGGCGGCCGCGCACCAGCGGGGCATCGCGGTGATCCTTGACCTGCCCCTGAACCACACATCCACCGAGCACCCGTGGTTCCAGGCCAGCCGCAGCGGGCAGGGGCAGTACGCGGACTGGTACGTGTGGCGCGACGGCACCTCCGACGAGACGGGGCCGTGGGGGCAGCAGGTGTGGCACCCGGACGGCAACCGCTCCTACCTGGGCGTCTTCTGGGAGGGGATGCCCGACCTGGACCTGCGCAGCGAGGCGGTCACCGCTGAGCTCGAGGACGTGGCCCGGCAGTGGTTGGAGCTGGGGGTGGACGGGTTCCGCCTGGACGGGGCACAGCACCTCGTGGAGCAGGACGGCGAGTACGCCAACACCCAGGCGAACAAGGACTGGCTGACCGGGTTCAACGCGGCGGTCAAGCAGGTGGACCCGGACGCCCTGCTCGTGGGGGAGATCTGGGCCCCGTCGATGACCAGTGCGTCGTACGTGCCGGGGCAGGTCGACCTGGCCTTCGACTTCACCACGGCCGACGCCGCGTCCTCCGGCGCCGCATCCGGGCTGATGGACTCGTTGCTGGACTCCACGGAGACCAACCTGACCAACTACCCGGACTGGCAGGTCGGCGTGTTCACCGACAACCACGACCGGGACCGGCTGGCCTCCCTCGCCGCCGACGACCCCGACCGGCTGCGGATGATCGCCACCTGGCTGCTCACCCAGCCGGGCACGCCGTTCCTGTACTACGGCCAGGAGATCGGCCTGCCCGGCCAGAAGCCCGACGAGCAGATCCGTACCCCGCTGCCGTGGACCGGCCGGGACCCGGCGGGTGACTTCACCTCGGGGCAGCCGTGGCAGCCGCTGGCCGACGGGTGGCAGGCGCGCAACGTCGCCGCGCAGTCTGCCGATCCGCGCTCGCTGCTGTCGCACTACCGCCGCCTGCTCGCGGCGCGCGCCGCGACTCCGGCGCTGCGCACCGGCAGCTTCACGCGGCTGGACGTCTCCGCGAGCGACGGGTTCGCCTACCTGCGCACCCTTGACGGTCAGCGGGCACTGGTGGTCGGCAACGCCAGCGACCAGCCGCTGGCGGACCTGGCCGTGACACTGCCCGACGCGGGCACCGGCGCGTGGACGTCCCTGCTCGGGCAGGACGTCGGGCAGCCCGAGGGCACCATCTACGTGCCCGTCGGCACCCTGGCACCGTGGGACACCCTGGTCCTGGTTCAGGGGTCGTGACGGCGGTCGGCGCGGGGCGGCCGGGCGCCCCACGCCGACCGCCGTAGAATCGCCGAGCCGAATGCCCGCCCATCCCTGGAAGTGACGAATGTCCGCGCCCAACACGTCCTACGACCCGGTCGAGGTCAGCGCGCTGTCCGACGAGGCGGTGGCTGCCGCCCGCGACGCCGCCCTCGCCGCGATCGCCGCGGCCGCCGACCTCGACGCCCTGAAGGCCGTCCGGCTGGAGCATGCGGGGGACCGTTCCCCGCTCGCGCTGGCCAACCGGGAGATCGGGGCGCTGCCGCCGGCCGCGAAGGCGGAGGCGGGCAAGCGCGTGGGGATGGCCCGCGCGGCGGTCCGCCGCGCCCTCGAGGAGCGTGAGGTCGTCCTGGTCGCCGAGCGCGACGAGCGGGTCCTGGTCGAGGAGGCGGTCGACGTGACGCTGCCCACCGACCGGCGGGCCCGAGGCGCCCGGCACCCGCTGACGACGCTGATGGAGCGGATCGAGGACGTCTTCGTCGCCATGGGCTACGAGGTGGCCGAGGGGCCCGAGGTCGAGGCCGAGTGGTTCAACTTCGACGCGCTCAACATCGCCCCCGACCACCCTGCCCGCACCATGCAGGACACCTTCTTCGTGGGCTCACCGGACTCCGGGGTCGTGCTGCGCACCCACACGTCCCCGGTGCAGGCGCGCACGATGCTCTCGAGGGAGCTGCCCATCTACGTCGTGTGCCCGGGCCGGGTGTACCGGACCGACGAGCTCGACGCCACGCACACCCCGGTGTTCCACCAGGTCGAGGGCCTCGTCGTGGACGAGGGGATCACCATGGCCGACCTGAAGGGCACGCTCGACCACTTCGCCTCGGCGATGTTCGGCGACGGCCTGGTCACGCGGCTGCGGCCGAGCTACTTCCCGTTCACCGAGCCCAGCGCGGAGGTGGACCTGCAGTGCTTCGTCTGCCGGGGGGCCTCGGTCGGCGATCCGGCGCGGCCCTGCCGCACCTGCAGCTCGGAGGGCTGGATCGAGTGGGGCGGCTGCGGGATGGTCAACCCGCGGGTCCTCACCGCGTGTGGGATCGACACGGACCGGTACTCCGGGTTCGCCTTCGGGATGGGCATCGAGCGGACACTGATGTTCCGCCACGGGGTCACCGACATGCGCGACATGGTCGAGGGCGACGTCCGGTTCACGACGGCGTTCGGTACGGAGGTCTGAGATGCGCGCGCCCCTGAGCTGGATCCGCCGCTACGTCGCGGTCCCCGAGGACCAGACCGGCCGGGACGTCGCCGAGCGGCTCGTCGCCGCGGGACTCGAGGTGGAGACCGTTGAGGTGCTGGGCGGGGAGGTGACCGGCCCGCTGGTCGTCGGCCGGGTGCTGTCCGTCGAGGAGCTCACCGGGTTCAAGAAGCCCATCCGGTTCTGTCGCGTCGAGGTCGGCCCCGGCAACGGCGAGGTCGTCGCCGGGGAGGCCACGTCGCAGCGCGGCATCATCTGCGGTGCCCGCAACTTCGCCGAGGGTGACCTCGTGGTGGTCGCCCTCCCGGGGGCGGTGCTGCCGGGCGGGTTCGCCATCGCGACCCGTTCGACCTATGGCCGGGTGTCCGACGGCATGATCACCTCGGAGCGTGAGCTCGGCCTCGGGGAGGACCACAGCGGGATCATCGTGCTGCCCGCCGGATCCGCGGCACCGGGGGACTCCGGCTTCGAGGTCCTGGGCCTCGGCGATGCCGTGCTCGACATCGCCGTGACGCCGGACCGCGGCTACGCGCTGAGCATCCGGGGCATCGCGCGGGAGGTGGCGACCGCCTACGGGCTGGACTTCGCCGACCCGGCCCTGGTCGACGCGGAGTCGCTGCTGCCCGCGCCCACCGGGGAGCAGCCCCACGGCTGCTCGATCACGGACCCGACCGCGGCGGACCGGTTCGTCCTGCGGTCCCTGGCTGGGCTCGACCCGGCGGCGCCCAGCCCGATGTGGATGCGCCGCGCGCTGGTCGCGTGCGGCATGCGGCCGGTGTCGCTGGCGGTGGACGTGACCAACTACGTCATGCTCGAGCTGGGTCAGCCCCTGCACGCCTTCGATCGTGGCGCACTGGGCGGGCCGCTGACCGTGCGCCGGGCCCGCGCCGGCGAGCCCCTGGAGACCCTCGACCACGTCGGGCGGACGCTGTCCGTGCTCGACGTGGTCATCGCCGATCCGGCGCACCCGCTGGCACTGGCCGGGACCATGGGCGGGGTGGACTCCGAGATCGGCGACCAGTCGTGTGACGTCGCGATCGAGGCGGTGCACTTCGACGCGGTGTCGATCGCGCGGATGTCGCGCCGGCACAAGCTGTCGTCCGAGGCATCGCGGCGCTTCGAGCGCGGGGTCGACCCTGCCCTGCCCGCCGTGGCCTCCGCCCGCGCGGCGGCGCTGCTGGTCGAGCTCGGGGGCGCGACCTACGTGGGCACCTCCCGCGTGGACCTGGCGGGGCCGTCCGGTGCCGTGCGCATCGCCGGGGACCTCCCGGCGCGGGTCGCCGGGCTGGACATCCCGATCGGGGCCGCCGCGGCCCGGCTGCGCCAGGTGGGCGCGCGGGTTGAGGTGCACGGCGAGGATCTGGTCGTCACGCCACCCAGCTGGCGTCCGGACCTGACCGATCCCGCCGACCTGGTCGAGGAGGTCGTACGCCTGGAGGGCTATGACCGCCTGCCCGCGACGCTGCCCCGGGCCCGTGCCGGATTCGGGCTGACCGCGGGCCAGCGGCTGCGGCGGCGGGTCGGCCGGCTGCTGGCGGCCGAGGGGCTCGTGGAGGTGCTGACGTACCCGTTCCTGTCCGCGGGCGAGCTCGACGTGCTCGGCATCGGCGCCGAGGATCCCCGCTCGGCCACCGTGCGGCTGGCCAACCCGCTGTCCGACGAAGCGCCCCTGCTGCGCACGACGCTGCTGCCCGGGCTGCTGGCTGCGGCCCGGCGGAACCTGGGGCGGGGTTCGGCCGAGGTCGCGCTCAGTGAGGTCGGACTGGTCTTCCAGGGCACCGGTGTCGGGTTGTCGGTGGATCCGCCGCGCCCGACGGTGGCCCACCGCCCCAGCCCCGAGCAGGTCGATGCCCTCGGGGCGCTGCTGCCGGCCCAGCCCCGCCACCTCGCGGCGGTCCTGGCCGGCGAGCGGGAGCGTGCGGGCTGGTGGGGCGCGGGCCGGGCAGCAACGTGGGCCGATGCGATCGGCGTCGCCCGCGGCATCGCGGAGGACCTCGGCGTCGCCCTCGACGTCCGGGCGGCGGCGCTGATGCCGTGGCACCCGGGTCGGTGCGCCGCCCTGGTGGTGGCCGGTGGCGTCATCGGACACGCCGGTGAGCTGCACCCGGGCGTCGTGGCGGCCCTGGGGCTACCACCCCGCACCGTCGCGCTGGAGCTCGACCTGGACGCGCTGACCGCGGCTGTGCCCGCCGTGGCACCGGCTCCCTCCTTCGCCACGATGCCCGTGGCCAAGGAGGACCTGGCCGTGGTCGTGGCGGCCGACGTCCCGGCCGAACAGGTGCGTCGGGCGCTGCTGCGCGGAGGCGGGGACCTGGTCGAGAGTGTGCGCCTGTTCGACGCGTACACCGGCGACCAGGTGGGCCCGGGGCGGCGCTCCCTGGCGTTCGCGCTGCGACTGCGCGCCCCCGACCGGACGCTGTCCGCGGCCGAGGTGGCCGCGGTCCGGCAGGCGGCGCTGGACGCCGTCGCCGAGCAGTTCGGTGCGGTCCTGCGCAGCTGAGCCGTCAGGCCCGCGATGGGGCAGGCAGGAGGTCGGACCCGATGAGTGGCGGAGGGGTCGCGGTGGTCACCGGCGCCAGCCGGGGCATCGGTCGTGGGGTGGTCGAGCACCTCGTGGGCAGCGGCTGGCGGGTCGCCGCCCTGGCCCGGGACGCGGGGGCGCTGGCCTGCCTTGCTGCCCAGCACGGCGGCGACCGGGTGCTCCCGCTGGTGGCCGACGTCACCGACGGGCCGGCGATGGCGCAGGCATTCGCAGCGCTCGCCGGGCTGTGGCGCGTCCCCGATCTGGTGGTGGCCAACGCCGGTGCGTACACCGCGGTGGGTCCGACGTGGGAGACCGACCCGGACGACTGGTGGCACGACATCCGGGTCAACGTCCTGGGCACCTACACGACATTGCGCGCCGCGCTGCCCGGGATGGTCGCCCGTGGGTCCGGCCGGGTCGTGGTCACCTCGTCGGGCATGGGGCAGTACCCCTCGCCGTGGTCCTCGGCCTACGGTGCGAGCAAGGCCGCGCTGACGCACCTGGTGGCCTCGGTGGCCCGCGAGCTGGACGGGTCCGGGGTGCGCATCTTCGCCGTGAGCCCCGGGATGGTGCGCACGGACATGACCCGGTGGCCGCAGGCCCTGCTGGCCCACCAGCCTGAGCTGGCTGCGCTGCCGGACTCGGCGTTCCGCCCGGTCTCGGACATGGCGGGGCTGGTCGACGACCTGGCGTCCGGGCGGTTCGACCCGCTCGCCGGGCGGTTCCTGCACGTGCGCGACGACCGTGAGGCCCTGCTGGCCGAGGCGCTGCGCCGCGGCTGACGGCTGTCAGACGCCGCGCGCAGCGCCGCCCCCACGCGTGGGACCCGGGTGCGCCGGACGCGGAGAAGGTTGCGTGATGCACGCATCCATGCTCTACTTGTGTGGTGAATACAACCAATGTCGGGGAGTCCTGGACCCCTGAGTGCATGGAGGACGAGCTGACTGTTGCGCTCGTGTCCGTGAAGCGAGGGCTCCAGGCCGGCTCCACCGGGATGGACCCGGGAGGGTTCCCCATCCTGCATCACCTGGCCACGGTCGGGCCGGACCGGTCCGGCCACATCGCGGAGGTCCTGCACCTCGACGCCTCGACTGTCAGCCGGCATGCCCGCAGCCTGGTCGAGGACGGCCTCGTCAGCGCCGAGCGCGATCCGAGCGACGGGCGGGCCACCGTGCTGGCCCTCACCGACGCGGGCCGTCAGGCGCTGGGCGACCGGCTGCGTCGCCACCGCGACGTCCTGCGCGCAGCGACCGCAGACCTCACCGAGCACGAGCGGGCCGAGCTGGTCCGCTTGCTCCACAAGCTGGCCAGCGCGCTGGCCGACCAGAGGGAGAACGCATGAGCACGCCACCATCCGACGCCGCGGGCACCCCCCGACCGGCCGGCACCGTCGCCTCGCCGGCAGCCACGGGCGATCCCGCGGCTGCCCCGTCGTACCTGACCCATCGCGAGATCGTCCAGGTCCTCATCGGACTCATGGCCGGCATGTTCCTGGCCGCCCTCGACCAGAGCATCGTGGGCACTGCGCTGCCGCGCATCGTGTCCGACCTCGGCGGGCTGGAGCACCTGTCCTGGGTGGTCACTGCCTACCTGCTGACCTCCACGGCCTCGACGCCGCTGTGGGGCAAGGTCTCCGACCTCTACGGTCGCCGCCCGATGTTCCAGGCGGCCATCGTCATCTTCCTGGTCGGCTCGCTCATCGCCGGCGCCGCCACGTCGATGACCATGCTGATCGGCGGGCGGGCTGTCCAGGGCCTCGGCGGCGGCGGCCTCATGGCCCTCGCGCTGGCCATCATCGGCGACATCATCCCGCCTCGGGAGCGCGGCAAGTACCAGGGCATGTTCGGCGCCGTGTTCGGCATCTCGAGCGTGGCGGGCCCGCTGCTCGGCGGGTTCTTCACCGACGGCCCCGGGTGGCGCTGGATCTTCTGGCTGAACATCCCCATCGGCCTGGCTGCCCTCGTGGTGACCTCGCGTGCCCTGCACATGCCGGTGATCCGTCGCGAGCACCGCATCGACTACCTCGGTGCCGCGGTCATCGTCGGCTCGGTGACCTCCCTGCTGCTGTACACCTCCTGGGCGGGCAGTGAGTACGGCTGGACCGCGCCGCTGTCGCTGGCCCTGCTGATCGGTGGCCTGCTCCTGGCAGTCGCCTTCGTGCTCATCGAGCTGCGCGCGGAGGAGCCCATCATCCCGATGCGGCTGTTCCGCGGCCGGGTGTTCCGGTGGTCGGTGCTGTTCGCCTTCCTCGTCGGGATGGCGATGTTCGGCGGCATCATCTACCTGCCGTTCTACCTGCAGATCGTCAAGGGCTACACCCCGACGGAATCCGGCCTGGCCCTGATCCCGATGGTCGTCGGCATATTCCTGACGTCGATCGGGTCGGGCCAGCTGGTCACCCGGACGGGCCGCTACCGGATCTACCCGATCGTCGGCTCGGCCATCATCCTGGGTGCCCTGTGGCTGCTGTCGGGCCTGCAGCTGGACACCCCGTACTGGCAGTTCAGCCTCTACATCTTCGCCCTGGGTGCCGGACTCGGCTTCACCATGCAGACCGTGGTGACCGCGGTCCAGAACGCGGTCGGATTCCGGGATCTCGGAGTCGCCACCTCCTCGGTCACCTTCTTCCGCTCGATGGGTGGTGCGTTCGGCACCGCGATCTTCGGCGCCGTCCTGAGCAGCCGGCTGGCGCACTACCTCGCGCTGGCCTTCCCGGGTCAGTCCGGCGGGGCCGTGGGCGGCTCGCTCGGTGACATCCAGAAGATCGAGGCACTGCCGGAGGCGGTCAGGGCGCCGGTGCTCGACGCGTTCATGCAGTCCCTGCAGGACGTCTTCCTGGTCGCGATCCCGTTCGTGGCAGTGGCGCTGCTGGTCTCCTTCCTGATCCCCGAGGTCCGGTTGCGGACCCGCGAGGACTCGATGGGGGACGGCGAGGCGCAGCCGCTGTCGGCCGCGTTCGAGTAGGCCCGGGTCGGTCACCCGTGCAGTATCCGTATATGCGTATACTCCACGGGTGACCTTCACCGTTTCCGTCGCCGGGGCGTCCGGGTACGCCGGCGCAGAGATCCTCCGGCTGGTCCTGGGCCATCCCGAGCTCACCCTCGGCGCGATCGCCGCGGGTGGTCGCGCGGGCCAGCCGGTCGCCGGCACCCATCCCCAGCTGCTCGAGCTCGCCGGCGCGTCCTTCGTGCCCACCGATCCCGACTCGCTGGCCGAGGCTGACCTGGTCCTGATGGCACTTCCGCACGGGGAGTCTGCCGCGCTCGTGGCGGGCCTGCCGCCGGATGTGCCCGTGGTCGACCTGGGTGCGGACTACCGCCTCGTGGACCCGGCCGCGTGGGTGCGCTACTACGGCCGTGACGACCACGCGGGCACCTGGCCGTACGGCCTGCCCGAGCTGCCGGGCCAGCGTGACCGCCTGGTCGGGCACACCCGGATCGCCAACCCCGGGTGCTACGCAACCGCGGTCTCACTCGCCCTGGCGCCCCTGCTGGCCGCCGAGCTGGTCGAGCCCGACGACGTCGTCGTGGTCGCGGCCTCCGGGACCTCCGGGGCTGGTCGCAAGGCCTCGGACGCCCTGCTGGCCAGCGAGGTGATGGGGTCGATGTCGGCCTACAAGGTCGGCGGGGCCCACCAGCACACGCCGGAGATGGAGCAGGCGCTCAGCGGGGCGGCCGGCCAGCCGGTGTCCATGCTCTTCACCCCGATGCTGGCTCCGATGTCGCGGGGGATCCTGGGCGCGTGCACCGCGCGCACCGCGCCCGGGGTCGCGGAGTCGACCCTGCGGGACGCGCTGCACGACTGCTACGACGCGGAGCCGTTCGTGCATGTCCTGCCGGCGGGGCGCCAGCCGGCGACGGCTGCCACCTACGGGTCCAACAGCGCCCACCTGCAGGTGGCCGCCGACCGGCACTCCGGGCGCACCACGGTGGTGGTGGCCCTGGACAACCTCGTGAAGGGTGCGGCCGGGCAGGCCCTGCAGAACGCCAACCGCGTCCTGGGGCTGCCCGAGCACCTGGGCCTGCCGGTCAACGGGGTCGCGCCGTGAGCGCGGTGGTCGTCGTCGGGGCGGACTGCGCAGGCGTGACCGCCGCCCGGGGGTTCCTGGCCGCCGGCGTCCCGGCCGGGCTGAAGTCGTCCGGTGCCCCGGACGTCGCGCTGGTCGTCAACGAGGGGCCCGGGCACGCGGCCGCTGCCGTGTTCACCTCCAACCGGATCAAGGCAGCGCCGGTGCAGTGGACCGAGCAGTGCGCCCGGACCGGGAGGTTCGCCGCGGTCGTGCTCAACTCGGGCGGTGCGAACGCGTGCACCGGGCCCGAGGGCTTCGCCGACACCCACGTCACCGCGGAGCACGTGGCACAGCTGCTGGGCGTCGCCCCGATCGAGGTGGCGGTGTGCTCGACGGGCCTGATCGGGCAGCGCCTGCCGATGGATCGGCTGCTGTCCGGGACCGATGCCGCGGCGCGGGTCCTCGCCGCTGACGGCGGGCCAGATGCCGCGCGCGCCATCATGACCACCGACAGCGTGCCGAAGCTGGCCTCCATGCGCTCCCCGGCGGGGTGGGCCGTGGGCGGCATGGCCAAGGGCGCCGGGATGCTCGCCCCCGGGCTGGCGACCATGCTGGTGGTCCTGACCACCGATGCCGTGGTCGGTGCCCCTGAGCTCGACGATGTGCTCCGCGAGGCGACCCGGGTGACGTTCGACCGGATCGACTCCGATGGGTGCATGTCCACCAACGACACCGTCCTGCTCCTGGCCTCCGGGGCCAGCGGTGTCTCCCCCGAGGCCGGGCAGCTGCAGGAGGCGGTGTCGGCGGTGTGCGCCAGCCTGGCCCGCCAGCTCATCGCCGACGCCGAGGGAGCCACCAAGGACATCCGGATCGACGTGGTCGGTGCTGCCAGCGAGGACGATGCCGTGATCGCCGCCCGCGCGGTCTCCCGCAGCAACCTGCTCAAGTGCGCCATCCACGGCGAGGACCCCAACTGGGGCCGGATCCTGTCAGCCGTCGGCACGACGACTGCGGTCTTCGAGCCCGACGCCATCGACGTGAGCATCAACGGCGTGCTGGTGTGCCGGGACGGGGCAGCCCACGGTGAGCGCGACGACGTGGACATGTCCGGTCGTGAAGTCATCCTGACGATCGACCTGAGGTCCGGTACCGCGGTCGCCACGCTGTGGACCAATGACCTGACCGCGATGTACGTCCACGAGAACTCCGCGTACTCCACCTGATCTGATCCCCGGCAGCCAACCACCGACGACCCGGCGCCGCGCGCCACCTGTGAGGAGTCCCGAGATGAGCAGCACGCGGGCTGTCCCGACCGCCGACGCCCTGGCCAAGGCCGGTGTCCTGGCCGAGGCGCTGCCCTGGCTGGAGCGGTTCCGCGGCGCCACCGTCGTGGTGAAGTACGGCGGGAACGCCATGACCTCCCCGCAGCTGCAGGAGGCGTTCGCCGCCGACGTGGTGTTCCTCCGCCTGGCGGGCCTGCGCCCCGTGGTCGTGCACGGAGGCGGCCCGCAGATCAACGCGATGCTGGCCAGGCTCGGGGTGACCAGCGAGTTCCGTGCGGGGCTGCGGGTGACCACCCCGGAGGTCATGGACGTCGTGCGGATGGTGCTCACCGGGCAGGTGCAGCGAGACCTCGTGGGGCTGGTGAACGCCCACGGGCCGCTGGCGGTCGGCATCTCGGGGGAGGACGCCTCGCTGTTCCGTGCCGAGCGCCGGCGGGTCATGTCCAACGGCGAGGAGCTGGACCTGGGGCTGGTCGGGGACGTCACCACCGTTCGCCCGGAGTTCGTGCGCAGCCTGCTCGATGACGGCTTCGTCCCGGTCATCTCCACCATCGGGGTGGCCGAGGACGGCCAGGTCCTCAACGTCAACGCCGACACCGCAGCCTCCGCCCTCGCGGTGGCCCTCGGTGCGGGAAAGCTGGTCGTGCTCACCGACGTGGAGGGCCTGTTCTCGGACTGGCCCGACCGTGCCAGCCTGGTCAGCCAGATCCGCGCCGCGGAGCTGGCTGCCCTGCTGCCGTCGCTGGACTCCGGGATGGCGCCCAAGATGGAGGCCTGCCTGCGGGCGGTCCAGGGCGGCGTGGAGCGGGCGCACGTCATCGACGGGCGCCTGCCGCACAGCCTGCTGCTGGAGGTCTTCACCTCCGAGGGCGTCGGCACGATGGTGCTGCCTGACGAGCCGGTCGTCGAGGTGCCCGGTGAGTAGCCTGAGCCAGCGCTGGCAGTCGGCGCTGCAGGACAACTACGGCACGCCGGTCCTGACGCTGGTCAGTGGGTCGGGGGCCTGGGTCGTCGACGACGCGGGTGCGCGCTATCTGGACCTGGTCGCCGGGATCGCGGTCAACGCGCTGGGCCACGCCCATCCGGCGGTCGTCCGGGCGGTGTCCCAGCAGGTGGCCACGCTCGGGCACACCTCGAACCTGGCGATCACCCTGCCTGCTGTCGTCCTCGCGGAGCGACTGACCAGCCTGCTCGCCCCGGCGACCCCGGTGCGCACGTTCCTATGCAACTCGGGTGCCGAGGCCAATGAGGCGGCGTTCAAGCTCGCTCGGCTGACCGGCCGGCGCGGGATGGTCGCCACCGTCGGGGCATTCCACGGGCGCACGATGGGGGCCCTGGCACTGACCGGCCAGCCGGCCAAGGCCGACCCCTTCCGCCCGCTGCCCGGCGACGTCACCTTCGTGCCGTTCGGCGACGCCGACGCCCTGGCGGCAGCGGTGGACGCGACCACTGCCGCGGTCATCATCGAGCCGATCCAGGGCGAGTCCGGCGTGGTGGTCCCGCCCGTCGGCTACCTGGCGGCCGCCCGGCGGATCACGCGCGAGGCCGGGGCCCTGCTCATCCTCGACGAGGTGCAGACCGGCATCGGGCGCACAGGTCGGTGGTTCGCCCACCAGGACCCCGCCGAGGGTGGCGTCGTTCCCGACGTGCTGACCCTGGCGAAGGGGCTGGGCGGTGGGATGCCGATCGGGGCGATGCTCACGATCGGCTCCGAGGTCCCGGCATTCGCCCCGGGCGGGCACGGCAGCACATTCGGCGGCAACCCGGTCTGCGCCGCCGCAGCCCTTGCCGTGCTGGCCACCATCGAGGAGCAGGGCCTGCTGGACAACGCCCGCCAGCGCGGGGCCCAGCTGCGCTCCGGCCTTGCGGGCCTGCCCGGGGTCCGGCAGGTGCGCGGTGCCGGGCTGCTCGTTGGCGTGGTCCTGGAGCAGCCCGTGGCGCGCCGCGTGGAGGCGGCTGCTCGCACGCGCGGCGTCCTGGTCAACGCTGCCCAACCCGACGTCGTGCGGCTGGCGCCCCCGCTGGTGCTGTCCCCCGACGAGGCTGAGCTCGCAGTGTCGCTGATCGCGCAGTCGCTGGCCGAGTGCCTGGACGGATCGACGGAAGCCGACACGTCGGGATCCGACGATCGCGCGGGCACTCGGCCATGACGATCCCGAACACGAAGGCGGCGCGGCATCGACGCATCGTGGAGGTGCTCGACCGCACGGCGGTGTCCTCCCAGGCGGCGCTGGCCGAGATCCTGGCCGCTGACGGGTTCGTCGTCACCCAGGCCACCCTGTCGCGCGACCTCGACGAGCTCGGCGCGGTGAAGGTGGCCTCCGCCGCGGGGGAGCAGGTCTACGCGGTGCCCGCGGAAGGGGGTGACACCCGGCCGGTGCCGCCCGACACCGAGACGATGGCCCGCCTGGCGCGGGTGGCCCAGGACGTCCTGGTCAGCGTGGACAGCTCGGCCAACATCGTGGTGCTGCGCACACCACCGGGCGGGGCGCAGTACCTCGCCTCGGCGATCGACCGCTCGGACTGGCCCGAGGTCCTGGGCACCGTGGCCGGCGACGACACCGTCATGCTCGTGACCCGGGCGGCCGGCGGAGGGCCGGACGTCGCCGCCGCGATCCTGCGCCTCGTGGAGGGCCGACGCTGAGGCGTCCCGGGGCTGGGCGGGCGGCCGGTCCGTTCATGTGTATATGCGTATACTGTGGCGATGGGCGGGCGGTCCCGCCGCACTGATGGAGAGGGACTCATGGCTGATCGTGTCGTACTGGCCTACTCCGGTGGGTTGGACACCTCCGTGGCGATCGGGTGGATCGCCGAGCAGACCGGCGCCGAGGTGATCGCCTGCGCGGTCGACGTCGGCCAGGGCGGGGAGGACATGGACGTCATCCGCGAGCGTGCGCTGGCCTGCGGCGCGGTCGAGTCCGAGGTCGTCGATGCCAAGGTCGAGTTCGCGGAGGAGTACTGCCTGCCCGCCCTCAAGGCCGACGCGCTCTACATGGATCGCTACCCGCTGGTCTCCGCGCTGTCCCGCCCGCCGATCGTGAAGCACCTGGTCGCGGCGGCGCGCACGCACGGCGCGACCGTGGTCAGCCACGGGTCCACGGGCAAGGGCAACGACCAGGTCCGCTTCGAGGTGGGCATCACCAATCTCGCGCCGGACCTGACCTGCATCGCCCCCGTGCGGGACCTGGCCCTCACCCGCGACAAGGCCATCGAGTACGCCGAGGCCCACGACCTGCCCATCGACGTCACCAGGAAGTCGCCGTACTCCATCGACCAGAACGTGTGGGGCCGCGCCGTGGAGACCGGGTTCCTGGAGGACATCTGGAACGCCCCGATCGAGGACATCTACTCGTACACCCAGGACCCCACGGTGCCCCAGCCCGCGGACGAGGTCGTGATCAGCTTCTCCTCGGGCGTGCCGGTGGCGATCGACGGGGTGTCCGTCACGGTGCTGGAGGCGATCTCACAGCTCAACGCCCGGGCGGGTGCCCACGGCGTGGGCCGGCTGGACATGGTGGAGGACCGCCTCGTCGGCATCAAGAGCCGTGAGGTCTACGAGGCCCCGGGGGCCCTGGCGCTGATCACCGCCCACGCCGAGCTGGTGAGCGTGACCGTCGAGCGCGAGCTGGCCCGGTTCGGCCGGGGCGTCTCGCAGCGCTGGACAGAGCTCGTCTACGACGGGCTGTGGTTCTCGCCGCTGCGCCGGTTGCTGTCAGGCTTCCTGGACGACCTCAACGAGACCGTGACCGGCGAGGTGCGGTTGACCCTGCAGGGCGGTCGCGCCACGGTGACCGGTCGGCGCTCCCCGGAGTCGCTCTACGATTTCGCGATGGCCACCTACGACACCGGCGACACCTTCGACCAGTCCCGGGCCAAGGGGTTCATCGAGCTCTGGGGCCTGCCGTCGAAGATGGCGGCGGCGCGGGACCTCGCGGCGGGCCGGGCCGTCGGATGACCCTCCCACCGCAGGGGGCGGGCCACCCCAGCACGACTCGGCTGTGGGGTGGCAGGTTCGAGGGCGGTCCATCCCCGGAGATGACCGCACTGAGCCTGTCGGTCCACTTCGACTGGCGGTTGGCGCCGTACGACCTGCTGCAGACGCGCGCCCACGCGGGGGTGCTGCACCGGGCCGGCCTGCTGTCCGCGCCGGAGCTGGACCAGGTGCACGAGGCCCTGGCTGAGCTGGGCGCTCGCGTGTCCGACGGCCGGTTCCTGCCCACGCCTGACGACGAGGATGTGCACACCGCGATCGAGCGGGGGCTGCTCGAGCTGCTGGGGCCGGTCGGCGGGAAGCTGCGGGCGGGGCGCAGCCGCAACGACCAGGTGGCGACCGACTTCCGCCTGTACCTGCGGGACCGGTCCCGGGCGGTGGCCGGGGCGCTGGTGGGCCTGGTCGCGGCGATCACCGAGCAGGCGCAGGCGCACGTCGACTCCGTCGCGCCCGGCTTCACGCACCTGCAGCATGCGCAACCGGTGTCGTTCGGCCACGAGTTGGCCAAGCACGCCCACGCCTTCCTGCGCGACCTGGACCGGTTGTCCGACTGGGACTCCCGGGCGGCGCTGAGCCCGCTGGGGGCAGGCGCCCTGGCTGGGTCCGCGTTGGAGCTGGACCCGCACGCGGTGGCCCGCGAGCTCGGGTTCGCCGGCCCGATCGACAACTCGATCGACGCGGTCAGCGACCGCGACTTCGTCGCGGAGTTCCTGTTCGTGGCTGCGCTGGTGGGCGTCCACCTGTCACGCCTCGGCGAGGAGATCTGCCTGTGGGCGTCCCGGGAGTTCGGGTGGGCGGCCCTGGACGACTCCTGGTCGACCGGGTCCTCGATCATGCCGCAGAAGAAGAACCCGGATATCGCCGAGTTGGCGCGAGGCAAATCCGGCAGGCTGATCGGTCACCTGACCGGGATGCTGGCCACCCTCAAGGGCCTTCCGTTCGCGTACAACCGGGACCTGCAGGAGGACAAGGAGCCGGTCTTCGACGCGGTGGACACCTTGCTGCTGGTCCTCCCGGCGATGACCGGCAGCGTCGCCACGTTGCGCTTCGACACCTCCCGGATGGCCGCCAGCGCGCCCGAGGGGTTCGCCCTGGCCACGGAGATCGCGGAGTGGCTGGTCCAGGCGGGAATGCCCTTCCGGCAGGCGCACGAGGTGGCGGGAGCCTGCGTGCGCGCGGCGGAGGTCAGCGGTGTCGAGCTCTGGGAGCTCACCGACGACGAGTTGGCGGCGGTGTCCCCGGCTCTGCAGCCGCAGGTGCGGGAACGGCTGTCCGCCGAGGCGGCCGTCGCAGCCCGCTCGCGCCACGGGGGCACAGCGCCCGTCCGGGTGCGCGAGCAGCTCGACCAGGTGCGTCAGCGCACCGCCCGGTGGGCGGCGTGGGCCGACGACAACCCGGTGCCGCTCTGAGGCCCGCACCAGCCGACGGTCCCTCGCCCGGCGAGGTACGTGGGTCGCGCCGCCGGGGGAGCGGCATGGGCGAGAATGCCGACCATGACGTTCCATGGAGCCGCAGTACTCGATGACCTCGCCTGGCGGGGTCTCATCGCCCACAGCACCGATCTGGACACCCTGCGCTCGGAGCTCGACCAGGGCCCGATCACGCTGTACTGCGGATTCGATCCGACGGCGGCGAGCCTGCACGTGGGGCACCTGGCGCAGACCCTGACCGTTCGACGCTTCCAGCTGGCGGGGCATCGCCCGCTGGCTCTGGTCGGGGGCGCCACGGGCATGATCGGCGACCCCAAGCCGACGGCCGAGCGGGCGCTGAACCCGGCGGAGACCGTCGCAACCTGGTCGCGGCGCATCCAGGCCCAGCTGGAGCGCTTCTACGACTTCGACGGCCCAGCGGCGGCGCGGATGGTGGACAACTACTCCTGGACCGCCTCGATGACGGTCATCGAGTTCCTGCGCGATGTCGGCAAGCACTTCAGCGTGAACCGCATGCTGGACCGTGAAGCGGTCGCGCGGCGCTTGGCGGACCAGGGGATCTCCTTCACGGAGTTCAGCTACGTGCTGCTGCAGTCGCAGGACTACCTCGAGCTGTTCCGGCGGTACGGGTGCCGCCTGCAGACGGGTGGCTCCGACCAGTTCGGCAACATCGTCGCGGGGGTGGACCTGATCCGGCGGGTCGAGGGCGCTGCTGTGCACGCCCTGACCACCCCGTTGATGACCAAGGCCGATGGCACCAAGTTCGGCAAGACCGAGGCCGGAGCCGTGTGGCTGGACCCGGAGCTCACGAGCCCGTACGCGTTCTACCAGTTCTGGCTCAACACCGACGACCGGGACGCCCCAGGGTTCCTGCGGATGTTCTCATTCCGCAGCCGCGAGGAGATCGAGGCGCTCGATGTCGAGGTCGCCGAACGCCCGGCCGGCCGCGCGGCGCAGCGTGCCCTCGCCCAGGAGCTGACAGCGATGGTGCACGGTGACGACGCACTTCGCGCCGTGGAGGCCGCGTCGCGAGCGCTGTTCGGCTCCGGTGACCTCGCTGCCGTCCCGGGGCCCACACTGGCCGCAGCGTTGCGGGAGACCCCGTACGCCGAGGTCGCCGCCCCGCCGGAGGGCATTGCCCTCGTCGACCTGCTGGTGGCGGCGTCCCTTGCGCCATCCAAGGCAGCGGCGCGTCGCACGATCACCGAGGGCGGCGCGTACGTGAACAACGAGCGGGTCCACGACGACGGCACGCGGATCGGGCGCGACCATGCCCTGGGGGAGGGCTGGGTGGTGCTTCGGCGAGGGCGTCGCACCGTCTCCGGAGTCCGTCTCCTGCCGTGATCCAACGCCGGGATCGCCCATGCCATGGGCGATCCCGGCGACGCGACACGATGGCGGAGGCGGCGATTTGACCCGATAGCGAGAGTCGCGTAATGTTCCACCTGTCGCAAGCGAGAGAGGAACGAACGGCCAGTAAGTCCCAGACGGGCAGGCCGGTCGGTCTCTCGAATCGACTCCCCACCTCAGCCGGGTGACCTAGTTGCGCGCTGAGACGGGAACAACAGAAGGGACTAACAGCCCCAAACCGCACTGAAGCGGGCGACACGCCGGGATTTGACCGGCGGCCGCGAACAGGCTAAGTTAGTCGAGTTGCCTCCGAGCCTAGCGAAGCGAAGCGAGGATGCGCGATCGCTCCTTGAGAACTCAACAGCGTGCCGAAAGTCAATGCCAATTTTAACCCCGTCCGCGGACTGGCGCAAGTCAGACGCGACGGAGATTCCTTTGGTTATGACGCAAGCAGACAGCTTGACGTCGTGCCAGAGATCAATCGAAGTTGACAAGTTTCCAGGCCTCGTGCCTGGTAGCAAACTTAACGGAGAGTTTGATCCTGGCTCAGGACGAACGCTGGCGGCGTGCTTAACACATGCAAGTCGAACGGTGACGGACCTTCGGGTCCTGATCAGTGGCGAACGGGTGAGTAACACGTGGGCAACCTGCCCCTAGCTCTGGGATAACTCCTCGAAAGAGGTGCTAATACCGGATACCACCTTCCACGGCATCGTGGTTGGTTGAAAGTTTTTCGGCTAGGGATGGGCCCGCGGCCTATCAGCTTGTTGGTGGGGTAGTGGCCCACCAAGGCGACGACGGGTAGCCGGCCTGAGAGGGCGACCGGCCACACTGGGACTGAGACACGGCCCAGACTCCTACGGGAGGCAGCAGTGGGGAATATTGCGCAATGGGCGAAAGCCTGACGCAGC